>CAZUZY010000141.1:0-18473 GCA_964624885.1 uncultured Polyangiales bacterium | reverse complement strand
TCGGCCGATCTGCGGTCGACGAGCGAAGCGAGGAGCGCCGCGGTCGCCGAACCCAAGGGGGGCGTGAGCCCCCCTAAGAAACCGCGTGTTCGGCCGATCTGCGGTCGACGAGCGAAGCGAGGAGCGCCGCGGTCGCCGAACCCAGGGGGGCGTGAGCCCCCCTCAGAAAATACTGTCACCCCGCTGCCCCTTGCGTCATCTCTCCTTCCGCTCGAATGGCTGCGCCGACGACCGATGTGCCCCTGACCCTGGGGGGCCAGTTCCGCCGGCACCTGCCGACCTTCCTGGTGGGCGCCGCCTACCTGCTCGTCTTCAACGGCCTGCGCGCGGCCATCGACCTCTTGATGAAGCGCGGCGTCGACGACCTCTCGTCGGGCCGATACGCCGACACCAAGACGGTCGGCGCCATCCTGGTGGGCCTCGCGGTGGTCGCCGTCCTGTTCCGCGTGCGCTCGCGCGTCGTGCTGTTCAACGGCGGTCGCGACGTCGAGTACGAGCTGCGCGGCGCGCTGCTCGCCAAGCTGCACACCCTCGGCCCCTCGTTCTTCCGGCGCATGCCGGTCGGCGAGGTGATGAGCCGCACCACCAACGATCTCGCCCAGGTGCGCCTCCTGTTCGGGTTCGGCGTGCTCAACGTGATCAACACCGTGTTCGCCTACGTGTCGGCGCTCGCCATCATGCTGGGCGTCTCGGTCCGGCTGACGCTGGTCTCCATGGTGGTCTATCCGCCGCTCATGGTGCTCACCCGGAGCTTCAGCCGCCGCATGTTCAAGAGCACCCTCGAGGTGCAAGAGGCGCTCGGCAAGATGAGCGACCGCGTGCAGGCCAACTTCGCCGGCGTGCGCGTCGTCCGCTCGTTCGCCCTCGAGCAAGAGGAGTCGCGCGCCTTCGAGACCGTCAACCAGCACTACCTCGAGAAGAGCCTCGACATCGCGCGCGTCCGCGGGTCGATCGGGCCGATGATGGGGATGCTCGCCACCATGGGCACGCTGGTCGTGTTCTGGTACGGCGGCCGCATGGTCGTGCAGGGGCTGCTCTCGCCCGGCGCGTTCGTCGCGTTCTTGAGCGCCCTCGCCCGCCTCGCCTGGCCGACCATGGCCCTCGGCTTCATGCTCTCGATCGTCCAGCGCGGCCGCGCGTCCTACACCCGCCTCTCGGAGGTGTTCGAGTCGGTCCCCGAGGTCGTCTCGGGCGACGCGCCGGCGCCCGCCAAGGTTGCCGGTGCCCTCGCCGTGAAGGAGCTCAGCTTCGCCTACGGCGACCGCGAGGTGCTGTCCTCGGTCTCCTTCTCGGTGGAGGCCGGCAAGTCGCTCGCCATCGTCGGCCGCACGGGCTCGGGCAAGACCACCCTCGCCTCGTTGCTGCCGCGGCTGCTCCCCGCGACGCCGGGCAAGATCTTCCTGGACGGGGTCGACGTCAGCAAGCTCCCGCTCACCTCGGTGCGCGGCGCGATCGGCTACGCCCAGCAGGACAGCTTCCTCTTCTCCACCACGGTCGCGCGCAACGTGGGCTTCCCGCTCGACGACCCCGACGCGCCGGCCGCCGTCGAGAAGGAGCGCGGCGCGCTCGCCGAGGCGTTCGTCCTCGACGAGGTCGACCGGATGGACGCCGGCATCGACACCGTGGTCGGCGAGCGCGGCGTGCAGCTCTCGGGGGGCCAGCGGCAGCGCATCGCCCTCGCGCGGGCCCTCCTGCGCGAGCCCGCGATCCTGGTGCTCGACGACCCGCTGTCCGCGGTGGACGCCAAGACCGAGGCCGCGATCCTCGAGGCCATCGAGCGCCAGCAGCGCGCGCGCACGGTGCTCCTGATCACCCATCGCGTCGCCGCGGCCCAGCGGTGCAGCCGCATCCTCGTCCTCGACGGCGGGCGCGTCGTCGAGGAGGGGACCCACGACGAGCTCGTGCAGTCGGGCGGGCTCTACTCGCGGTTCGCCGAGGAGCAACGCATCGAGGGCGAGCTCGACGCGCTGGCCCAGGCCGAGGTGGCAGAATGAGCGCGACGACGCGGGCGGTGGTGGCCTCGCCCAAGGGCAAGCAGTCGATCCACGAAGAAGACGCGCTCGGCGAGGCGCTGGACTTCGACCTGCTCAAGCGCCTGTGGCCCTTCGTGCGGCCGCACGCGCGGCCCCTCCTGCTCTCGATGCTGCTCTTGCCGGTGGTCGCCGTGCTGGTCACGGCCCGACCGCGCATCATGCAGTGGGCGCTCGACGCGGGCATCGCGCGCCGGGACGTCGGCGTCGTCGACAAGGCGGCGGCCCTGTATTTCGTGGTCGTCGTCGCGGAGCTGTTCCTGCGCTTCCTGCAGATCTACGTGATGCAGCTCGCCGGGGCGCGCGCCATGGCCGACCTGCGCACCAGGGTGTTCGGGTTCCTCCAGAAGGCGCGGCTCGGGTTCTACGACAACCAGCCCGTGGGCCGCCTGGTGACCCGGGTGACCAACGACATCGACGCCCTCGGCGAGCTCTTCGCGACCGGCGCGCTCAACGCCATCGGCGACTTCCTCTCCCTGGCGCTGATCGTGGTGATGATGTTCACCCTCGAGTGGCACCTCGCGACCATCGCGCTGGTCACCCTGCCGCCGCTCGCGCTCGCCGCCAACTTCATCCGCAAGCGCGCGCGCCTCGCCTTCCGCGACATCCGCGGCCGCACCGCCCGCCTCAACAGCTACATGGGCGAGCAGGTGCAGGGCGTGGCGGTCACCCAGGCCTATGGCCGCGAGGAGGCCTGCCGCGAGGAGTTCGACCTCGAGAACGACGGGTACCGCCAGGCCAACCACCAGGCCATCCTCTGGGACGCCACCCTCGACGCCATCGTCGAAGGCGTCTCGATCATCTGCGCGGCGCTGATCCTGTGGTTCATCGGTCTGCGCGGTGTCTCGCTCGGCGCGGCGGTGGTGAGCTTCGGCACGTTCGTCGCTTTCCTCCAGTACCTCGAGCAGTTCTTCATCCCGATCCGCGACCTCACCGCGCGCTATACGGTGCTGCAGTCCGCGATGGCCGGCGCCGAGCGCGTGTTCTCGCTGCTCGACCAGAAGGACATCGACGACGCGCCCGAAGGCCTGCCGGTCGGGCCGGAGGGCGATCCTTCGCTCGCGGTGGAGCTCGACCACGTCGAGTTCTCCTACAAGAAGGACGTCCCGGTCCTGCGCGGCGTCGATCTGGTGGCCAAGAAGGGCGAGCACGTGGCGATCGTCGGCGCGACCGGCGCCGGCAAGTCCACCATCGCGGCGCTCGTCCTGCGCCTCTACGAGCGCAACGAGGGCGTGGTGCGCGTGCTCGGCAAGGACGTGCGCGCCTGGGACCCGCGCGAGCTCCGGCGCCGGTTCGCGGTGGTCCCCCAGGACGTCTACCTGTTCTCGGGCACCATCGCGACCAACGTCGCGATGGGCGAGGAGGTCGACAAGGCCAAGGTCGAGGCGGCCCTCGCGCGCATCGGCTCGCTCGACTTCTTCCAGAAGCGCGACCCGCTCGGCCTCGACGCCAAGGTCGGCGAGCGCGGCTCGGGGCTCTCGACCGGCGAGCGACAGCTGGTCGCGTTCGCCCGCGCGCTCTACCGTGACCCCGACATCCTGATCCTCGACGAGGCCACGGCGAGCGTCGACAGCGACACCGAGGCGCGCCTGCAGCGGGCGCTCGAGGCGGTGCTCGAGGGTCGGACGGCGATCGTGATCGCGCACCGACTGTCCACCATCCGCGCCGCCGACCGCGTCGTCGTCATGCACCGCGGCAAGGTCGCCGAGCAGGGCACCCACGACGAGCTGCTCGCCCACGGCGGGCTCTACGCCAAGCTCCACCAGCTGCAGTTCGCCGAACGACCGGGGAGCGCCTAGCCGAGAAAGCGGCGCAGCCAGCCCGTGAACTCGCCGTACCAGTGGAGCGAGTTCTGCGGCTTGAGGATCCAGTGGTTCTCGTCGGGGTAGTGGACGAGGCGGGCCTCGACCCCCTTGGCCTTGAGCACGCCGTAGAGCTCGAGACCGTGACTGACCGGCACGCGGTAGTCGAGGTCGCCGTGGATGACGAGCATCGGGGTCGCGTAGCCGGCCGAGTGGCGCGCGGGATCGTGCGCGTCGATGCGCGCCAGGTCTGCGCCGGTGCCCCACGGCATGCCGCCGAACTCGAGGTCGGTGCCCTGGGTGTAGTCGCTCGCCCAGAGGGTGCCGAGGTTGTAGACCGCGGCGTGCGCGATCGCGCAGCGGAAGCGCTGGGTCTGGGTGGCGAGCCACGCCGTCAGGTATCCGCCGTAGGACCCGCCCGCGATGGCCATGCGTTCGGGGTCGACGAGGCCGCGCGCGATCAGGTGGTCGGTCGCGAGGAGGATGTCGTCCTTGGGCTTGCCGCCCCAGTCGGCCAGGATCGATCGCGAGAACGCCTCGCCGAACGAGGACGAGCCGTGGAAGTTCACGAGGGCCACGACGTAGCCGAGGCCGGCGATCACCTGCGCGCTCCAGCGGAAGTGGAACACGTCGCCGAACGTGCCGTAGGGCCCACCGTGGATCAGGTGGACGAGCGGGTACTTCTTCTGTGCGTCGAACCCGGGCGGCAACAGCACCCACATCTGCACTGGATCGCCGTTCGCGCCGGTGAAGCGCACGTCCTCGACCGTGGCGAGGGCGCGCCGGGACAGGATCGGATCGTTGACGTGGGTGAGCAGGCGCACCGTGCCGTCGACGACCTCGGCGATCTCGGGCGGTCGTGAGAGCGTGGCGTGCTGCACGAGCAGCCGCGCGCCGGCGACGACGAGCCCGTGGGCCGTGCCCTCGCGGCAGAGGATCCGCGGGGGCTCCCCGCGGCGGAGCTCGAACACGGCGCCGCGCGCCTCCTCCTCGACGCACCCCACGATGCTGCCGTCGTCGCGGAAGCACCACTCGGTGGGCGAGCGATCCCACTCCTCGGTCAGCACCTCGGTGGCGAGATTCGCGCGGTCGAGCAGGCGCAGGCGGATCCGATCGCCGTAGTAGTCGTCCCGGCGCTGACCGAAGAGCACCGAGCGACCATCGGGCGAGTAGCGGGGCAGGCTCGCGTCGGCGGGCACGTCGGGCGTGAGCTCGCGCACCTCACCGTCGCCGTCGACTTCGACCTCGAAGATCGACCAACGTGCCTCGCGGTGCGGCGGCGCGCTGCGGTTCGCCGCGAACACGACGTGCCGACCGTCGGGCGAGACGTCGTACTGGCCCGGGTCCTCCATCAGGTCGAACCAGCGGCGCGAGGTGGGGGTGAGGTCGCGCACCGAGCCCGAATCGAGGTCGACGAGGAACAGGTGGGGCACCGCGCCGTCGGTCAGCCAGCGGTCCCAGAAGCGGTACACGCGCGATTCGGTGACGTGGGCGTGCACGCGCGACTTGGCGCGGGCCTCGAGCAGCACGCGGGTGGCCTCGACGACGCCCCCCTTGTCGGCCGGTGCGGGCTTGTCGATCGCCTCCTCGAGCACGGGCGCGACCACGACCACGCGGCGGCCGTCGGGCAGGAAGCGTGGATCGGACACGCCGAGGGGGAGGTCGGTCACGCAGCGCGCCTCGCCACCGTCCAGCGAGAGCACGTGCAGCTGGCCCGAGGTGGAGCCCGGCCGCTCGCCGCCCGCGCGCGGCGTACGCACGAAGGCGAGGCGGCGACCGTCCGGAGAGACCGCGGGGCTCGAGCTCGAGACGTCGTCCGCCGTGAGCGCGACGACGCCGTCGGCGCCGACGCGCACGATCACGTCGTGCCCCCGATCGGCCTCTACGTCGTACGACTTGACCGTGGTGACGATCACGCGACCGTCGCGCGTGGCGACCGGGGCCCCGACGCGCCGCAGCGCCCAGAGATCCGCGGCGTCGAGGGGGCGTTCCGGGCCGGTCACTGCTTGAAGTCGCCTTCCTTGATGTAGTAGCCGATGGGCCACTGGCGGTACCACGCGCCCTGCACGACGAGCTTGCCGTCGTCCGGGTCGGTGGCGTCGGAGATCTGCCCGACCACGCGCACGAGGCTCCCGGTGCCGACCCGCAGCTCGCCCACGTCGTCCTCGGCGCGCAGCGTGATGGTCGCGTGCACGGTCTCGTGCAGGGTGGGCTTGATGGTGACGCGACAGCTGTCGTCGTCGTACTTGTTCTCGCAGTTGTTGACCTCGTTGAGGGTCGCGATCTTGCCGGTGAGGTAGGCGGCGCCGCCGGGCGCGGGCTTGCGCTCGCTGACCACGAGGAAGAAGCGCACCTTGGCGCCCTTCCACTGCTCGGGCTTGAGCTGGGCCATCGGCGCGTCGAGCTCGCGCGTGCCCTCGATCTGCGATTTCTCCTCCGAGTTCGGCACGTAGTTGCGGGCGTGCCCCCAGCGACCCGCGCCGCCGCACGCGACGAGCACGGTGGCAGCGACCAACGAGGAGGCGACGTTTCGGACCGAGGACCAGGTGGGCATCGCGAGCAGGATGCCAAACTCGGGGGGTGAGGTAAACCCGCAGCGCCGCGGCGGGCCACCGGAGTAAGCTCCGCGCCGCGCATGTCCGCCTTCGCTCGCCGGATCGCCTGGGCCATCCTCCTCGTCCGCATCGGGCTCTTCGACCGCCTCGAGGTGCTGCGCGCCAAGAGCATCAACGATTACGGCTCGTTCCACGCCGCGGCGATGGCGATTCGCAGGGGCCTGGATCCGTACACGCCGGACGATCTGCAGCGCGCGGCGCACCTCTCGGGGCTGCCCGCGGTCCACCCCTATTTCTATCCCCCCTTCCTCGCCGAGCTGCTCCAGCCCCTCACGCACTACCGCGTGCTGCAGGCGCGCCTCCTCTGGTTCTGGATCACGGCGGCGTGCTTCGTCGCGACGGTGGCCCTGCTGCAGCGCTGGGTCTCGCGGCGCGACGAGACCGCGGGCACCGCCTTCGTGGTGGCCGTGTGCGCGCTGTGGCCGCTGCGCTCGACCAACATGATGGCGCAGGTCAACGCCATCGTCCTCCTGCTGCTCGCCGCGTGGTGGGTCAAACGCGACAAGAGCCCCTGGGCCGGGGTGTTCCTCGGCGCCGCGGCCGCCATCAAGATGAGCCCCGCGTTGCTCGTGCTGGTGCCGCTCACCGAGCGGCGGTTCCGCGAGGCGGCGGTGGTGACCCTGAGCGGCGGCGCGCTGGTGCTCGGATCGTGCGCGCTCATCGGCGCCCACGGGATGCGCTTCCTCGGCGACGTGCTGCTCGGGTTCTTGCCGGGCCACCGCTACCACGGCCTGCGGGTCCCCATCGATCTGCTGGGCAATCACTCGCTCGGCGCCCTCGCCTACTGGATCTTCGACCGCGGCGAGCCGTGGGCCGATCCGCTCAAGCTCTCGCCCAGGGCTGCGCAGTTCCACCTCGCCGCGGTCGCGACCTTGCTGGTCGGCTTCGCCCTCGCGACGTGGCGGGGGGCGACGCGCGAGGGGCGAGCCGTGGCGCTGGTCGTGATCATGATCCTCGCGCCCACGTTCGCGTTCGAGCACCACGTCTCGTTCGTCGTGCTCCCCATCGCCCTCCTCGTGGCGCTGGTCGCCCGCGGCGCGCTCCGGTCGCCGCTCACGTGGCTCGTGCTGCCGGCGCTCGCGCTGCTCACCGAGCACGAGGCTTCGTTCCTGCCCCCCGCCGGGGCGACGCCGCGGGTGTTCGCGCTCGCCCACATGTCGAAGCTCGTGCCGCTCCTGGTCCTCTACTTCGCCGCGCTCGCCGCGCGCGAGAAGCGGGTCTACGGCGCCTAGAAGGCGAGGTGGAAGCTCGCGCCGGCGAAGCCGGGCGATACGATCGGGACCACCGTGGCCTCCATCGAGGGCTTGGGGGGCTCCTTGGTGGGCCCCGGCTTGCTCGGCTCGAGCTCCATGGCCGGCGTCTTCGGCCGGTCGAAGGCGAACAGCAGGATGCCGGTCGTCGCGAGGGCCGCGCCCACCCCGAACCCGATCAGGGCGCCCATCTTCCAGCGGTCGCGGGCGGCCCGCGCGTCCTCGTAGTCGGCGAGCCGGCTGGGGGAGATGTTGCCCACCGCTTTCTCGTCGAGCACGCCCTGCGCGTCGCTCTGCTTGCCGAGCGCGAGGACCGTGAAGACGCCGCCCGTGACGATGGCCCCCGCCGCGAACCCGAGGACCACGTACGAGGCGGTGCGCTGGGCCGAGGTGGCGAGCTGCGGGTCGAGCTTCTGGCTCTCGCCCCGGACGAGGTCGACCTCCTTGGTCCACGCGAGCGAACCGTTCTTCATCACCGCGACGAAGTGGCGCCCGTGGGTGGAGGGGACGGGGGCCGCGAGCGGGGCGACCCCCACCACGCGGCCGTCGATGGTGATCTCGGCGCCGGAAGGGGCGCGGATCTCGAGCAGCGCCGGCTTCTCCTTGAGGGTGAGATCGACCGCGACGAGGCCGCCGTCGAGCACCTGGATCTCCCGCTTCTCGTCGTCGTGACCCTTGGCCGACACGACCACGGTGTGCTTGCCCGGCTTCACCTCGCCGATGAACGGCGCCTCGCTCGTGCTGGCGCCGTCGAGCGACACGACGGCGCCGGTGGTGGGCGAGGTGACCATCACGCGCGCCGCCGGCTTCGCGGGCGGCGCCGCGGTCGGCGCGGGCATGCCCTTGGCCTTCATCGCGTCGAGCAGCGGCTCGAGCTCGGAGAGGGCCTGCACCGCGTCGGCCCGACGGCCGCCGCTCGCCACCTCGGCGAGGTACTGGCGAAAACCCTTCACCGCCGCCTCGAGCCGCGTCGGATCCTTGTCGATCACGTACTGTTTGCGCTGCGCCTGCGCGAGCGAGAACAGGATCGCCGGCTTGGGGGCGATCTTGTAGGCCTCCTCGAAGGCCTGGATCGCCGGCAGGTACTGCCCGAGCGAGTAGGCCTGGGCGCCGGCGTTGAACAGCGCCTTGGCCTTGTCGAGGTCTTCCTTGGACTGCGCGTGCGCGCGCTCCGCGGACAGGAGCACGGGGGTGGTGAGGGACAGCGCGGCGAGCAGGAGCAGGGATCGTTTCACGGCTTCCTCGCGAGGCCCGGGTACACGGAGACGCGCCCGCCGGTGGCGACGAGCAGGTCGGGGATGCCGTCGCCGCTGACGTCGCCGGCGACGATCGCCTGACCGCCGTCGATGCCGGAGAGCTGGGTGGGGACGAGCACGCGCTTGTTGGCGGCCGACGGTTCGAGCGCGTAGACGCCTTTCTCGGTCACGCCGATCAGCACGGGGGGGAGCGCCTTGCCGTAGTCGAGCACGGTGAAGCCGCGCCACTTGCCGGCCGGCGGCTCGGGGCGCGCCGCGGTCGTGGGGTCGGTCGAACCCCCACCGTCGTTCCACAGCACCACGAGCTCGGCGCCACCCACGTAGACCACGACGTCCTTCTTGCCGTCGCCGTCGAGGTCGGTGACGGCGAGGTCGGAGAGCTGGTTGCCCATCGAGCTGCCGACCGGCAACACCTTGGGGAACTGGAGGAAGCCGGTCGTGGGCGCGCCGGCGGGCGGCGCGGGCAACGGGCCCATCTTGCCCACCGTCAGCAGCATGCCGGAGGCCTTGTCGGCCCTGGGCGCGAGGAGGACCAGCTCGTCGATGCCGTCGCCGTCGAGGTCACCCGCCGCGGACCGCACGACCTCGCCCGAGCCGGCCGCCGTCGACTGCACGTCCTTGAGCACGAGCCCCATGCCCGCGCTGGTGAGCTGGGGACTCGTCGACTGCACGGGCACGTACCACATGCGCAGGGGTGAGTTCTGGGGCGCGACGGCCTGCTCGCCCGCGACCGAAGCGAGGTCGGTCGCCTTGGTGGCGTCGAAGTGGCCGGCAGTGACCGAGAACGGACGACCGGCGACGGCCCGCGCGGCCTCGGCGTTGCTCAAGCCGAAGGGTGACAGCAGCTGACGGCTGCCGTTGCCGTCGAGCACCGTGATCTGGTCGCCGGCGCTGACCTTGTTGGCGTAGACGGCACCGATCTCGGCGGTCTCGTCCACCTCGTCGAAGCGCCCGGAGAGGAGCTCGCTGATCGCGCCGAACTGGCCGATGACGAACGGGGCCTCGGGCGCCCCGGCCGCGGAGCCGTAGGCCACGTCGATCTCGTCGTTGCCGTCGTCGCCACCGCCGATCTCGACGAAGACGAGATCGTTCAGCAGGTCGCCGTCGACGTCGCCCGCGACGAGGTGCTTCACGGGGAAGTCGGTGGTGATCTTGGTCGGATTGAGCTCGCCCGACGGCGTGCCGTTGTAGAAGTCGAGGTCGAGCGCCGTGTCGGAGGCGCCGACGACGTCGGACAGACCATTGCCGTTGAGGTCGCTGATGAGCGCGCTGCTCCAGTCACCGCTGTTCTTGACGGCGACCGTCGGCCCGGAGAGCTCGACCCTCCCGCTCACCTCGGTGACCTTGGCGATGCGCACGATGCGCGGATCGCCGGCAGAGGCGCTCCGCGGGAAGACGGCGAGCGGCCCGCCGAGCTTCTTGTAGCTCGTGGCACTGGCCGGGGACTCGAAGGCGAGGATGTTGGGGCACGCCCCCTCGATCCCGGCGAGGGCCAGCTTGGTGATCTCTGTTCCGGGGCTCAGGTCCGGGCGACCCGAGAACGTGCCATCGCCTCGACCGAACGCCACCGACGTGTCGGTCGCGCTGTTCACGATCAGATCGAGGTGCCCGTCGCCGTTGACGTCGCCGGTGATCAGTCGGGATCCCACGGCCGCCGCGGGCAGCGCGAGGGCCTTCGCGGGCACACCCGCCTTGGAGAGCAGCTTGCCGTCCTTGTCGCAGACCGAGAGGAGCTGCAGCTGCGGGTCGTCCTTCCAGCCGTAGAGCACCTCCTCGCACGGCGTCGACTCGTTGAAGTTGCCGACCACCGGCGTGCCAGCGAGGTCGCTCGGGCTGCGGGGCAAGAGGGCGAACACACGGCTGCCCGGGTCGCCCTGGGACGAGCCGAGCGTCGCGAAGCGAACCGGCGTGCCACCGAGAGTGGTCTCCGCGAACAGGATGGCCGCGTCGCCGAACGGCGCGTCCTTGTCGTCCTTGGTGTCCCGGGTGGGCGCGAGCCCGTGGACGATCATCGCCACCACCTTGGAGTTGGGGGGCAGCGGGAACCGGCCGAAGGCCTGCGGATCGAGCTGGCGATCCGCGGCACCGAGGAACACGTTGATGCCCTGCGCGTTGCCGAGGACCAGGTCGGACAGGCCGTCGTTGTTCAAGTCCGCGGCGATGGGGAAGAAGCCCACCGTCGGGATGGCGACCCCTCGCGGGGCACTGGTGACGCCGTCGAAGAAGAACACGCGACTCGTGGTGAGGGCCGCGTTGTCGGGGCGCGACGACGCGACGAGGTCCTTGCGCCCGTCGCCGTCGAAGTCGCCGAGGACCATGTGCCCGGCGTTGGCCTCGAAGCTGATCGCGACGTCGCCGAACTGCCCCGTGGGCTTCTGGCAGATGCCCTCGGCCTCGCCGCACACGAACCCCGCGGGACAGGTGGGCTGCTTGCCGTCCGCCGTCTTGGCGCAGTCGAACCGGCAGGCGAACACCTCGTCCGAGGAGCGACAGCGGGCGCCCGAGGCCGCGAAGGTGTCGCACTCCTCGCCGGACTCGACGATGCCGTTGCCGCACTGGCCGGAGGGGACGTCGGGCAACGAAGCGCACGCACCACCGAACGAGAACAGCGTCGCCGCGACCACGCCGAGGAGGGCGCCTCGCAGGTGCGCGAGCCGTCCCAGGAACGAAACGTGGTTCTGCATCAGAACGGGTTCTCCAGGTCCTTGTTGATGTTCCCACCGCCCGCCTTGCCGGCCGGGACGAGGAGGATCTTCAGCGGCACACCTTGCTCGGGCAGCACGTCGACCTTCTTCTCGACGAAGCCGGGGGCCGCGATGCGCAGGGCCGATTTCTCGCCCTTGGGCAGGGCGTAGCTGCCGGGCCCCACGCCGAGCTTCACCTCCGCGCCGGCCCCGGTCGTCGCGAAGATCTCCGCCGTCTTGGGGATGCCCTCGATCTTCACGTCGATCTTCACCACCGGCGCGGAAGCGCTGACCGACGGCGCCGGCGCCGACGCGGACGAGGCCACGGGCGCCGAGACCACCGGCGGGTCGGCCTTCTCGGGCGGTTTGGCGGGCGTGCTCGACGCGGGCCCCGGCTCCTTGCCGCCTCCCTTGAGCGCGTAGGCGCCGGCGCCGACCGCCATGCACGCGAGCAGCGCGACACCGACGAACATCGGCGCCTTGCTCGCCTTGCTCGGCGGCGGCGCGAGCGCGGAAGGCGCCATCGCGAGCTCGGTGATCGACGGCTTGCCCAGGGTCTGGGCCTGGACGGTGGCGCCCGCGCTGGTGCCCCGCCCGCCCGCTCCGCCGCCGATCGCGCCGAGGTCGATCCCCGAGGCGACGGCCGCGGCCTCGAGGGCGTCGAGGGCCGCCGTGATCGTGCGGGGGCGCTTGTCGGGTTCCTTCTCCACCATCGCCAGCAGGGGCGCGTCGAGCGCGGCAGGCAGGTCGGGCGCGATGGAAGAAGCCGGCGGCGGGGGCACCGACACGTGCTTCATCATGATGTCCATCATCGTCTCGCCGTCGAACAACAGGTGCCCGGTGAGCACGCGGTGGATCATCACGCCGAAGGCGTAGATGTCGGTGCGGTGGTCGACGCCGACCCCCCGGCACTGCTCGGGAGACATGAAGTAGGGCGTGCCGATCTGGAGGCCGGTGCGGGTCTTGGCGCTCGTGTCGCCCGGCTTGCCAGAGAGCTTGGCGATCCCGAAGTCGAGCAGCTTCGGGAAGATCGTGCCGTCCTCGTTCTTGCCGAGGAAGATGTTCTCGGGCTTCAGATCGCGGTGGACGATGCCCTTCTCGTGCGCGGCGTCGAGCGCCCGCGCCACCGGCCGCAGGATCGGCAGGGCCGTCGCGAGATCGAGGCGCGGCGTGCGCTCGAGGAGCGCGTCGAACGGCTCTCCCTCGAGGATCTCCATGATGTAGTACTGGCGCCCGTCGGACAGCTGCCCGAAGGCGAAGATGTCGATGATGTTGCGGTGACGGATCTGGTTGACCGCGCGGGCCTCGCTGACGAAGCGCGCCACCATCTCGTGGTTCGACGACATCGCCCGGTTGAGGACCTTGATCGCCGCCGTCTTGCCGATCAGCGGGTGGTTCGCGCGGTAGACCGTGCCGAAGCCGCCCTCGCCGAGCTTCTTCTCGATCACGTACTCGCCGACCTGGGTCCCCGCGGGGAGATCCTCGTCCGGCGCGACGTTGGGGATGTCCCCCGCGCTGATCGTTGCGTCGTGTTCCGCTCCCATGTGGCCCCACAGCGTAACCGGCTACGCGCCCATCGTCACGAAAACGCGCTGCGTCGTGCGCTCTTGGCCTTGCCGGGCAGCGCTGCCCAATCTACCCCGCGCCGTTCATGAAGGTGGCGTGGCTGTTCCCGGGTCAGGGGTCGCAGGTGGTGGGGATGGGCAAGGCGCTGGCCGAGGCCTCGCCCGCCGCGCGCGACGTCTACGCGCGCGTCGACGCCACGCTCGCCGACGAGCCGACGTTCACGGGGCAGCTCTCGCGCCTCTGTTTCGAGGGTCCGGAGGCCGAGCTCACGCTCACGGCCAACACCCAGCCGGCCATCGTCGCGACGTCGATCGCCCTCCTGGCGGCGCTCCGCGAGCGTCTCGGCGACGCCCTCTCGCCGCCCGTGTCCGCCGCCGGGCACTCGCTCGGCGAGTACGCCGCGCTCGTCGCGGGCGGTGCCCTCTCGGTCGAGGACGCCTGCGTGGTCGTGCACCGCCGCGGACGCGCGATGCAGGAGGCCGTGCCGGCCGGGGTCGGGGCGATGGCCGCGGTGATGGGCGCCGACGCCGCGGTGGTCGAGGAGGTGTGCCGCGAGGCCGCCGCCGCCACGGGCGAGGTCGTGAGCCCCGCCAACTTCAACGCCCCCGGTCAGATCGTGATCGCCGGCGGCGCCGCGGCCGTGAAGAAGGCCGGCGAGCTCGTCGGGGCCCGCAAGGGCAAGGCCATCCCGCTCAAGGTCAGCGCCCCCTTCCACTGCGCGCTGATGACCCCCGCCGCCGAGGTGGTGCGCGCGGCGCTCGGAGCGATCACCGTCGCGGCCCCGCGCTTCCCCGTGGTCGCCAACGTGGACGCTTCCCCCCGCACCGAGCCCGCCGCGATCGTCGAGGCCCTCGTGCAGCAGGTCGCCTCTCCGGTGCGCTGGCAGGCGTCGATCGAGGCCATGGTCGCGTCCGGCGTCACCCACGCCCTCGAGATCGGCCCCGGCAAGGTGCTCGCCGGCCTCTGCAAGCGGATCGCGCCCGGCCTGCGCGTCCACAACGTCTCGGATCTCGCCGGCATCGAGGCGGTGCCCGCGTTCTTCTCCACGGAGCAAGCATGACCACGCCGTTCTTCCGACTCGACGGCCGCGTGGCCCTGGTCACCGGTGGCTCGCGCGGCATCGGGCGCGCGATCAGCGAGACGCTGGCCGCCGCCGGCGCCGAGGTGTTCGTCAACTACGCGCGCGGCGAGGCCGCCGCCAAGGAGACCTGCGAGGCCATCCGCGCCGCGGGCGGCAAGGCGGAGCCGGTGGGCTTCGACGTCGCCGACACCAAGGCCACCGAGGCGGCCATCGACGCCATCGCCAAGCAGAAGGGCCGGCTCGACGTCACCGTGTCCAACGCGGGCATCTCCATCGACCAGCTGCTGATCCGCCTCAAGGACGAAGACCTCGAGAAGCTCTTCGCGGTGAACCTGCGCGGCGCCATCGCGGTCGCCCGCGCCTCGATCAAGCCGATGATGCGCGCCCGCTTCGGCCGCATCGTGTTCGTGTCGAGCGTGGTCGGCGAGATGGGCAACCCGGGCCAGACGGCCTACGCGGCGACCAAGGCCGCGCTGCTCGGCGTCACGAAGTCGATCGCCAAGGAGTACGCGTCGCGTCAGGTGACGGTGAACGCGATCACCCCGGGCTACATCGAGACCGACATGACCGCCGGGCTCCCCGAGGCGGCCAAGAAGGCCATGCTCGACGGCACCCCGCTCGGCCGCCCGGGCACCCCCGCGGACGTCGCGGCGGCGGTGCTGTACCTGGCCAGTGAGCAGGCAGGTTTCGTCACCGGACAGACACTCCGCGTCAACGGGGGCATGTACGTGTGAAAAATGGCCCCGAACCGTTCCCTCCGGCGAGGGTTCGGAGTAAGGGGCCGATGCGCAAACGTCGAAGAGACGGAAGGACGGACCATGGACATCGAGGCGAAGGTCAAGGCGATCATCGCGCAGCACTTCCAAGAGGATGTTGCGAAGATTGCGCGCGAGATGAAGTTCATCGAGGACCTCGGGGCGGACTCGCTGCAGGTCGTCGAGCTCGTGCTCTCCTTCGAGGAGAGCTTCGAGATCGACATCCCGGACGAGGACACCGAGAAGATCCGGACGGTGGGCGACGCCATCGACTACATCTCGGCGCACGCCAAGAAGTGACCGCGAGCGGGGGGCGAAGGCCCCCCGCGCTGTTTCGGCCAGGAAGCTCAGCCTCGCGCGCGGCGGGGGCGGCGTAGGTGTCTCGGCCCGCGAGGGCCGATCTCGAGTTCAGGAAGGTGACATGGAGCGCGTCGTCATCACGGGCATCGGTTTCGTCATCCCGAACGGCATCGGCACGATCGAGCCGTTCCGCCACGTGCTCTCCGGCAAGAGCGCGATCGGCCCCATCACGCATTTCGACACCACCGAGTACGCCTCCAAGGTCGCGGGCGAGGTCCGGGACTTCGCCGTCGAGCCCTACCTGGCCGACAAGCGCAAGGCGCGCGAGCTCGACCGCTTCTCGGCGATGAGCATCGCGGCCACCCACATCGCCTTCGGCGACGCGGCGCTGGAGCTCACCGAGGAGGAGCGTGACACCACCGGCACCATCATCGGCGTGGGCCTCGGCGGCCTCCAGGCCATCGAGAACAGCCACAACACGCTGCGCGACAAGGGTCCGAAGCGCGTCACCCCCTACTTCATCCCGCAGACCATCGCCAACCTCGCGGCGGGCCAGGTCTCCATCCTGCACCGCCTGCGCGGGCCGTCGTTCTGCACCACGAGCGCGTGCAGCTCGAGCGCGCACGCCATCGGCGAGGCGGCTGGCTGGATCCGTCGCGGCGCGGCCGACGTCATGATCGCGGGCGGCGCGGAGGCGGCCATCACCCACCTCGGCGTGGGCGGCTTCTGCGCGATGATGGCGCTGTCCAAGCGCAACGACTCGACGGCCTCGCGCCCCTGGGACAAGGGCCGTGACGGCTTCGTGATCGGCGAGGGCGCGGTCACCCTGGTCCTCGAGTCGCTCACCCGCGCCAAGAAGCGCGGCGCGCGGATCTACGCCGAGCTCACCGGCTACGGCGCCTCGAGCGACGCGCACCACATCACCCAGCCCGCCCCCGAGGGCGAGGGCGCCGCGCGCGCCATGCGGCTCGCCCTGCGCGACGCCAAGCTCGATCCGAGCGCGGTCGGCTACATCAACGCGCACGGCACCTCCACGCCGCAGGGCGACATCCAGGAGGCCCTCGCGATCCGCCACGTGTTCGGCGACCACGCGACGAGCGGCAAGCTCGCCATCTCGTC
Source organism: uncultured Polyangiales bacterium (assembly GCA_964624885.1). Classification (GTDB taxonomy): domain Bacteria; phylum Myxococcota_A; class Polyangia; order Polyangiales; family JADJMO01; genus JADJMO01. Next base: position 2,015 of record CAZUZY010000141.1, on the reverse strand, counting down.
GACCAAGTCCACGATGGGCCACCTGCTCGGCGGCGCGGGCGCCGTCGAGGCCGCGATCGCCGCGATGACCATCGCCGAGGGCGTCATCCCCCCCACCCTCCACCTCGACGAGCCCGACCCGGCCGTCGCGGGGCTCGATCTCGTGCCGCACACCGCGCGGGAGCGTCGCGTCGATCACGTGCTCTCGAACTCGTTCGGGTTCGGCGGCACCAACGCCACGCTGGTCATCTCGCGGGTGTCGTGATGCGCATCGTCGTCGCCGCCGACCACGCCGGCTACCGGCTCAAGAGCGAGCTCGTGACCCACCTGCGCGCCCGCGGCGACGCGGTCGAAGACCTGGGCGTGCACGAGGGCACCTCGGTGGACTACCCCGACTTCGCGCACGCGGTGGCGAAGAAGCTGGAGGCGGGCGAGGCCGATCGGGGGCTGCTCGTGTGCGGCACCGGCGTCGGGATGGCGATGGCCGCCAACCGCCACCCGCGCGTCCGCGCGGTCAACTGCAGCGACACCTTCACCGCGCGCAACGCCCGCGGCCACAACGACGCCAACGTCCTCACCCTGGGCGAGCGCGTGGTGGGCGTGGGCCTCGCGACCGACATCCTCGACGTGTTCCTCGCGACCGCGTTCGAGGGTGGACGGCACGAGCGGCGCGTCGCCAAGATAGAGCCCACGCCCTGAGGCTTGCTCTCGCGCGTCACGTCGACGTGACCGGTTGGCGAGCGTGACGACCCCCGTGTAGCCTCGCGGCATGCGACGGGGGTTGTCGTTTTCGGTCGTCCTGGTCACCACGTGCGCGCTCGTCTCGCTCGTCCCCACCGGCTGCGGGGGCGGCACGCCCGAGCCCGTGGCGCCCGTGGCCAGCGCCAGCGCGAGCGCGCCCAAGAAGCTCGACTGCGGGTTCGCCAAGAACCCGGAGTCGTGCTGGCGCGTGTTCACCGCCAAGCTCGTGTCGTGTCTCAGCGGCAAGGCCAGCGGCGCCGGCAAGCTGCAGAAGGACGACGCCACGATGTGCGTGCTGCCCGACGATCAGGCGGTGAAGTTGGGTCAGGCGTGCGACCCGGACGGCAAGTGCGAGGTGCGCGAGCTGTTCATGGGCAAGGGCGACAAGAAGTGCTTCGAGTTCAGCGTCTCGATCGACAAGGCGCCGAGCGAGGAGGGCCGAGGCGCGGGGACCTTCGAGATCAAGGCGGCCCACGGCACGGTCCACTTCCAGTGGGACGAGAAGCAGAAGACGCTCACCTGCCCCGACGGCACGCAGTACTCGGGCACCGGCGCGTGGAAGGGCGAGCTCGCCGACTGCAACGACGAGGCGAGCGCGGCCGGCATCCCCGCCTACGCCCTCACGGTCTCTCCCACGGTGATGGACGGGAAGAAGAAGAAGCGCGCCGGCCGGGTCTCCTTCGAGCTCTCGTCGATGGACACCGTGTTCGACTGCGACAAGCAGTGAGCTCGCGCCGCTCCGGCCAGCGAAGCGATCGGCTCACCAGGGACGACGCATGCGATCGAACGCGTCGTGGGTGGACTGCACCTCGGTGCGCTGATCGAGCAGGAGGTTGCCGACCTCCATCGGGAGCTTCATCTGGAGGGCCGCTTCCCACTTCCGCAGCGCGAAGGCCTCACCTCGCTCGCACTCGACCAGCATGCGGACCGGTCGCCCCTTCACCACGGCCGCCACCGCGTCCATGAACGTGCGATGGACCTTGCCGACCATGGTGCCGGTGGCGTCGGACGGCGCGCCGAGGCGGTCGAGCTGGTCACGCAGCTGCCTGGCCATGATCGAGCGGCGCCCTGCGTAGTCCTCGAACACCGCCCGGAGCCCCGAGTCGCCCTGCGTGTCTCGCGCCGCGTGGATGAACCCCTGCTCGGCGTCGAGCGCGATCTGGAGCAGCTCGGTCAGCGTGGCGACCACGTTGCGCTGCTCGTGGGGAGTGAGGTCGGAGTAGGCGTCGACGAGGGTGGCCATGCCCTTCGACGGAGCATGGCCCGTGCCGCGCGAACTCGCCCGCGGGCCCGCG
>CAZUZY010000140.1:0-18551 GCA_964624885.1 uncultured Polyangiales bacterium | reverse complement strand
AGCAGTCGCCGCAAGAGCCCGCCCTCCGGGGTGCCGGTCCTCGAAGACCTCGTCGTCGCGCCGCCGTCGTCGGGCGCCCGTGCGAGACCGGCCGAGCGCGTGTCGATCCGGTCGGCGGTGGTCTCTCCCGTGCCGCCGTCGCCGTCGGAGTCCACCACGGTCCCCGTGGCGGTCGGGGAGACCACCCGCGTCGTCGTGCGCCAGAACCGCGCGGTATGGCTCGTGGCCGCGGTGATCCTGGGCTCGGCCGCGGTGATCGTCGTCGCCATCCTGTCCGCGAAGCCGCGCGAGAAGCCCCGTCCGACGGAGGCCGCAGTGCAGGCACCGGTGTCCGCCAGCGCACCCGCCGAGCCCGAGCCCTCCGCGTCCCAGGTACCGACCGCGCCGTCGACGACCCTCGCCGCGCCCGTGGTCTCGAGCACGAAGCCCGTCGTCGCCAAGCCGAAGCCCATGGGAAGCGGCTCCGCGAAGCCTGACCTGAAGCCCGAGTCCGACTTCGGCAGCCTCGGCGTGTCGAGCTCGTACTGAGGCCGCGAGCGACCGACGGCCTCGCTCAGCCGAACCAGCGGGGCGGGGGCACCCACCCACCGAACGCGCGCTCGAGCTCGCTCGCCACCGCGAGGCAGCGGTGGTCCTCCCCGTGTCGCGCCACCACCTGCACCCCGAGCGGGAGGCCACCCGAGAGGCCGAGCGGCACCTGGGTGGCGGGCAGCTCCATCACGTTGAGCACCGCGGTGTAGGCCCACTGGATCGGCCAGAGGAGCGGGGTGCCGTGGCGCGGCGCCTGGCGTGGATACGAGGGGAACAGCATCACCCCGCGCTCGCCGATCGCGTCGTCGAGCGTCTTGCGCAGCTGGGCCGCGCTCTCGACCGCGGCCGCGCTCGTCTCGCCGAGCAGCTTCGGCACCTTCTCCACCAGGGCCAGACCGATCGCGGGCAGCGTGTGGTCCGACCGGCCGAGCGCCCAGGCGAGGAGCTCGCGCGCCACCGGGATGGCGGTGCCCTGGCCGAGGAGCTCGGCGAACGAAGGGCCGCCCGCCTCGGCGAGCAGCGCCGACCACACCGCGAGGGAGCTGCGGAGCTCGGGCAGGTGCACCTGGTGGACGCGGGCGCCCCGACGCCGCAGGTGGGCGCACGCGGCGCGCTGGGCCGCGATCAGCGCGCTCTGCACGCGGACCAGGCCGTTGTGCTCCACCGTGATCACGTCGAGCCCCTCGAGCGAGACGGTCGCGGGGTCCGAGAGGGTCATCGGCCGACAGCCCGGGTCCTCGCCGTCGGGCCCGGCGAGCACGCGGAGCAGCGGGTAGAGGTCCTCGGCCTTGCGGGTGAGGGGGCCCGTCGTCAGGTAACGGGTGGCGGCGCCGCTCGCCATGGGGAACTGGCCGCTGCCGGGGACCAGCCCTGCGCTCGGCTTGTGCCCGAACACCCCGTTGAAGAACGCGGGCATGCGGATCGAGCCGCCGATGTCCGAGCCGAGGCCGAACGGCGCACCGCCCGCGCCGACGACCGCGCCCTCGCCCCCCGAGCTCCCGCCGACGATGCGGCTCGGATCGTACGGGTTGTCGGTGCGCCCGTAGACGCGGTTGTCGCTCTCCATCCACATACAGAGCTCGCTCACGTTGGTCACGCCGAGCGGGATGGCGCCGGCCGCCCGCAGGCGCCGCACGGCGGTCGCGTCGCGGTCCGCGCGCAGGCCCTTGCGCGCGACGAGCCCCGACGTGTTGGGCATGCCGGTCAGGGCGAACGCCTCCTTGATCGAGCACGGCACGCCGTGGAACGGGCCGACGGCGTCGCCGCGTCGGATGGCCTCGTCGGCCAGGTCGGCCTCGGCGCGCGCCTCGACGAAGCGGTCCCGCACGAGGGCGTTGAGCGTGGGGTTGCACCGCTCGAGGTGGGCGATGTGCGCGTCGACCAGCGCGCGGGAGGTGAGCGAGCGGTCGCGGATGCGTCGCGCGAGCGCCGACGCGGAGGCTTGCAGCATCGTGGGATCGAGTATCACGGGGCTCGCCGCGCGGCCCCGCGGATCGAGACCACGGCGCCGAGCAGCACGAGCGCCGCGCCCGCGAGCTCGAGGCGCGTGGGCACCGCGTGCAGCAGGAGCGCGGCGATCGCGAGGCCGCCGAGCGTCTCGCCGGGCGAGACCAGGGCCACCGTCGAGGGCGACAGGGTCCGCGCGCCGGTCTGCACCGCCGTGTGCCCGATGAGCGTGGGGATCGCCGCGAGGCCCACGATGGCGAGCAGCCCGTGCGGCGGCAGCGGGCCGCTTCGTGCCCCCGGCGTCAGCAGCACGGCGGGCAGGAGGAACACCGCCGCGACGCCGTAGACGCTCGCCGCGTACACCCGCGCCGGCAGCGCCTCGGCGCAGCTGCGCGCGAGGTTCACGTAGAGCCCGTAGACCGCGACCGCGCCGAGCACGAGCAGATCGCCGAGCAGCCGGTGCTCGCCCGTGCCGCGGCCCGAGGCGACCACCACCGCCCCGGTCGTCGCGACCAGGACGCCCACCCGCTCCAGCGGGCGGGGCACCACGCCGTGGAGGAGCCACGCGAACACCACGACCGACAGCGGCTCGAGCGACACGAGGGCGATCCCGGCGGGGAGCGAGGTGAGGTCGAGCCCCCACAGGAACAGCGCGAAGTGCAGCGCCAGCAGGCCGCCCGCGACCACCACGAGCCGCGCGTTCTCCCGCGAGAGGGTGCGGAGGGCCCGCGTCGTCGCGCCCGCGTCGAACGCCGCGAGCACGAGCCCGGCCAGGGCGACCCTGCCGAAGGCGACCACCAGCGGGTGGGTCGGTCGCGCGAACCGCGAGAGGGGCCCGCTGGTCGCGAAGGCGAGCGCGGCGAAGGTGACGAACAGCGCCGGGGGCAGCGGTCGCTTCACGTGGCGTGCTCGCGCGGCACGATCAGGCGCAGCGCGCGGGGGCGCACGTCGATCGTGGCGCGCGGCGTCGCGAGCAGCTCCTCGCCGTCGATCTGGGCGGCGAGCGGCGGGCTGCCGGCGTGCGCCGTCAGCGTGAGCTCGAGGTGCTGGCCCGACAGCGCCGCGCTGTGGGTGACGCCGATGGTGGCGAGATCGCGCTCGAGCTGGCCCGTCGAGTCGAGGTGGACCATGGCCTTGGAGAGCCAGTCGCGCTTGCCCATGAACGGGACGACCTCGAATCGACCGTCGTCGTGGCGCGACTCGGGCGCGAACACCCACATGCCGCCGTAGATGCGCGTGGCCTTGACCACGAGGTCGGTGAGGCCGGTCCAGTGCACGGTCTGCCCGTCGGCCACCACCGTGACGTCGAACTTCTGGTCCTCCACATAGGAGGCGAGGAACGTGCGCAGCGCGGCGCCCGCGTACACCGCGTGGTCGCGCAGCAGGTCGCGCACGATGGGGATGCTCTCGATGAGGCGCCGGTCCTCGTTGCGCACCTGGAGCACGCGCGGGCTGATGCCCCAGCCGGCGCTGTCGAAGAAGCGCTCGCGCCGCACCACGCCGCCGGCCTCGTCGAGGAGCGTGATCTCCCCGACGTCGAGCCGGGTCTCGCAGCGGCGCCGGAGGACCAGCACGTTGGCCTCGAGGTCGGCGGGCGCCGACGAGAGGCCGAACGACTTGCCCTGGTCGTTGGCGGTGCCCGTCGGCAGCATGGCGAGCGGCACCTGCTCGGCGCGCCCGGAGTCCAGGAGGCCCTTGGCCACCTCGGCGAACGTGCCGTCGCCGCCCATCGCGATGACCACCGACACCGCCGGGTCGCGCGTGGCCTCGGCCACCGCGGCGACGGTGGCGCCCGCGGGGAGCGTGGCGAGGAACCGGTGGGGCACGGCGTGGGCGTCGAGCAGCGCGCGCACGCGCTCGATTCGCGCCGCGTTCTTGCCGCTCTGGGCCGTCGGGTTGCCGACCAGGAGGTGCATGGGTCGAGCGTCGTCGATCCCGGCGCCGGGTCAAGAGCCGCGCTTGCGCTTGAGCGTGTTGCGGCCGATGCGCAGGGTCTCGGCGGCGCGCGAGAGGTTGCCGTCCAGGTCCTCGAGGGTGGCCTCCACGTAGCGCCGCTCCACCTCCTCGAGGGGCAGGCCGAGCGGGACGGCGAGCGCGCGGTGCGACGCCTCGGCCCGCGTGGTGCGCAAGCCGAGGTCGGTCGGAGCGAGGGTGTCGCCCTCGGCCACCACCACGGCGCGCTCGATGGCGTGCTCGAGCTCGCGCACGTTGCCGGGCCAGGGGTGGGCGACCAGCGCGGCGAGCGCCGGCTCGCCGAGCGCGAGGCCCGGGCGGTGGTGGCGCCGGGCGTAGAGGTCGAGGAAGTGGCGCGCCAGCGTGACGATCTCCGCCGGCCCCCGCGCGCGCAACGGCGGGACGTGGATCTCGACCACCCGCAGCCGGTAGTAGAGGTCTTCGCGGAACTCGCCGCGCGAGACGAGGGCTCCGAGGTCGCGGTGGGTCGCGGCGAGGACCCGCAGGTCGGCGCGCAGGGTCTCGCGGCCACCCACCCGCTCGAAGGCGCGCTCCTGCAGCACCCGCAGGAGCTTGGCTTGCATCGGCGCTGGCAGCTCGCCGATCTCGTCGAGGAACAGCGTGCCCCCGTCGGCCGCCTCGACCTTGCCGACCACCCGGCGGTCGGCGCCCGTGAACGCGCCGCGCTCGTGACCGAACAGCTCGCTCTCCACCAGCGCCGCCGGCAGCGTGGTGCAGTCGACGGTCACCAGCGCGCGGTCCTCGCGGCGCGAGTTGGCGTGGATCGCCCGGGCGAAGAGGCCCTTGCCCACCCCGGTCTCGCCGGTGAGCAGCACCGTCGCGTCGGTGCCGGCGGCGCGGCGCACGAGGGCGTAGACCTGCTCGAGGGCCGGGCTCGCGCCGACGATGCGGTTGATCGGACCGCGGAGCGTGACGCCGGGGCCGTCGGGGCGCGCGGCGCGCAGGGTGGTCGCGTCGAGGGCCTGGGCCACCTGGGCCGCGAGCGCCAGGCAGAACGCCTCGTCCTCCGCGTCGAACGGGCCTCCCCGCTTGTTGAGCACCTGCACCACGCCGCGGATGGCGTGGGGGTCGCGGATGGGCGCGGCGAGGAGGGTGCGGGTGACGTAGCCGGTCGTGGCGTCGATGGCGGCGTAGAAGCGGGGGTCGCGCGCGGCGTCGCGCACGTTCACCACCTCGCCGCTCTCCGCGACGAAGCCGGCCACGCCCTTGCCGCGCGGCAGCCGGATCTCGGGGATCTCGGGCAGATCCGCGACGTGCGAACGCAGCTCGCCGCTGTCGGCCTCCACGAGGTAGACCGTGGCGCGGTCGGCCTCGAGCGCCTCGGCGATGCGGCGACCCAGCGTGGTGAGCAGGGCGTCGAGAGACACCTCGCGCGCCAGCATGGCGCCGAGGTCGAGCAGCAGGGAGAGGCGCCGGTCGCGCGGCACGGGTCCACAATCTATCACGCGGCCTCGCGGGCCCCGGAAGAAGCGGTCAGCACGAGGCCCTCCCGGGCGGCGATCGTCGCGGGGAACAGGGCCTGAGCGCGCGCCTCGAGCTCGCGGACGCCCGCGTCGGTGCGCGCCGGATCGTGGTGGAACAGCACGAGCTTGCGCACCCCGGCGGCCTTGGCGAGGGCGACGCCCGCCTCGTAGGTCGAGTGACCCCAGCCGATGCGCGAGGGGCCGCGCTCGCCGGCGTACTCCTCGGGCAGGTACTGCGCGTCGTAGATCAGCACGTCGGCGCCCTCGGCGAGCACGCGCAGGCGGCCGTCGACGCACGCGTAGTGCTCGGTGTCGGTCGCGTAGACCACCGAGGCCCCGCCGTGCTCGACCCGATAGGCGTAGACCGCGTCGGGGTGGTTGAGGCGGGCGGCGGTCACGGTGAGGTCGCCGATGGCCAGCACCTCGCGGTCCCGGATCTCACCGAACGTGAGGTCGGCGGGCAGGGCGCGCAGGTCCACCGGGAACACCGGCGCGCTCATCTGGCGGCGCAGCGTGTCCTCCAGGGGGACGCCGTTCTGGCCGGCGATCACGCGGAGGCGCGCGCCCGGCACGTAGATCGGGCCGAAGAACGGCAGGCCCTGGATGTGGTCCCAGTGCACGTGCGAGAGCAGCACCGTGGCCTCGCGCCCCCCCTCCGCGAGCATCGCGTTGCCGAACCCGCGGAGCCCCGTGCCTGCGTCGAGCGCCAGGCGCGTCGTGGCCGAGCGCACCTCGACGCAGGACGTGTTCCCGCCGAACTCCACCGTGTCCGGTCCGGGCGAAGGGATGCTGCCACGGACCCCGAAGAAACGAACGTCGAGCATGGGCGACTCCTCTGTGGGTGGACCCCTCCGCGGGGCCGGCACGACCTCCCCTCAGCAGGCCCCGTGCCCGGCCGAGAAATCGCCCGATCGCGGGGAAATCATGGCCTCCGGGCGCGCGCGGCGATCCACGCCGGACCAGCGGTGGTCCAGGGTGATCGACGCCACCCGCGCCCGAGGGCAGAGTGCGCGCGTGGACCTGCCGGAGCTCTTGTTGCGACCCATCGGGGTGCTGCGGACGCCGTTCACGTCGCGCGTGCAGGCGCCGCGGCAGCCCCGCGCAGCCGAGGGCGTGCGCGGCACCATCGAGCTCCTGCCGGGCCACCACTTCGAGGACGCGCTCGCCGATCTCGAGGGCTGGCAGTACGTGTGGGTGATCTTCTGGTTCCACCTCAACCACGGCTATCGGCCCAAGGTGCTGCCGCCCCGGAGCACCCGGCGGCGCGGCCTGTTCTCGACCCGCTCGCCGCACCGGCCGAACCCCCTCGGGCTCAGCGTGTTCCGCCTCGAGCGCGTGGAGGGGCGGGTGGTGCACGTGTCCGACGTCGACGTCCTCGACGGCACGCCGGTGCTCGATCTGAAGCCCTACGTGCCGTGGACGGACGCCATCACCGACGCACGCGCGGGCTGGCTCGAGGACGAGGCGGCGCGGCCGAGCGACCCGGTGGGCGACCACGTCGTGGTCCTCGATCCGCACGCGACCGCGCAGCTCGAGTCCCTCGGCGAGCTCGGACGTGCGCTCGAGGACAAGGCGCGGCAGGTGCTCGCGCTCGGGCCGCAGCCGCACGCCTACCGTCGCATCCGTCCGAACCCCGACGGCACGGCGACGCTCGCGGTCCAGGACTGGCGCGTGCGCTTCCGGAGCGAGGGCAAGACCCTCGTGGTGTTCGCGGTGCAGAGCGGCTACCGGCGCGAGCAGCTGCTCGAGGAGGGCCGCGAGGTCCACCGCGCCTTCGTCGCGCGCTGGGGCCCTGCGTGACCGCGGTCTTCGCGTGCGACGCCATGCTGGGCGGACTCGCCCGCTGGCTCCGCGCGCTCGGCTACGATGCCGCCTTCGAGCACGGGATCGAGGACGCCGCGCTCGTCGAGCAGGCCCGCGCGTCGGGCGCGATCCTCCTCAGCTCGGACCAGCCGCTCTTCGAGCGCCGGCCGGTCAAGGGCGGCGAGGTGCGGGCGCTCTTCGTGCCGCGGCACGCGCCGGTCGTCGATCAGGCGGTGTTCGTGCTGCGCGCGCTCGATCTCCCGGTCGCCGCCGTGCGCTGCATGAAGTGCGGCGGCGCGCTCGTGGACGCCGCGAAGGACGAGGTGGCCCAAGAGGTGCCCCCCGGCGCGTTCGCCGCGTTCGACCGCTACCTCCGCTGCGAGCGCTGCCGGCGCGTGTTCTGGCACGGCACGCACTGGACCCGCATCGAGGCGCAGCGCGCCGCGATCGCGCGCCGCCTCGCGGGCTAGCGCTCCTCGGCGGCCTTGGCCTCGCGCCACGCGCGCATGCCGCCCGCCATCGAGAGCACGTTGCGGTAGCCCATCTCCTGCAGCATGTCGGCGGCGAGGGCCGACCGGAACCCACCCCCGCAGTAGAGGACGATCTCGGTGTCGAGATCGGGGACGGCCTTCTCGATGTCGCGCTCGAGGATGCCCCGCCCGAGGTGGCGCGCGCCGGCGGCGTGGCCGTCGTTCCACTCGCGGTCCTCGCGCACGTCGATCAGCTCGAAGGCAGCACCCCGCGCGCGGCGAGCGAGCACCTCCTCGACGGTGGTCTCTTTCACGCGGGACTTGGCGTCTTCGACGACGGCGAGGAAGCGGGGCGAGTGGTCCATCGGATCTCCGTGTCTTCAGGGGGTTACGAGGAGCGGGAGCGAGGAGGCGCGCGCGCGCTTCTCGACGGCGAGATCGGGCGCGAGCACGAGGAGGCTGGGCTCGTCGCCCTGGAGGACGACGGGGCGGGCGGGATCCGCTGTGCGGAGTCGCGCGAGGAAGGTGCCGGTGGCGGTGGCGTCGAGCACGGCAGGCCGTCGCGCGCACCCCGAGAGGAACACCTCCGGCGTGACGTCGAGGCGGGCATGGGCGCTGGCCTCGACGCAGTCGCCGACCGAGGCCACGGCGCCGGTGCTCGTCGGGATCGACACCAGCTCGACCGCCTCGATGGTGCCCTTGCTGGCCATGACCCGCCCCCCGGCGCCGACCACGAGGCCAGCCCCACGGGCGCCCTTGAGGGCGAAGCCGGTGAGCAGTCCCTCGCTGGCCTTGCCCAGCAACACCGCGGGCTGGTGCCCGTCGACGAAGAAGCCCGGGCCCAGGGTCGCCGTGCCGCCCGTCGCGAGCAGCCCGGCCTCCGCACCGTTCGCGAGCAGGGTGGCGGTCGCCACGAGCGCGCCGCCCTGGAGCTCGATGGCGCGCCCGTAGGCGAAGTCCTTGGGCAGGGTCCGATCGACGAGGACCCCGCGGAGCGTGGCGGTCGCGTCGCACAGGAGGAGGCCCACGCCCCGCGCCTTCGTGACGAGCACGTGGGCGAGGGTGACCGTGGTCGGCGCGTCGCTCGCGCACTCCCGCACGAGGCCGAAGCCGCCGGAGTCCTCGATGGTCACCCGATCGAGCGCGAGCCGGACGGGTGGCGTGGCGCGCACGCCCACGTCGGAGGCGGCCATCACCCGCACGCCCTGCAGCACCACCTCGCCCGTGCCGCGCGCCGAGAGGCCGCCCGCCCCCACGCGCAGGCCGCGGATCCGCACGCGCTCGGTGGCACTCACCGCGAGGCCCTGGAGCCGGACGCGCGCCTCGCCGGCGCCGTACAGGGAGACATCCTCCACGGAGACGGCCGGGTAGTCCCCGTCGCCGAGCCGCGCGCACGCCCCGCGGGGAGCGGCGCGCAGGCGGTCGACCTCGGCCGGGCTCGGCACCTCCAGGGTGGTCGTGCAGTCGGCCTCGACGCTGCAGCGGCCGGCGCACACGATCGTCGGCGCGCCGGGGCACACGCCGCCTTCGACGACGCGGGCGTCGCAGTCCGGCACTTCGCTCGAGGTCGTCGGGAGCGCGCGCGTGCCGCAGCCCAGGCCGACGACCAGCAGCAGGGACCCGAGGCGCCGCATGCGGGCAGGGTATCAGTCGAGCGGGCGCACGTCGTCGAGCCGATCGAGGCGGCGCAGCTCGGGGAACAGCAGCGCCCACACGGCCACGACGACGCAGGTCAGCACGCCCCCGGCGACCACGGCCGGCACGAGCCCGAGCCACGCCGCGCTGAGGCCCGACTCGAGCTCGCCGAGCTCGTTGGAGGCGCCGACGAACACCAGGTTCACCGCGCTCACGCGACCGCGCATCGCGTCCGGGGTGGCGAGCTGGAGCAGCATCTGGCGCACCACGACGCTCACCATGTCGGCCGCGCCCACGAGGGCGAGCGCGAGCAGCGAGAGCGTGAACGACCGCGAGAGCCCGAACACGATGGTGGCGACACCGAAGGCCAGCACGCCACCCAGCATCAACCCGCCGGCGTGGCGAGCGACGGGCCGCTGCGACAGGACCAGCGCGGTGAGCAGCGCGCCGACCGCGGGCGTGGCCGAGAGGACGCCGAGGCCGCGCGGCCCCACGTGCAGCACGTCCTCGGCGAACGCCGGTAGCAGGGCGACCGCCCCGCCGAGCAGCACCGCGAACAGGTCGAGCGAGATCGCGGCGAGGAGCAGGCGTGCGCGGCCGACGTAGCGGACCCCGGCGAACAGCTCGGCGAGCGACGGCGGTTCCTTGTCGTGCCGGCCGCTGTCCGTGCGCACGAGGGCGAGCTGCACGAACGCGGCCGACGAGGCGATCGCCGACACCACGTAGACCCCGACGGGGCCCTTCGCCGCGAGCAGGAGCCCCCCGAGCGCCGGGCCCGCGATGGCCGCGATCTGCCAGACGGACGAGCTGTAGGCGACCGCCGCGGACAGCTCGAGCCCAGGGACCAGGCTCGGGAGGAGCGCGTGGTTGGCCGGGCCCGCGAAGGCGCGGGCGGAGCCCAGCAGGATCAGGACGCCATAGAGCGGCAGGAACGAGGGGTGGTGGACGAGCAAGGCGAGCAGCACGGCCGAGACCACGGTGGTCGCGTGGTACACCACGAGGACCTTCCGACGCTGGAACCGATCGGCCACCTGCCCCGCGGGCAAGGACAGCAAGAACGCCGGCACGAACTTGGCGAGGCCGACGAGGCCGAGGTGCAGCGGGTCGTGGGTCCGCTGGTAGACGTGGAAGCCGATGGCCACCGTCTGCATCTGGCCTCCCAGCACCGAGAGGAGCTTCGCGCCCATGACCAGGCGGAAGTCACGGTGGCGGAACGGTCCTCTCATCGAGCGGACCACCTCCTACCGCATCGGGTGTGGCGCGCGTACGACAGGGTCGCGTTCACGCACCGCGCGTCGGCGGCCGTGACGGGGCGCTCCGCGCGTGGCATGGATCCTGGAATCCTCCGCGGCCCCATGCTCGCTCGCGCTCTTCTCCCCCTCGCCGTCGCTTGCGTCGGCTGCACCTCGTGGGAGCTCGTGGAGCCCAAGGCGCCGCCGGTGGCGCCGTTCGCCGCCATCCCCGCCGGCGTGGCCGAGGTGTGCGCGCTGCGGCCCCACTGGGTCGCGGGCGCCGTCACCTTCGTGGTGCGCGACAACGGCTTCCTCGTCGGGGCCACCCGCGGACCGAGCTACTTCTGCTGGTACGCCAAGCCCGGGCTGCACGTGCTCACGAGCGAGGCCGACGACGTCGAGGAGCTGCGGGTCGAGGTGGTGGTGGGCGGCCGGTATTTCCTGCACCAGGGCGTCAAGAACCTCCTCGGTCACGTGACGAGCCCCCTCCGGTGGGTCGGTCAGGACGAGGCGTTCGGCATGGTCGAGAAGTGCTCGTACAAGGTGCTGGTCGGCACGCCCGGTCCCGAGCAGCCGCCCCCCGCCGCGCCGGTCGTCCCCGGCGCGCGCACCAAGTGACCTGGCAACAACTGGTTCAGAGCTTGCGCAGGTGCTCGGCGGCGCGCTGCCAGACGAGCTCGTTGTGCGCGGGCGAGGCGATCTGGTGGGTCATCCCGGTGACCGGCAGGAACTGGAACGGGCGCCCCGCCTTGGCCAGGGCCTCGACCAGCTTGAGGCCGTGGACGAAGTACACGTTGTCGTCGGCCGTGCCGTGCACGACGAGCAACGGACGGTGGGTGCTCGGCTGCGCCGCGTAGGTGGTCACCGCGTTCATGTCGTAGATGTGCGCCTGGGCGTCCGGCATGCCGAGGTAGCGCTCGGTGTACGCCGTGTCGTAGTCCCGCCAGTCGGTGACCGGCGCGCCGGCCATGCCGACCTTGTAGAAGTCGGGCCGCGCCAGCACCGCGAGGGCCGCGAAATAGCCGCCGAACGACCAGCCGTAGACCCCGACCCGGTCGAGATCGAGCTCCGGCATCAGCTTGCCGAGCGCCTGCAGCGCGGCCACGTGCCCGTCGAGCGGCACCTTCGCGAAGGCGTCCTTGAGGGCCCGCTCGAACGCGCGACCGCGCCCCGGCGTGCCCTTGGCGTCGATGCGCACGACGATGGCGGAGGTGGCGTCGGCGAGCCACTGATCGCGCGCGTACGACGCGCCGTCGTCGGTGACCTGCTGGTGGTGCGGCCCGCCGTAGGCCGCGTCGACGACCGGGTACTTCTTGCCCTTCTGGAAGCCGACGGGCAGCAGCACCGACACCCGGAGCGCGTCGTCGCCGACGGCCAGGAACTGGATCGGCCGGATCGCCGGGTGCTCGGCGACCGCGGGCAGGGCGATCTTGCGCTTGCCGTCGACCGAGCGGGCGTTCCAGGCGCGGTGGCCGGCGCGGTCGCCCTCGTAGCCCGCCACCACGGTGCCGGTCGGCCCCATGACCGGCGTCGCGAACGTCGCGTCGTCGAGGGGCACCGCCTTGGCCTCGCCCCCGGCCAGCGGCGTCGCGAAGAGGCCCCGCTGGGTGGGCTCGGTGGCGCCGGCGAAATAGGCGATGCGGGCCTTGGGGTCGACGCCGATCAGGGCCCGATAGCCAGGGCTCGACAGCGTGCGCAGGAGCTTGCCGTTCTTGTCGTGCAGCTCGAGCTGCGGCGCCCCGCTCTGCTCCGACGACCACAGGAACGTGCCGTCGGCGAGCACGCGGGGGACGCTCGGATCGACGTTGATCCAGGCGTCGTCCTTCTCCTCCACGAGCACCGTGGTCGCGCCGGTCTTCGGGTCGACGCCGAGCAGCGCGCCGGTGCGCTGGGCGCGGTCGAGCACGTGCAGCGCGAAGAGACCCGCCTTGAAGGTCACCTGCGCGACGTAGGGGAACTTGGCGCGGTCCCAGTCGACCCAGGTGGTCTTGCCGCCCTTCTTGGAGACGAGGCCGAAGCGCACCTCGGCGTTGGTCTTGCCGGCGCGGGGGTAGGGCGCGCGGTCGGGCGCCTTCTCGGGGTGGGCCGGGTCGGCGATGGTGAACCGCTCCACCTTCTTGCTGTCGACCTCCTCGTAGAGGAGCTTGTCCCCGTCGGGCGACCACCAGAAGCCGCGGGTGCGGTCGAGCTCCTCCTGGGCCACGAAATCGGCGAGGCCATGGGTCACGTCGTCGTTGCTGCCAATGGTGACACGGGTCTCCTTGGCCTTGTCGTCGAGGCCGATCACCCAGAGGTCGCCGTCGCGCACGAACGCGACCTCCTTGCCGTCGGGGGACAAATGCGGGTCGAACGCCGAGCCCTTGCCGGTCTTGGCCTCCACGCGGGCGCCGGTCTTGCGATCCACGACGAAGATCCGGCCGGAGAGCGGCAGCAGGATCTGCTTTCCGTCCTCCGACAGCTCGAACGCGGTGAACCCGCTCGCGGTGATGCGCAGGCGCTCGCGGCGGGCCTTCTCCTCGGGCGACAGCTTCTCGCCCTCGACGCCCAGCAGCTTCTCGGGCGCGAGCAGCTCGCGGGTCAGGCCGGTCGTGAGGTCGGTCTCGTAGAGCGCCTGCTTCGGGTCGCGCGCGGCCGAGCGCAGGAACAGCACGGCCCCGTCGTCCGGACTGATCGCCACGTTGCGCGGCGTGCCGAGCCGGAACGCGCGGGTCTGGGCGTAGGTCTCGAGGAACTTGGGGTCGGCGGTGGAGAGGATGGTCACCGGCGGCGCGGGGAGCGGGAGCGCCGAGGCGCTGGCCTTGGGCGCCTCGGTCCCGCAGGCTCCGAGCGGCTCGGGCACCTTGGCGCCCGCGCACGAGGCCAGCGCGGCCGCGAGGAGGGCGCACGACGCGGAGGACAGCCTGGAGGCACTCGGGCGCGGCATGGGCGCGCACGCTAGCCCGATCAGGGACAGCTGTCCTTCGGGCAAGTCCCCGCGCCGTTGAGGGGCACGGCCTTGAGTCCCGTGATCCGTGCCGGGACCGTCTCGAACCCGAGGCCGAACGAGATGGCGTTGCAGTCGCCGGTGCCCGCCGGGTCGTCGGCCGGGTTGCGCGTCAGATCGGCGACCGCGCAGACCTTGGTCTTGAGGTCTGCATAGAATGGCGTCGTACAAAGGGGGATCGTCGAGACGACCAGTCGCCCCATCGTGTCGAGCATGCTCTCCATGCGGATGCGCAGGCCGAGCTGGCCCTCGACCAGCCGGAACGAGCCGCGGCCGTCCGGCACGATGCGCGCCGAGAGGATGCCTTGCTCGGACTGCAGCCCGAGAGGCCCCACGGCGCTCGGCAGGATCACGGCCACGCGGTCGAGCCGCTGCGAGACCAGCACGCCACCCACCACGTAGGCGTCCTCGTCCACGAACGTCAGCGGCTCGGTGGGGCTGCCGCCGTCGACCGCCGAGGCGGGCTCGACGGTCCAGGTCCACTCGTCCGAGGCGCCACCGTCGTCGGTCGCGTCGGCCTTGCCGTCGCCCTTGGCGTCGACCTTGGCGTCGGTCCCGGCGTCGCCGCCCGGCGTGCCGAGGCCCGAGGCGACATAGACGGTGGCCTTGACCGCGCGGTCGTCCGGCCCGCCGTTGTAGTTCTCGACGCGGACCAGCAACCCGAAATCACCCTTGGCGATGGCGGCATTGATGTCCTCTTCGCTGAAGCCTTTGGCGACCACGACGAGGCTGTCGAGGAATCGATTGATCGCGACGTCACGCCCGCCGAGCTCGTCGCACACGCCGGCCTCGCCCGCGTCGAGCTTGCCCTTGCACGACGTGCCCTCTCCGAGACACGTGCAGTGCTGGTCGAGATCGAACCCCACCTTGCTGGCGCCCAGCGTGACGCTGCGGAGGCCCACGAGGAACGAGACGTCGCCGGTCGAGCCGGGGGTCTCGGTCGAGGGGCGCGCGGGCGGGCGCGCGGCGTCGGCGCAGGTCGACGGCGTCCCGGTGTCGGTCGTCGTCGCGCCCGTGTCGGCGCGGAGCTCGGGCGCCTCGATGCCCACGAGGGCGTTGCAGGCGAGCCAGGTCAGGGGCGCGGCGACGAGCAGGGCCGAGAGCGCGCGCTTCACCAGCGACCTCCCACCCCGACGAACGCGACCCCCGGTGCGAGGACCACCGAGGCCTTGGGCTCGCCGGGCGCGGAGGGCGTGCCGAGGACCCACAGGGCGACGCCGGCGCCGACGCCGAGGGCTCCGACGACGAACGCCACGGTCGACACGTTGCCGGCGACGCGCGCGTCGGTGCGCTGCGTGTAGCCTTCCTGGTCGCACGCATTGCCGTCGCAGTGCGAGGACGCGCTGTCGTTCAAGCGGATCGCGTGCAGGCCGAAATAGGTTCCGAGCCCCACGCCGACCAGGCCGACCGCGGCGGCGCCGAGCGCGATGGTGCGCTTGGTCCCGAGCCCGGTCTCTGCCGGCGCGGGGGGGGGCGGCGCGACGACCACCGGCTTCTTCTTCTCGACCAGCGCGGGGACGGTCACGGTGACGGTCGCGCCGTCGGGCGCGAGGGTGACCTTCTGCTCCCACGGCTCGTAGCCGGGGGCCTTGGCGGTGAACGTGTACGTGCCGGGATCGAGCGACACGGCAGTGCCGAACTGACCCTTGCCGATCACGCTGCCGTCGCGGGTGATCTCGAGGCCGGGGACCTCGGCGACCACCACGACCGAGAGGTGCGAGACCTTGGGCTCGAGCTTGGCCGCGCGCGCGCGGGCCTCCTTCTCGCGCGGGAGCTCCTTCTTCTGCTTCGCGGCCGCGGCCACGTCCAGGTACAGGGCCCAGGCGCTCGCCGTCTTGCCGAGGAACTCGTAGCACTCGGCGAGGTTGAACCGCATGCCGATGCCAGGGTTGAGGCGCACGCCCTCCTCGAGCTTGGGGCACGCCTCGGCGAACTTGCCCGCCTTCATGAGCTTGCGCCCCTCGTCGAACAGCGTCCGCGACGCGGCGACGTCCTGCGGGGAGGGGTCCGCGCCCGCGGTCGACGCTCCGGCGAGCACCGCCAGCAGCAGCAGGGCGCCCGCGCGGCGCCCCGCGGAGCGGTGGGCAGACCAGGGGGCAGACGAGGGCGGGGCCGTCATCAGTTCGGGTCGTCGAAGTATGGGCTGCCCAGGGTCGGTTTCCCAGGTTTCTGCGCCGCGGGCTTCGCCGGCTTCGGCGCGCTCGGCTTGACGCTGGCGCTCGGCGGAGCGCTCGACGTCGCCGAGACGGTCGGGGACGGGGCCGGCTTGGCGACGACGGCCGCCGCGATCGAGCCGCTGCTCGCGGTGGCCGGGGTCTCCTTGGAGGCCGCGGGCCGCGGCTCCTCGCGGCCGGAGAGCAGCACGGTCGCGCCCACCGCCCCGGCGACGACGAGGCCGCCGAGGCCGAGGAGCAGCGCAGCGCGCGAGCGGCCGGGGGCACGCACCGAGGCGGTGGTCAGCCCGCGGATGGTGGTCACGCCGTCGGTCCGCAGGGGAGGCAGCTGGAAGTCGCCCGAGCTCTCGGCCGAGCTCCGCGCGCGCTGCTCGGCGTCGCGGACCACCCTCCGCAGGCGCTCGAGTCGCCCCATGCCCGCGAGCCCCATGCAGGTGGCGAGCGCGAGCGCGAGCTCCTCCACGGTGCGGAACCGCCGGCTCGGGTCCTTGGCGAGACAGGTGGCCACGATCCCGTCGAGCTCCGGAGGGATGTCGGCGCGGAACATCGAGAGCGGCCGCGGCTCTTGCTCGAGGACCTTGATGGTCAGCTCGGTGATCGTGTCGGCGTGGAAGGGGACCACGCCGGTCAGGAGCTCGTAGAAGATGATCCCGAGCGACCAGATGTCCGAGCTCGGCCCGGCGGCGCGCGCCGAGCGCATGATCTCGGGCGCCATGTAGACGGGGGAGCCCATCAGCGTGCGGGTCTGGGTCAGCGAGAGGTCGTCGGGCCCCTCGACCTTGGAGATGCCGAAATCCAGCACCTTGAGGCACGGGCTGCCGTCGGCGCGGCGCGCGAGGAACAGGTTGGCCGGCTTGAGATCGCGGTGCACCACGCCGACCGCGTGCGCCTCCCCGATCGACTCGCAGGCGTCGAGCAAGTAGCCGAGGGCGTCCTCGACCGAGAGCGGGCCGTCCTGCATCAGCACCGCCGCGAGGTCCCGGCCGACCAGGTGCTCCATCACGAGGTAGGGGGCGCCGCCCTCCTGCTCCCCGAGATCGAGCACCCGGACCACGTGCTCGCTCCGCAGACGGCTCGCGGCCCGCCCCTCGCGGAGGAAGCGCTGCGCGTCGGCGGGGGTCCGCGCGGCCTGCGGCAGGAGCAGCTTGATCGCCACCGTCTCGCCGAGGCGCTGGTGCCGGGCCGCGACGACGACACCCATGCCGCCCACGCCGAGGACGCGCTCCACCCGGTACTTTCCGTCGATGACGTCGCCCGGGCGCGGGGCGGACTCCGCCCCCTTCGGGCCCTCACCCGAACGCCCGGACCCACGGCGGAACGGCCACATCTGGGTGCCATTGTGAAGGACGGGGGCCGATCCGTACAGTCTCGGCGAGGTGACGCCACCGCCCCGCTCGGTGATACGTTCGGGACAGGAGACGCGCATGCCGGGACGAACGATCGACACGACCGACAAGATCGAGGAGCTGCGTGGGTTGATCGAGCAGGACGATGCGGCTCTGTTGCTCGAAGCGACGGAGCGCGCCTCGCTCGCCCTCGAGTTCCGCGCGAGCGACGCGATGATCGGCCTGCCCGAGGTCGAGGACACGCTGGTGGCCGAGCTCACCGAGCTCGTGGGGCGGGCGCTCGCGCGGGCCGCGGCGCTCGGCTCGGTGGAGGGCACGATGCGGCTCGCCGAGCGCGCGTTCCAGACCAAGGACGACGTGATGGGCGCAGCCGCCCGCGCGCACCTGCCCACCGTGGCCCCGGCCGAGCCCACGGGGCGTGCGAGCTACTACCACGCCCTGCTGTGCTTCCACGGCATCGGCGGTGCCGAAGACCTCGAGGCGTGCGTGGCGCTCCACCGCGACGCTGCCCGCAAGGGGTGGCCCGACGCGATGTTCGAGCTGTACGCGATGCTGTCGCGCGGGCTCGGGTGCGAGCCCGATGCCAACGAGGCCATCGCCTACTGTCGCATGGCGGCCGAGGCCGGCCATCCGCGCGCGATGTACAACCTCGGCGCGTTCCACGCGACGGGCAACGGCGCGCCGCTGGACGAGGGCGAGTCGGTGCGCTGGTACACCGCCGCGGCCGAGAAGGATCATGCCCGCGCCGCCGCCACCCTGGGCTTGATGAGCTGGACGGGCCAGGGGGCACCGCTCGATCACAACAAGGGCGTGGCCTGGCTGGCGCGCGCCGACGAGCTCGGCTTCGACTGGCGACCGCTCGCCGAGGCGATGGGTGTGGACCCGGAGGAGATCGAAGGCGACGGCGCGCGCACGCTGCCCCCGCCGCCCGCGGCGCCGGCGAAGAAGGCGGCGCCGGCGAAGAAGGCCGCGCCGAAGAAGAAGGCGGCGCCGAAGAAGAAGGCCACGCCGAAGAAGAAGGCCGCACCGAAGAAGAAGGCGGCGCCGAAGAAGAAGGCCGCACCGAAGAAGAAGGCCACGCCGGCGAAGAAGGCCGCGCCGAAGAAGAAGGCGGCGCCGAAGAAGAAGGCAGCGCCGAAGAAGAAGGCGGCGCCGAAGAAGAAGGCCGCGCCGAAGAAGAAGCCCGCGCCGAAGAAGAAGCCCGCGCGGCGCTGACGTCAGGTCAGGCCCTTGCGCGGTCGGGGCAGCTGGTACTGCTCGAGCCGCGAGACCAGCGTCCGGCGCGAGATGCCGAGCAGCTTGGCCGCCTGCGTCTGGTTGCCCGCACACTGCTCGAGCGCCTTGAGGATGAGGTCGCGCTCGGCCTGCTCCATCCCGCTGCGCAGCGGCGAGGCGAACGGGCCGGTCTCCTCGGCGTCGGGCGGCGGCAGCGTCGGCCGGCCGGCCCCCTCGTCGTGCGCGAACGCCTCGGGGCGGCGTGAGGGCGGCGCGGTC
>CAZUZY010000139.1:0-18602 GCA_964624885.1 uncultured Polyangiales bacterium | reverse complement strand
TCTCCTTCACGATCAGCGAGCGCGCCGTGTCGAGCATGCGGCGCTCGCCGAACGACAGCTGCTTGTCGGTCTTGAGACGGTAGAGGTCGCGCATGACCTCGGCCACGTCGTAGATCGAGCCGGTCTTGATCTTGTCCATGAACCCGCGGTAGCGGCGGTTCCAGGTCTGGTTGTCGAACGCGATGGTGCGCTCGCGCAGGATGTCGAAGATCTCCCGAATCTCGTCCTCACTGATGACGCTGCGCAGCCCGACCGCCTTGGCGTTCATCACCGGCACCATGATCTTCCGGTCGGTATCGAGGATCCGGAGGACGTAGAACCGCTGACGGTTGCCAGCGATGTCCTTCTCCTCGATGCTGACGACTTCCGCCACGCCCTGAGCGGGGTAGACGGCCTTGTCGCCGACCTTGAACTGCATTTCGGTGCCAACGGACATAGGGTCTCCTTTTGCTTGTTTCGCTTCGGCGGGCTTCGGCAGAGCTGGTTTCACCAGCGCTGGCTCAGCGGGCCGCGGCGATGGAAACGCGCCCCGTCCGATGCCGGCCCACGCAATGGGTCGCAGCAGGGAGGAGCGCGTACGAGAGCCGCATACGTGGGGTCGATCCTGGGACGAGCCTTCGGAGCGACACCGGAGGGGGAATCCTCACAAGGGGAAAAAGTGCTAGAGCGGCGCACGCTGTCGATGAACAGATGGTGGAGGGTCGTTGTTCCTTTGCTTGAAATCCTGCTCCGAGCCGCTCGAGAGCGGGGGGAGCGGAGGCCATCCGTGGAGACGAGAAGAGCCCGCACCGATCGTGGACGGATCGCTGCAGGCGGGCGCACTCTACTTGTTGCCGACAGCCGTGTCAACGCCTTTTTGGTGCACTGCGGCACGTCGAAAAGGCTCTTCGGCGCTCAGGCGCCCTCATCGTTCGGACGGGTTCCGAGGAGCTCGTCGGCGAGCCCCCACCGGACGCCGCGATCGCTGATCACGATCTCCTCCGCACCAAGGGCGCGCGCGGCCGTGAGGAGGACGATGCCGCCCGCCACGATGACGTCGGCGCGCTTGGCGTCGAGACCGACCACCTGCGCCCGCTCCGCGAGCGGGAGGGCAGCGAGGCGTGCGATGCGCTGTTCGAGCGCGGCGAGCGACAGACGAGCGCCGTGCGGGGGCGCGTCCTCGTACCGCGCGAGGCCGAGCTCGATCGCTGCGTAGGTCGTGGCGGTGCCCGCGATGGCGACCACCGCGTCGAACGGCCCGGCGGGCGGCCGAGGGAGCTCGAACGCCCTCCTGGCCGCGGCGCGCACCGCAGCGAGCGCCTCGGGCGCTGGGGGATCGGTCGGCACGTGTCGCTCCGTGAGCCGCACGCTGCCGACGTCGTAGCTGTGCGCGAACACGCGCGGACCGACGACGATCTCCGTGCTGCCACCACCGACGTCGATCACCGCGACGCGCGAGCCGGTGATGCCGAGGCCGCCGAGGGCGCCGCGGAACGTGAGATCGGCCTCACGGTCCCCGCTCACGATCTCGACGGTGCCACCGAGGATCTCGGCGGCGCGCGCGCGGAACTCGGCGCCGTTCTCGGCGTCGCGGGACGCGCTCGTGCCGACGGCCGCGACGCGCGTGACGCCGAGCGCCCGTGCCTCGCCAGCGAAGCGCTCGAGCGCCGCGAGCGTGCGCGCGATGGCGGCCTCGTCGAGGCGCTTGGTCTTGTCGACCCCCCGACCGAGCCGCGTGATCTCGGCCCGCTCCAGCACAGAGCGCGGACCATCGGGCCCGCGCTCGGCGACGAGGAGCAGCACCGTGTTGGTGCCTATGTCGAAGGCAGCGACCTTCTCGGTCACTCCACGTCGAGCTTCATCAGCTCGCTCGCGTCCGGGAGGATCGCGATCTCGACGCGGCGGTTGAGCTTCTTCTGCTCCGGGGTCTGCGTGGCGCGCGTGCCCGCGATCGGGTCGAGGTCGCCGTAGCCCGCCGCGCTCCAGTGCTCGGCCGGGAGCCCCGCGCCGTCCTTCTTGAGCTTGGCGTCGGGCACGCCGGTCATGAACTGGTAGACCTCGCGCGCGCGCATCACGGAGAGACCGACGTTGTCCTTGAACGTGCCGGCGTACGGCGCGTTGTCGGTGTGGCCGACGATCTGGTACTGGCGCTTGAGGAGGTCGGGGTCGCTCTTGACGACGTCGGCGACCTTCATGAGCGCCTCCTTGCCGTCCTTGGAGAGCAGCTCCGAGCCCGGCGCGAAGAGCACGTCGCCCGGCAGATCGATCACGATCTGGTTGTGGCGCACGGCGACCTTGAGGTTGAACTTCTTGAGCTCGTCGAGCTTCTTCTTGAGGGCCTCGAGGCGCTTCTTCGCGGCCTCGAGCGCCTTGGCGCGGGCCTCGGACTCGGCGAGAGCCTTGGTGAGCTTGGCGCTCTTGTCCTTCTCGTCGCCGAACTGCTTCTTCATGTCCTCGAAGGCCGAGAGATCCTTCTTGAGCTGATCGACCTCGCCCTGCACCTTCTTGAGCTCGGCCTTGCTCTTGTCGTGCGCGGCCTTCTCGGCGTCGAAGTCGGCGCGGAGCTTCTTCTCCTTGTCGAGCTGGGCTTGCCACTCTTCTTCGTTGTGGCCGCAGCCAGAGAGACTTGCGAGAAGAGCGCCACCCGAGAACGTGAGCGCCATCGAGAGGCCCATCGCGGAGATCCAGCGAGCGTTCATGGCGGGGGACCCTATCGAGGCCGACCGACCGTGGTCAACGGGTTTTCGCAGAGAAACCGCCCCGGGCATGCGATCGATCAACCTCGGGAGGGCGCCTCCACCAGAAGTCCACACCGGGCCAACAATTTTTCCACAACCCACCTTGACAGGTACGCTAGGTGACGATATATGTCGTGGCACGTACTGCACAGGGAGGTACGACCATGGCTGCGAAGAAGGCTGCGAAGAAGACTGCTGCGAAGAAGACCACCAAGGCCGCGAAGAAGCCCGCCAAGGGCGCTGCTGCCAAGGTTGCCAAGCGTGGCGCCAAGAAGACGGCGACCAAGAAGGTCGCGAAGCGCACCGCTGCGAAGCGTGGCGCGAAGAAGGGCGCCGCCAAGAAGGGCGCTGCCAAGAAGACCGCCAAGAAGGGTGGGGCCAAGAAGGCTCGGCGCGCGCCGAAGAAGGCTGCTGCTCCTGCAGAAGGCCCGGTCGTCACGACCGCAGGTGGCGACGAATCGGAAGAGTAGTCTCCCGCTCTTCGTCGTTCACTCGCTCACGCCGCTCCAACCCCATGGGTTCGGGCGGCGTCGGCGTTTTGTGGTCTGCCCAACGGAGCGACGTGGCCGCAACGGTCGTTTGGCCGGAACGGTTTCCAGTGAGATCGTAAGAATTGACCTTTGCCACGGTTGCGCCATGCTGGGCGCTCGGTTGCCTTCATCACGAGGGGTTGGATGACTCACGCTCGCCTTTCTTTCTCGGCAGCGCTCTGTGCGCTCGCCTTCAGTTCCGTCGCTTGCTCGAGCACGGAGACGCCTGCTTCCACCGAAGACACGGGCGGAGAGGACACCGGCTCTGACGACACGGGTGCGGTCGACTCGTCGACCGGAGACACCGGTGCCACGGACACGGGCAAGACGGACTCGAGCGTGGACACGGGCACGCCGACGGACACGGGCGTCGCGGAGGGTGGCGGCGATGCCGACGCGGACACCGCGGAGGTGAGCCTCGCCTGCCCCACGCCGGGCGCGACGGGCACGGGCCCCTGCGGCAAGTGCGGCACGCACGAGCGTCTGTGTGGCAGCGACAAGATCTGGCTGCCCTGGGGCGCGTGCACCGGTGAGACCGGCGTGTGCGAGCTCGGCACGACGCGCGACACGAAGTGCGGCAAGTGCGGCACGCGCAAGGACACGTGCAACGCCACCTGCGACTGGGACAACGGCGTGTGCACCGGCGAGGGCATCTGCAACGAGGGGGACGTCGAGACCCAGTACTCGTGCAGCACGCCGAAGCTGGTGAAGACCCGCACGTGCACGAGCACCTGCACGTGGAGCGACTGGAGCGCGTGCGCGGCCTCGAAGGGCTGGGACACGATGGCGGACCCGCCCACCAACTTCTACGGGCGCTACCTGCACTCCGCGGTGTGGACCGGCACGGACATGATCGTGTACGGCGGGTACAACTCGGGCTCGCCGTACTGCACGTTTGGTAGCTACAACTACTACTGCGGTGATGCGGCCGCCTACAAGCCGTCGACGGACACGTGGACGATGCTGCCGAGCACGGCGATCCAGGGCCGCTACCGCCACACGGCGGTGATGGCGGGGAGCGAGATGATCGTGTGGGGCGGCAGCGGCGGTGCGAGCACGTACATGGCCGACGGTGCGAGCTACAACACGACGAGCGGGACCTGGACGACGCTGCCGACCGTGACCGCGACGCCTTCGACGTTCGCGGGTCGGTACGGGCACACCGCGGTGTGGTCGGGCACCGAGATGATCATCTTCGGTGGCTACAACGGCAGCTACTTGAACACGGGCGCCGCGTACAACGCGAGCACGAAGATCTGGCGGCAGATCTCGACGACGGGTGCACCGAGCGGTCGTTACAACCACAGTGCCGTCTACGCCGGCGGCAAGATGATCGTGTTCGGGGGAACCGGTTCCTGTGGGTCGTATTGCGCGGATGCGTATGCCTACGATCCCGCAGCGAACACCTGGACCACACTCGCGTCCCCCAGCCTGGATGGGCGCTACTACGCCACTGGTACCAACGGCGGAGCCACTGGCAACACGGCCATCTTCTTCGGTGGCTACGGCGCCTATGTGAGCCCGACCTACACCAAGGGTGACGGCGCGATCTACGACCCGACCGCGGGCACCTGGACCACGATCCCGGCCCCGGCCGACACGCTGATCACGTACCCGAAGCGCTACTACCACGCAGCATGGTGGGGCTCGGGGCAGTTCTGGTACTGGGGCGGCAACCCCTACTCGATCAGCTACTCGGACACGGGCGCCAGCTACAACCCGTCGACCGGGACCTGGAAGGCGATGGGCAGCAGCGGTGCACCGACCGCGCGCTACTACCACACGGCTGTGTGGGACGGCTCGGAGGCCATCATCTGGGGTGGCTCTGGCTCCGCCTCCAGCTACCTCCGCGACGGCAAGATCTACCGCCCCTGATTTCCTCGAGGACGAGACCCATGAAACGTATTGCCTTCTTCGGCTTGGCTCTGTCGTGTTCGGCTTCGATGCTGGCGTGCGCCACCGTCGACGACGCCGAGGTGATCATCCCCAAGGACAGCGGTGGTGGGGACACCTCCAGCGGTGATGCGCTGCCGGACACCGGTTCGGACGCGACGGACACGGGCAAGAGCGACACCGCAGCGGAGACTCCGGAGAAGTGCACGCCGCCGCTGACGGACAAGCGCGCGTGCGGGATGTGCGGAACCCAGACGCGCAGCTGCACGTCTTCAGGCTCCTGGGGCGCCTGGGGCGCTTGTGGTGATGAGGTCTCGGGGGGTGAGTGCACGATCGGCGAGAAGCGCACGACGGACTGCGGGAACTGCGGCAAGCAGAACGACACCTGCGACCCGACGACGTGCACCTGGAACACGGGCACGTGCACCGGCGAAGGCGAGTGCGCCGAGGGAGAGATCAAGACCTCGACGGCATCCTGCACGGTGGCGGGTGAGGTCCGGACGCTGGTCTGCTCGAAGACCTGCAAGTTCCCCGATGTGCTCTCGGTGCCGTGTGCGGCGCCGAAGGGCTGGGTGTCGATGGCGGCACCGCCTTCTGCAATCGATGCCCGCTTCAAGCACTCCGCCGTCTGGACGGGCACGGAGATGATCATCTGGGGCGGCTACGGCACCTACGTCAGTCCCAGCTATTCGAAGAAGAACGGTGCGTCGTACAACGTACTCGCAGACACGTGGAAGCTGATCGATTCGACCACACTGCCAACCGCTCTCTCGACGGGCTACGGTCGATACGACCACAGCGCGGTGTGGACTGGCAGCGCGATGATCGTCTGGGGCGGGTACGACTACTACAGCTCGACCTACAAAGCAGACGGTGGCTCCTACGACCCCTCCACCGACAAGTGGAAGGCCATCAACGGTGGGCCTCTGGCAGCCCGCTCTCAGGTCAACGCCGTGTGGTCGACGACGACCAACGAGATGATTATCTGGGGCGGCTACAGTTCGATCTGCAACTCGAGCACGTATGCCTGCTCTGATGGCGCGGCCTACGATCCCGCCAAGGACACCTGGCGTCTCTTGCCTGCTGCGCCCATCAGCGGTCGCTGGAAGGCCACCACGGTGTGGACAGGCAGCGAGATGATCATCTGGGGTGGTGCATCTGGCTCGTCTCAGACCTACCCTTCTCCGGTCTTCCGCGACGGCGCACGGTTCGATCCGAAGACCAACGTCTGGACGAAGTTCGCTGATCCGGCGGTCGAGATCGATGGGCGCGTCGACCATGTTGGCATCTGGTCCGGCAAGGATCTGCTCGTGTACGGGGGCTTCGGCGCCTACATCAGCCCGACGTACGGCAAGAAGACCGGGTCGAAGTACACGCCTGGCGGCAGCTGGACATCGATGACCTCTCCGACCGACACCGACCTCGCGACCCCCACTAGATTTGCCTCCGCAGCGTGGTTTGGGGCAGGCAAGTTGTGGGTTTGGGGTGGCGGCAATGGCTCCAGTTCCAGTGGCATCGCGGTTGCCGGCGGTGCGACCTACGATCCGGCTACCGACAAGTGGACTTCGATGGATGTCACGGATGCTCCGACTGCGCGTTCGCGTCCAAGCGTGATTTGGACTGGGAAAGAGGCGGTCATTTGGGGCGGCTCGAACTACGCCAGCGGATCGACGTACTACAATGATGGCAAGGTCTATCGGCCCTGAAGCCTGCACCCTTTGCGTTGCCGTCGCGGAGGCCAACTCTTGATGAGTTGGCCTCCGGCCATTTTGGCGCTCTTGTTGAGACCTGAGACTCGGTGTCCTGGGTTCTCCTTTCGGAGTCCACGAGTGCGATCTCGATGGTCCTCCGGCGAACCCACACGGTGAGGCTCCGACTTGTCGTCCAGCGGGAACCATTGGATCGCCACCGCGCCATCTGACCATCTGGAAGAGGCGAACTCGGCAGCTTCGTCGACTCGCTGCCTCCGGAGTCCTGGCCCGATCGCCGGTGCTCCTGGCAACGCTCGTCAACTACGGAGTGGGCTGGCTTGGCTGAAGCCGGAAGGAAGGCGGGCTCGGCGGCTAACGGACTAGCCGGAAGACACGTGATTGGATTGGTGAGCAGCTACCAGAGTACCGGCGTCGGGGTCGGGTAGTCTCCAGAGGTACTATCAACACCGAGAAAGGCCGCTCCGCCCCAGCACTTGACTGTCGTCTGATCGCTCATCACGGCACATCCGAAGCTGGACCCATACGCGACCGACACTGCCGTTCCACCAAGGGACACGAGTACTGGAGATGTCGAGAACGTGTACGAACCATCTCCCAGCGACGGCTCTCCCCAACACCTGACGGTGCCGTCCCCCGAAAGCGCACAGGCGGTCAACACGCCAGCTGTCAGCTGAGTGACGTTGGTGAGGCCTGTGATAGGCGTAGGGGTTGTATACGTCGAGCCGCCACAAACAGCTCCGGCGCCAGAGCACTTGACGATCCCCGTCGAATAGCGCGCGCAGCTGAACTGCGCGTCACTTGAAACAACGATCTGCTGTGCGCCCGGATATGTTGCGGTCGGAACCAGGCGATCCGTGGTGGACCCATCGCCCAGAACCCAGCTATTCGAGCCCCATCCACGCGCTTCGGTGCTGCTCACGACGCTGAAGGAGATCCCGTCGCCTACTGCCAGTGGACCGACTCCTGAGGTGCCGGTTGCGGTAACGAGAGACGGAGAGGTTGTCTTTGTCCCGTCTCCCAAGTTCCCGTGAGCGTTGCTGCCAAGGCACTTAACAAGTGTGTCGGTATCGCGAATGCACAGGTGCGTCGTTGCCAAGGCCAGGTCGGTTGGTGCTATGCCGACGCCAAGACCAGCATTTGTCGGTCCAATTGCGGATCCTACCGTCGGAGGTTGTCCCCACCAAACAACATTTCCGTCGGACAACAGTGCGGCGGTCGCGTTGCGCGCAACGGCAACTCGGCTAACGTTGCTGACACCTGCAACTTGCGTCGGGCGCAGCGCGGGGCCCGCTGTACCAAGTGCGCCCAAGTTCGTGTTCTCTCCCCAGCAGCGCAGCGTCTTGTTGCTCAACAGCGCACAGGTATGATCACTTGCAGCGAGCTGGGTCACCTTCAGGCAGGCGGCCGATGTGCCGCCGTCGCAGTCGATGGCGCAGGTTTCCGTGTCCGCGAAGCCGGTACGGTCTGCGTTGCACGTCTGGACCTTCTTCCCGAGGCACCGCTTTCCCCCACCGCGCAGGTGGGGGCCGTGCACACGCCGAGGCTGCACAACGCGGCCGTCGCGCAGGTGTCTGTCGTCACGTAGCCCGTGCGGTCCACGTTGCAGGACTGCGCCGCAGTGCCGACGCAGCGCTTGTCGGTGGCCGCGCACGCGGGGGCTGTGCACACCCCGGCGCTACAGAGAGCCGCTGTGGCGCAGGTGGCCGTCGTGTCCCAGCCGGTCTGCCCAGCGTTGCAGGTCTGCGCGGCTGTACCCGAGCACTGCTTCGCGCCCGCGGCACAGACCGGCGGGGAGCAGGCGCCGGCGCTGCACAGCGCCGAGGTCACGCAGGTGGCTGTCGTCGTCCAGCCGGTCAGGTCCGTGTTGCACGTCTGGGCCGAGGTGCCGGAGCAACGCTTGTCGCCCGTGGCGCACGTGGGTGCCGTGCAGGTCCCAGCGCTGCAGAGCGCCGCCGAGGCGCACGTCGTCGTCGTGTCCCAGCCGGTGCGCTCCGCGTTGCAGGTCTGGGCGAGCGCCCCCGAGCAACGCTTGTCACCTGGACTGCAGGCCGCCGCAGCGCAGGTGCCGGCCGAGCAGAGGCCCGCGGTCAAGCAGGTGGCCGTCGTGTCCCAGCCCGTGCGGCCGGCGTTGCAGACCTGTGCCGAGGTCCCCGAGCAGCGCTTCTCGCCTACTGCACAGACCGCGGTGGAGCAGGCGCCGGCGCTGCACAGCGCCGAGGTCGCGCAGGTGGCCGTCGTGTCCCAGCCGGTGCGGTCCGCATTGCAGACCTGGGCCGAGGTCCCCGAGCAGCGCTTCTCGCCGACCGCGCAGGTGGGCGTGGTGCAGACGCCGGCGCTGCAGAGCGCCGCGGTGCCGCAGTTCGAGGCCGTGTCGAAGCCGGTGCGATCCGCGCTGCAGATCATGGCCAGCGCGCCGACGCACTTCTTCTCGCCAGTCGCGCAGACGGCGCCCGAACAGGTGCCGGCGCTGCACAGGGACGCGGAGGCGCAGGTGGCCGTGGTGTCGAAGCCGGTGCGATCCGCATTGCAGATCTGGGCGGCCGCACCGACGCACTTCTTCTCGCCGACCGCGCAGGCGGGTGTGGAGCACGCACCTGCGCTGCAGAGGGCAGCGGTGGCGCAGGTGGCGGTCGTGTCCCAGCCGGTGCGGTCGGCGTTGCAGGTCTGGGCGGACGTCCCCGAGCAGCGTTTCTCGCCGACCGCACAGGCCGGGGTGGCGCACACGCCGCCGCTGCAGAGACCAGCCGAGACGCAGACGGTCGAATCGAAGCCGGTGCGACCGGCGTTGCAGACCTTGGCGGTCGCGCCTTCGCACTTCTTCTCGCCGACCGCACAGGCCGCGACCCCGCACTTGGTGCCGGTGCCGGCGAGGCAGAGCTCCAGCGTGTCGCAGGTGGCGACCTCGAGCTCCGCCTTCCCGAACTTGTCGCACTGCTTGCGCTTGGTGCCGTCGCAGCGGATCGCATCGGGGGTGCAGGCAGTGCAGCGGCCGGCCTTCGCGTCGCAGGTCTCGGCACTGGGGCAGGTCGCGACCGTCAGCCAGATCATGCCGTCGCTGGAGCACTGCTCGAGGGTGGCTCCGGTGCAGCGGATCGCGTCCTTCGTGCAGATGGGCCCGCCGGTCTCGGTCTCGCTGTCGGGCGTGTCGGGCGCGGCGTCCCCGGTGTCCCCGACCTCTTCGCCGACCTCGGCGTCGGTCCCGGTGTCGGGGCCGACCTCGACGCTGGTCTCCCCCGTCTCGCCAGTGCTGCCGTCGCGGCACACCTCGAGCTCCGGGTTCAGATCGCAGCACTGCTCTGGATGGAGATCACAGAGGGTCGCGAATTCGTTCTGCGCGCATCCCCCGAGGAACCAGGAGAGAACGGCGGTGGAGACGACAAAACCAAGGCGGTGAGAGGACTTCATGGGGTACCTGCCGGTTGTCGGCGCGTGTAGCCCAACGTGTGCGTGAAATCGACGCTACCCCCCCAAATACATCCGCAATGCTTCCGCCGCGCTTCGCCGGTCGAACGGCGTTCCGGCAAGCTCCTCCCGTTTCCCTATCCCCTCGAACAGATCCAGCAAGAACGCGTGGAACGCCTCGCACTCCTCCACCACGCGCCCCATCCGCTGCGGATCCAGCAGGTCCGTCTCCTCGAGCGACCCGATCGCCGACAGGAACTGGTCGAACCGCGGGTAGTCGTTCGTGCGGAGCAGTGGATACCCCATCGCCTTGAAGTACCCGAGGAACTCCTTCACGAACCGGAAGCTCTCCACGCTGGCCCAGCGGTCGCTCTTGTCCGGCGTGCGGATCACCGCCGCCTTCGCCGCGAACCCGCGGACGATCTGCGCGAACATCCACACGTCCTTGCGGAGCCGCTCGCCCACCTCACGCTTGGCCGCGAGGTCGTCGAACACGAAGTGCGCGTCGAGCCGCGCCCCGAGCGCGCGGATCAAGAACAGGATGATCGACTGCAGCGCCGGCCGCAGCGACTCCGTGGCCGCGAGGATCTTCTTGCGCAGCTCCGGGGCCGGCTCCTGGGCGTCGATCGGCGGCAGCTCCCGCACGAACGTGCGGCGCATCTCGAGGCGCAGCTTGGCCGCGATGCCCTCGAGCGCCGCCTTGATCCCCACCAGGCGGTGCCCCTCCGCCAGCAGCGACTCGTAGCGCGCGTGCATCGCCTTGCTGCTGATCGTGAACAGCTCGCGCTCGAACCCCTCGGCGAGCTCCGCGCCCGCGTGGGCCCGCAGGTACGAGACCAGCGAGCGCGCCTCGGCCCGCAGCGCCGCGAGGGCGAGGTGCGCGCGGTAGAGCGCCGCCGGCTCGTTGTGCGAGAGCTCCACCAGCGAGTCCGCCAGCGCCAGCGTCTTGAGCATGCGGAACAGCGTCAAGAAGGCGAGCGCGACCAGGCGGTGCGCCTCCTCGCCCGGGACCGACTGGACCAGGGCGAACACCTCCGGGTTCTTGATGCGGTCGAGCTCCGGGCGGAACTCGAGGGCGCGCAGCGGGTTGAAATAGGTGTTCCGGGCCACCTCGCGCTGCTGCATGCCCATCGTCGCGTAGAACGTGCGGAACGGGAGGCGCTCCACGCGCAAGAGGCCGTCGACGATCTCGACCAGGTGGCCGAACGCGTAGCGCAGGGCGAGGAGCGACTGCTCCGGGGTCTCCTGGGCCGCCGTGGCGCGGACGAACCGCGAGCGCGCCGTGTCCTCGGGGATCATCTGCTCGAGGTACCGCTGGAAGACGAACACCCGCTCGTCCTCGCCGAGCAGCGTGCGCGAGAGCGAGGCCACCCGGACCATGCCCTCCCGGGCCACCCGCAGCGGCTCGCGGAAATCCACCGCCGCGATGATCGTGCGGCGCGGCGGGCCGGGGTGGTTGCGTGGGTTCGCGAAGCACGAGAGGCCGCGGAGCAGCACCTCGAGCTCGAACAGCAGGTCGACCTTGCGCTCGGCGGTGAGACCGGAGAACCAGGCCTCGCGGGTGATCGCGTGATCGCGCCGCATCTCGCGCGAGCCCGAGAGCAGGGCGCGGTAGCCCTCGCGCGGCGCGATCGATCCGGCGGGCGGCGGCAGAGAGGGCGGCGCGGGCACGGGAGGGCGATGGTAGCGCACCGGGCGCGCCCGCGATGAAGTAAGCTCGGCCCGGCTTCGATGGAACCGCCGCTCCTGGAAGTCCGCGATCTCGTGACCTCGTTCCGCACCGAGGCCGGCCTCGTGCGCGCGGTCGACGGCGTGTCGTTCCAGGTGCCGGCCCGCTCGGTGGTGGGCGTCGTCGGCGAGAGCGGGTCGGGCAAGAGCGTCACCGCCTTGTCCATCTTGCGGCTCGTCGACGACCCGGGGCGCATCGAGTCGGGGGCGCTGCTGTTCGAGGGCCGCGATCTGATGGGCCTCTCGGAGCGCGAGATGCGCGCCGTGCGCGGCAACCGCATCTCGATGATCTTCCAGGAGCCGATGACCTCCCTCAACCCCGTGTACACGGTGGGGGCCCAGATCGGCGAGGTGGTGCGGGTGCACGAGGACAAGAGCCGCAAGGAGGCGCGGGCCCGCGCGATCCAGATGCTCGAGCTCGTGGGCATCCCGGCGGCGAGCGAGCGGGTCGACGCCTACCCGCACGAGCTCTCTGGCGGCATGCGGCAGCGGGTGATGATCGCCATGGCGCTCGCCTGCACGCCGAAGCTCCTGCTCGCCGACGAGCCCACCACCGCGCTCGACGTGACCATCCAGGCGCAGGTGCTCGAGCTGCTGAAGAAGCTGCAGCGCGAGCTCGAGATGAGCGTCGTGCTCATCACCCACGACCTCGGCGTGGTGGCCGAGTACGCCGACCACATCGTCGTGATGTACGCGGGGCAGGTGGTGGAGCGCGGGCCGGTGGCCGAGGTGTTCGCCTCGCCGCGCCACCCCTACACGCGCGGCCTCCTGCGCTCGCTGCCCTCGCTCGGCTCCTCCGCCGACCCGGAGAAGCGGCCGCGGCGGCTGCCGAGCATCGAGGGCATCGTCCCCGATCTGCGCACCCTCCCGAAGGGCTGCCGGTTCCAGGACCGCTGCGATCTCGTGATCGACGGCTGCCGCGAGGGCACGCCCGTGCTCGCGGCGATCGGCGACCACCGCGCGGCGCGGTGCATCCGCTCGAAGGAGCTCGCCCCGTGAGCCAGCGCCCGACCTTCGCGCCGAGCGACCCGGAGCTCGTGGTGGAGCGGCTGTCCAAGTGGTTCCCCGTGGAGCAGGGCTTGTTCCGCAAGCCACGGCAGCTGCGCGCGGTCGACGCGGTGTCGCTCACCGTCGGCCAGGGCGAGACCGTCGGGCTGGTCGGCGAGAGCGGGTGCGGCAAGAGCACCCTCGGGCGCACCGTGCTGCGCCTGCTCGATCCCACCTACGGGCGGCTCACGTTCGAGGGGCGAGACATCACGAACCTCGGGGTGTCCGAGCTGCGGCCGCTCCGCCGGCGCATGCAGATCGTCTTCCAGGACCCTTATTCCTCCCTCAACCCGCGCATGACCGTGCGGCAGATCGTCGGGGAGGCAATCCAGATCCACAAGCTCGCCGACAGCGACCAGGCCGAGGAGCAGATGGTCCTCTCGCTGCTCGACCGGGTGGGCCTGCGCAAGGACGCGCTCACCCGCTACCCGCACGAGTTCTCGGGGGGCCAGCGCCAGCGCATCGGCATCGCGCGCGCGCTCGCCGTGATGCAGGACGCCAAGGGCGGCCTCCTCGTGTGCGACGAGCCGATCAGCGCGCTCGACGTGTCGATCCAGGCCCAGATCGTGAACCTCCTG
The DNA here is from genome assembly GCA_964624885.1 of uncultured Polyangiales bacterium. GTDB lineage: Bacteria > Myxococcota_A > Polyangia > Polyangiales > JADJMO01 > JADJMO01. The sequence goes on along the minus strand of CAZUZY010000139.1, from coordinate 4,995 downwards.
CAAGACCTCCAGGAGGAGCGCGGCCTCGCCTACCTGTTCATCTCGCACGACCTCAAGGTGGTCGAGTACCTGAGCCACCGGGTGGCCGTGATGTACCTCGGGCGCATCGTGGAGCTCGCCTCGGCCAAGGCGCTCTACGAGCACCGACGCCACCCCTACACCCGCGCGCTCCTCAGCGCGATCCCGGTGCCCGATCCGGACAAGCGCCGCCTGCGCATCGTGCTGTCGGGCGACGTGCCGAGCCCGCTCGACCCGCCGAGCGGGTGCGCGTTCCACCCCCGCTGCCCGAAGGCCAAGCCCGGCCTCTGCGACAAGGACGTGCCCGCGCTGCGCGAGCTCGAGGAGGGCCACACGGTCGCCTGCCACCTGCCGGAGGACGATCCGTGACGCGCGAGCGGCTCGACGTCCGGCTGGAGCGCGGCGCCCTCGAGCTCAGCGAGGTGGTCGACGTCGCGCGCACCCTCGGCAAGCTGCTCGACGAGCGACACAGCCGGGGCGAGATCGACGGCGCCATCGTGCCCGCGCGCGTCGAGCTCGGCGAAGAAGGCGTGACGCTGCTCCCGGCCGACGAGGATCACCAGGGTCAAAAGGCCTACCTCGCGCCCGAGGCGTGGACCGACCCGCCGACCACGGCCGCCGATCAGTTCTCGCTGGCCGCGGTGCTCTACGAGGCGCTGTGCGGCGGGCGCGCGTTCCCCGGGGACGACCCGGGCAAGATCCACGACTCGATGACGACCGGCAGCCAGGTCCCCCTGGCCGCGCGGGTGCCAGGCCTGGCCGACGCGGTCGACCAGGCGTTCGCGCGGGCGCTGCAGCTCGAGCCCACGAGCCGCTACCCGTCGTGCAGCGCGTTCGCCGACGCCCTCGTCGACGCGATCGAGCGCTCGCGCCAGAGCGAGCAGGTGCTCGTCCAGAAGCCGTCCTCGCGTCCCGCCAGCCGCCGGCCGCCACCGCGCTTCGAGCCCGACGACGAGGACGCGCCCGTCTCGTTCGGCAAGGTCGCCATCGCGCTCCTCCTGCTCGCGCTGGTCGCCGCGGCCCTGGCCACGCTGACCAAGTGAGCCTAACCACGGGGCATGGTCCCCGCGTTCCCGCTCGCCTCCCTCGTCGATCCCATCCTCGACCGCGCGCTCGCCGAAGACCTGGCCGGCGGGGATCTCACGAGCGAGGCATGCATCCCGCCCGATCACGCGGGGCGCGGCGAGTTCGTCGCGCGGGGGCCGATCGTCGCCTGCGGGCTCACGCTGGCCGCGCGGGTGTTCGAGCGCGTCGATCCGGGCGTGCGGGTGACCCATCACGTGAAGGACGGCGACGCGGTGGCGGCGGGTGCCGCGCTGCTCCGCGTGGAGGGTCGCGCACGATCGCTGCTGATGGGCGAGCGCGTGGCGCTCAACTTCGTGCAGCGCCTCTCGGGGATCGCGACCGCGACCCGCGCGTTCGTGGACGCCATCCCTGCGGGCGCGCGCCTGCGCGTCGTCGATACCCGCAAGACCACCCCTGGCCTCCGCGTGCTCGAACGCTACGCGGTGCGTTGCGGCGGCGGACACAACCACCGCGACATGCTGGGGAGCGCGGTGCTCATCAAGGACAACCACATCGTGGTCTGCGGCTCGGTCCGCGCGGCGATCGAGCGGGCCAGGGCTCACGCGCCGCACACGACCCGGATCGAGTGCGAGGTGGACACCCTCGAGCAGCTCGACGAGGCGCTGGCCGCGGGCGCGGACGTCGTCCTGCTCGACAACATGGACGATTCGACGACCCGGGAGGCCGTCCAGCGCGTCCGGGCCCAGAAGGGCGACCGGGTCACCGTCGAGGCGTCCGGAAACGTGGGGATCGAGCGCATCGCGGCCCTTTCGGCGACCGGCGTGGACGTGGTCTCGGTCGGGGCCCTCACCCACTCCGTCCGCGCGGCGGACGTGGGTCTCGACCTCCACGTCTGAGCCTCTTACCATCGCCCTCCGATGGAGCCCACGGCCCAGGGCGTGCTCGCCAAGACGCCGTTCGCGCACCTCGTGGTCTACTGCGTGGACAAGAAGCTGCGCGGCGCGCTCGTGCTGCGCCCCGAGGGCGACGACGACGCGGCGGCCGCCGACGTGCTCACGCTGGTCGACGGTCTCCCCGCCAAGATCCGCATCGCCGACCCGGTGGAGCACCTCGGCCGCGTGCTGCTCGAGGTCGGCGCCATCGACGACCTCGCCTACAACGAGTCGTTGATGGCGCTCGGCAAGGGCGGCGTGCTGCAGGGGCAGGTCCTGCTCGCGGCCGGCAAGGTCGACGCGCCCACTCTCGAGAAGGGCCTGCGCACGCAGATCGCGCGCAAGCTGGGCCACCTGTTCAGCCGACCGCCGAGCACGCGCTACGCCTACTACGACAACGCCGATTTCCTCACCAGGTACGGCGGGCCCGAGCTCTACCCGGTCGACCCGACGCCAGCGGTGTTCACCTCGGTGCGCGCGCACCCGTCGATGGCCCACGCCGAGGCCACCCTCGAGCGGGTCAAGAACACGCCGCTGCGGATCAAGCCGGGCGCGCCGCTCTCGAACCTCGATTTCACCCGCCCCGAGCGCGAGGTGGTGGAGCTCCTGCGGCTCGCGGCGATGAGCGTGGAGCAGGTGCTCGACGCGCATGTCGCCGACGCCCGCACGGTGCGGCTCCTCCTCTACGGGCTCCTGCTGCTCAAGCACGTGGAGCCGATCCCCGTGACGGCGGCCACCGCGGCCGCGCCGCCGGCCGTGCAGATGCCGCCGCCCGCGCTCGTGCGACAGCCGTCGCCGGTGGTCCGGGTCGCGCTCAAGCGGGTGGGCACGCCGCTCGTGTCGGGGGCCGCGGTCGAGGTGGCCCCCAAGAGCGACCGCGACCCGCGCAGCGAGCCGAAGCCGGACCCCCACGCGGAGCGGCGCGCGGAGATCGCGGCCCAGCTCCAGGCGCTCGAGCAAGCGACCCACTTCGTGGCGCTCGGCGTGGAGCCCACCGCGGCGACCGAGGAGGTCAAGAACGCCTATTTCCAGCTCGCCAAGCGCTGGCACCCCGACCGCCTGCCGCCCGAGCTCGCCAACGAGAAGGAGAAGGTGGCGACGATCTTCGCCCGGCTCGCCGAGGCCTACCAGGTGCTCACCGATGCGACCCGGCGCGCCGACTACGAGAAGGCGCTCGCGGCGGGCATCTCCACCGCCGACCAGGAAGAGGTGCACCGCGTGATGGCCGCGCACGCCGCGTTCCAGAAGGCGGAGTTCTTCGTCGGCAAGAACCAGCTCGCCGAGGCCAAGCCGTTCGCCATCCAGGCCTACGAGGGCGACCCGAGCGATCCCGAGCACGTGGCGCTCTACTGCTGGATCATGGCCAACGAGCCGGAGCGGCGCGAGTCGGGCAAGTACGACGACCTCCTGCTCAAGATCGGCGTCGCGCTCTCCGACTCGCCGCGCAGCGAGCGCATCAAGTTCCTGCGCGCGATGCTCCTCAAGGCCGCGGGCCGCATGGGCGACGCCATCCGCGATTTCCGGGAGATCGCCGAGCAGAACCCCCGGCACGTGGAGGCCGCGCGCGAGGTGCGGCTCTACACCATGCGCAACGAGCGTGACCGCAAGGGCAAAGACGAGGGCAACGACTCCCTGCTCGGCCGGTTCCTGAAGAAGAAGTGACGGCGCGCGGAGCTCTGACCCCATGAACCCTCGCTTCGGTCGCCTGCGCGCGCTCGCGGACGCCTGCGACCCGGCCGCGGCGGCGGAGGCCCGCGCGGAGCTCGGCGTCAGGGACGAGGGCGTGCTCGCGATCGCCTCGGCGCTCGCCGCCGCCTACCCCGCCCTCCGTGGGCTCGTGCGCACGCGGGTGGACGCCCTCGAGGAGCTGGCCCGCGAGGGCTGGAGCGTCCCCCGCAAGCGCAAGGACCAGGTGCGACGCCTGCTGGTCGCGTGCGAGGCGGCGACGGGCGACTACGATCTGGCGCGGGTGCGGCGCGGCCTGCGGCGGGCGTCCAACAAGGCCCGCCTGCGCATCGCGCTGCGGGAGCTCGAGCCCGAGAACGAGATCGACGTCACGGCCCGGGAATGGAGCGATCTGGCCGAGGCGCAGCTCGAGGTCGCGCTGCTCGAGGCGCGCGCCCAGGTGGAGGAGCGGTTCGGCAAGGTCGTCGACGATCGCGGCGAGCGCAACGGGTTCTGCGTGATCGGCCTCGGCAAGCTCGGTGGGCTCGAGCTGAACGCGGGGAGCGACATCGATCTCATGTTCGTGCACGGCGCGGACGAGGGGTTCGCGAGCAAGACCGACGCCGGCGACCCCGACGCCCTGCGGCCGTTCGATGCGTTCACCAAGATCGCCCGCCGCCTCGTTCCCACGCTGGACGAGCACGACGACGACGGCTTCTGCGCCCGCGTGGACCTGCGGCTGCGCCCGGAGGGAGCGAGCGGTCCGCTCACCAACTCGATCGCCTCGGCGATCGGCTACTACGAGGCCTTCGGGCGCGGGTGGGAGCGCGCGGCCCTGCTCCGCGCCCGCGCGGTCGCCGGCGACCTCGCCGTGGGCCAGGCGCTGCTCGCCGAGCTCGCCCCGTTCGTCTACCGCCGCGCGGTCGACCCGCAGATCGTGGGCGAGATGATCGAGATGGTGCAGCGCTCGCGCGCCGAGCTCTCCGACGCCCCGCTGCGCGATCTCAAGCTCGGGCCGGGGGGCATCCGCGAGGCGGAGTTCTTCGTGCAGTCGCTGCAGCTCGTGTGGGGGGGCAAGGACCCGGGCGTCCGCGCCACCAACACCCTCGAGGCGCTGCGACGACTGCGCGGCCGCGGCTACGTGAGCGACCGCGAGGCGCGGCACATCGAGGCCGGCTACCTGCTCCTGCGGCGCGCCGAGCACCGCGTGCAGCTCGCGACGGGCGTCCAGACCCACCTCCTGCCCGACGGCGGGCCGGAGCTCGAGCGGCTCGCGCGGTCGCTCGGGTATCGCCACGACGCCGCGCTGCTCGAGGCGCTCGACGCCGCGCGCGAGCGCATCGCCGAGCGGTTC
>CAZUZY010000138.1:0-18611 GCA_964624885.1 uncultured Polyangiales bacterium | reverse complement strand
CCGACGGCGGCGTGCTCGCGGCCGCGCGCCTTCGCCTCGACCGCGGCGCGGCGGTGGCCGTCCTCGTGGATCAGGACCCGGAGCGCACCCACGGCGTGGTGTTCGCGCCGTTCCTCGGGGAGGAGGCCGCGCACGACACGTTGCCGGCGACCCTCGCCGCGCGCAGCGGCGCCCCGCTCCTCCTCGCCCTCGGGGGACGAGCCGGCGGACACCACGTGACGATCGAGGAGGTGTTCGTGCCTCCACCCCGCGCCGGCCGCGCCTGGATCGACGAGACCACGCGTGCCATGGCCGCGCGGCTCGACGCCTACGTGCGCGCGGCCCCGGCCGAATGGCTGTGGATGCACCGCCGCTGGAAGACGCGCCGCCCCGCGCGGAGCGCCGCGAGCGCTCCGACGAGCGACCCCGAGGCGCCCGAGGCGTCGCTCACTTCGCGGGCTGGATGACGACGACCTCGGCCTCGACGGGGGCCTCGCCCGCCGGCGCCTGATCCTTGCGCTGCAGGTCGAGCGCGAACTGGTTCGCGCCGTCTTGCACGGTGATCTCGGCGTCGACGGTGGTGAGCCCCTCGCCGGTGAGCCGGAGCGCATGCCCGCCCGCGGCCAGCCCACCGAAGTGGAAGTGCCCCTGCGCGTCGGTCTTGGCGGTGGTCGCACCGTCGAGGACCACGGTGACGCCCGCGAGCGGCTTGGCGGATCCCCGCTGGGTGACGACCCCGTCCGCGACCAGCGAGCCGACCGAGGCCCCGGCCGCCGGCGCCCGGTACGCATAGAGCGTGGCGATCCCCGCGCTCAGCACGAACACCGCCGCCTGCGTGAACCGCCACCGCCGAGGATTGGAGGTGAACGGCGCATCGAGGGTGCGGGCGTTGGCGAGCTGGGAGATGGCACGGACGTGGTGGGGGGTGTCCAAAAGAGACCTCCGTGAGGGGTGACACGAGCAGTCTACCAGGAGTTCACAGAATTGCCACGGACGTCACGCATTTGTTCCTTTTCTGGGAACGACTCTTGGGCTAGGCGCGCGGAACGTGTGGCATCCTCCCGGCGATGGGGTCCGCACTTGCACTCCTGCTCGGCTTCGGCGCGGTGATCGGGACGCTGCTCGACGCGTTCCACACCTTCAGCGGCACGACCGCCTACACCCATCCGGTCGCGCTCTCGACGGCCTGGTGGGCGCCGGTGCTGTTCGCCGGCGCGTATGGCTTCGGTGGGGTGCTCTACGCGCGTGGCTTCGCGCACCTCGCGGGCCAGCGGCCGACGGCGGGCCGGAAGACCCTCGTCCTCGCCCTCGTGGCCTTCGCGGCGATCTACGCGCTCAGCGCGTGGCTGCCTCCTTCCCGGAAGCTGGTCGTCGTCGCGACCGCGGCCGTCGGCGCCTTCGTGGCCTTCGACCGCACGCCGGCGGGGTTCTTGCTCGGGCTCGTCGCCGCGTTCCTCGGGCCGCTGGCCGAGGTGCTGCTGATCCGGGCCGGGCTGTTCCGCCACCTCGCGCCGGACGTGCTCGGGGTGCCGTTCTGGCTCCCGGCGCTCTACTTCTCGGCAGGCCCTACGTTCGGCGCGTTCGCGCGCCACGTCGTCGCACAGCGCGCGGGCGCGCCCGAGGACGAGCCCGGGCGTCTCCGCCGGTCGCCCGTGGAGGCCGCCGATGCTTGAACGAGCGCGGGCTCAGGGGCTGCCGGGCGCCACGCACTGACCGCGGTTGCAGATCGTGCCGGCGGGGCAGTCGGAGGCCTGCGAGCACGCGGTGACGTTGACCGTGCCGGTGACCGAGATGCCAGGGCCCGGGCCGCCCGCGTTGGCCGGCGCGCCCGGCGTGGCGGAAGGATCGATGCAGAACCCGCCGGTGGTCTGGGCGTCGGCCATCGCCGGCCCCATGCGGCGGATCGCGACGGCCGGACAGCCGAAGCGGGCGGCCTGCTCCTGCACCTTGCGCCGGTAGCCCGCCCAGTCCTTGAGCGCCTTCGGCGGCACGCGGAACACGCCGACGGCCTTGAAGCCCATCGGGCCGCCGTTGTAGGTGCAGTCGGCCGGGCCCATCGCCGGGTCCTTGCAGTCGATGTCGTAGACGGCGACCTCGCCGGCCTTGCGCGCGGCGCCCTGGGCGCCCTCGTAGGGGACCGAGTAGCCACCACACCCGACGAAACCCAACGCGAGAACGGTCGCGGACCAGCGCGCAGCGTGCATGCCCGAAGGTGTGCCACGAAGCAGCCCGAATGGAAAGATCGGCGGCTGCCGCAGCGACCCGACGAAGGGCCGCGTGGACCGGCGATGACTGTTGCGGGCGGCGCCTGGTTGGCCCATGAATCCGGGCATGGCTCTCCCCCCGGTCTATGTGGTCTCTGCCCGTCGCACCCCCATCGGCGCCTTCCAGGGCGTGTTCTCCGAGCTCGCGGCCCCGAAGCTCGGGAGCGTGGCGATCGCCGCGGCGCTCGAGAGCGCCAAGGTCCCCGCCGACGCGATCCAGCAGGTGTTCATGGGCAACGTGCTCAGCGCTGGCATCGGCCAGGCGCCCGCACGGCAGGCGTCGCTCGGCGCGGGCATCCCGAACAAGGTCCCGTGCGTCACCGTCAGCAAGGTCTGCGGGTCGGGCCTCGAGTCGATCGTGCTCGCCACCAAGGCCATCGCGCTCGGCGACGCCGACCTGGTCGTCGCGGGCGGCATGGAGTCGATGACCAACGTCCCCTACTACCTGACCAAGGCGCGCGGCGGCTACCGCATGGGCCACGGCCAGATGCTCGACGGGATGATCCACGACGGCCTCTGGGATCCCTACAAGAACTTCCACATGGGCGTCGCCGGCGAGCTCTGCGCCCGCGAGTACAAGTTCACCCGCGAGGCCCAGGACGACTACGCCAAGGAGTCGTTCCGCCGCGCCCTCGCGGCCCAGAAGGAGTCCCGCTTCGACGCCGAGATCGCGCCGGTGTCGGTCGCCCAGAAGAAGGGCGATCCGCTGGTGATCAAGGAGGACGAGGGCCCCAAGAAGGGCGACCCGGCGAAGATGTCGGCGCTCAAGCCGGCGTTCGACAAGGAGGGCACGATCACCGCGGCGAACGCCTCGTCGATCAACGACGGCGCGGCGGCGGTGGTGCTCGCGAGCGAGGCGGCGGTCAAGGCGCACGGGCTGACGCCGATCGCCAAGATCCTCGGCTACGGCGCGGCCGCGCAGGCCCCGGAGTGGTTCACGACCGCGCCGGTCGCGGCCATCAAGGACGTGTCGGCGCGTACCGGCGTGGCCGTCGCCGACGTCGGTCTCTTCGAGATCAACGAGGCCTTCGCGGTGGTGGCCATGGCGGCCATTCGCGACTGCGAGCTGGACCATGGTAAGGTGAACGTCCATGGCGGCGCGATCGCCCTCGGCCACCCCATCGGGGCGTCCGGGGCCCGCATCTTCGCCACCATGGTGCACGCCATGAAATCTCGCGGAGTCGCCCGCGGGCTCTCGACGTTGTGCATCGGCGGAGGCGAGGCCGTCGCGGTCCTCACCGAGCTGATCTGAGTCGAGGCCTGAAACCAAGCGCCCCGAGGGGCGTCCAAGGAGACAAGCGATGTTCGGTGTACTGGGTGCGGCGCTGCTCGGAGGTCTGGTCCTCAACGTGATGCCGTGCGTCTTGCCGGTCCTCACGCTGAAGGCGTTCCACGTCGTCGAGCACGGCAAGCACTCGCCCGCGCAGCGCCGCAAGCACGGCCTCGCCTACACCGCGGGCACGGTCAGCCTGTTCCTCGCCATCGCGGCCGTCGTCGTGGCGCTCAAGGCGTCGGGGCGGCGGCTCGGCTGGGGCATGCAGTTCCAGCACCCGCCGTTCGTCGCCGCGCTCACCACCATCGTCTTCGTCTTCGCCCTGAACGCGCTCGGCGTGTTCGAGATCCTCATCTCGACCGAGGGCAAGGACGAGGACGAGGGCAGCGCGTGGGGCTCGCTGGTCAACGGCTGGTTCGCGGCCATCATGTCCACGCCGTGCTCGGCGCCGTTCGTCGGCAGCGCCGTCGCCTTCGCGCTCCTTTCGACCACCACCCCCGTCCAGGTGTTCCTGGTCTTCGGCATGATGGGCTTCGGGCTCGCCGTGCCCTACCTGCTGCTCACGCTGATCCCGGCCATCGGCAACCGGCTGCCGCGCCCCGGCGCCTGGATGGAGCAGGTCAAGCAGCTGATGGGCTTCGCGCTCATCGCCACCACCATCTGGCTGTTCCGCACGTTCCAGAAGCAGGTCACCCCCGAGGCGGCCAACTGGTTCCTGTTCTTCCTGCTCTCCGTCGCGGTCGCGTTCTGGGGAAACCACTCGTTCGGCGGGCTGCGCCACACCCACCGTCGCCGCTGGATCGTCCGCTTGATCGCGGTGGCCGGCGTGGTGCTCGCCTACCGCTCGATGGTCACCTTCGAGCGCCCCGCCCTGGCCGTGGCCCTCGCCGCCAACGACGGCGGTGGCGCCAAGAAGGGCTCGATGGAGCCCGTGATCAAGGACGGCCACATCGTCTGGACGATGTACGACGCCAACCGCGTCAAGGCCGAGCACGCGCGCAACCGCCCCGTGTTCCTCGACTTCACCGCCGAGTGGTGCGCGAGCTGCAAGGCCAACGAGAAGGCCTTCATCGAGAGCGACACCGTGCGCAACGCCTTCGACCGCACCAAGGTGCTGCCGGTCAAGGTCGACATGACCAACGAGAGCGACGAGCTCAACGCGCTGCTCGACAAGTTCTACAAGGGCCTCGATCGCAACGGCATCCCCGCCTACGTCGTCTACTACCCCGACGGCACGTTCGAGCTCCTGCCCAACGTCATCACGGCCGAGATGGTGCAGACGAGCCTCGACAAGGCCGCCCAGAAGTACCCGGCCGACAAGTACGCCTCGCTCTGATCCGGGCCCTGACCATGACCGGCCTCGACGTGGTGCGACTCACACAGCTCGCCCACGGCGCGGGGTGAGCCTGCAAGATCCGCCCGGCGGACTGGGCGCAGGTGCTGCGCTCGAGCAACCACCTCTTCGCCGCGCTCCCCGAGGGCGCGGTCGGTCTCACGGTGCCGGACGACGCCGCCGTGATGCCGGTGCCGGGCGCGCCGCCCGGGACGCCTTCGCTCGTCCTCACGACGGACTTCTTCACCCCCATCGTCGACGATCCGGAGACGTTCGGGCGCATCGCGGCGACCAACGCGATCAGCGACGTCTACGCGATGGGCGGCACGCCGTGCTTCGCCCTCAACCTCGCGGCGTTCCCGACCAAGACGCTGCCGCTCGAGATCCTCGCGGCGATCCTCGCCGGAGGGGCCAGGACCTGCGCGGAGGAGGGTGTGCTGGTCGTCGGCGGGCACACGATCGACGATCCCGAGCCCAAGTTCGGGTGCGCCGTGATCGGCACCGTCGATCCGGCGCGCGTGTGGACCAAGCGCGGCGGGCGCGCGGGCGACGCGCTGGTGCTCACCAAGGCGCTCGGCACCGGGATCCTCGCCACGGCCTTCAAGCGCGACGCGTTCGGCGAGACGGACGAGCGCTACCAGGCGATGGTCGGTTCGATGACCACGTCGAACCGGCGGGCGGCGGCCCTGGCGCGTCCACTCGCGGTGCACGGGGCGACCGACGTCACCGGGTACGGCCTGCTCGGTCACCTGCTCGAGACCCTGGCCGACGGCGCGCTCGACGCGGAGCTCGACGCCGACGCGGTGCGCGTGCTGCCCGGGGTGCGCGCGCTGATCGAGGGTGGGTTCGTGCCGGGCGGCACGGCGGCGAACCTGGCGTTCGTGGCGCCGAAGGTGCGGTTCTCCGCGGAGGTCGACGCGACGACGCAGAAGATCCTCGCGGACGCACAGACGAGCGGGGGGCTCTTGCTCGCGCTGCCTCCCGCCGACGCGGAGCGGTTCGTCGCGGAGTTCGGGGAGCCGTCGGCGGTGGTGGGGCGGCTCGTGCCGGGGAGCGGCATGGTCGCGGTGGGTCGGCGGAAGGTCTGAGCGGACTACCGTTCGATCTCGAGCACCTCGTCGACCAGGCGCATCATCTTTCGATGCCACGGGCCGAGCGGCGCATCGCGCTTGTTGCGCAGGACCACGAGCCGCGCCTCTAGATCCTTCGGGGTGCCCTCGAGCGGATCGCCCTGGTTCGCGCCGAAGAACCGGTCGAGCTCGACGCACTGGAAGCAGGCGCCCTCCTTGGTGACGAGCGCGCAGGTCGTCGCGTAGCGGGCCTCGAGCTTGGCGCGGGCCGACTGGATCCAGTTCTTCACCTGGCCGAACGTGGCGTCGAGCACCCTGGCGGTCTCCTCGACGGTGAAGTCGTAGACCTCCTTCAGGAGCAGCGCGGAGCTCTCCTCGGGCCGCAGGTTCCGCATCGTGCACGCGAAGCAGACCGCGAGGTGGTCCTTGGCGATGGCCCGCAGCTCCGGCGAGCCGGCGAGCAGCCTGGACTCGGCGACGAAGCCCGCATCGCGGGTCGCCCGCGTGCGGGTGTCGTCGAGCACGCCCTCGCGCCAGGTCCCGTGGCGCCGCAGGTGATCGATCGCGAGGTTGGTCGCGACGCGGAACAGCCAGGCCCGCAGCTCGGAGGGCTCGGTGGGGAGCGACGGCTGCTCGAGGGCCCGCACCGCGGCCTGCTGCACCAGCTCCTCGGCGATGTCCTCTCGCACGACCATGCGGGTGACGTAGGTGGTGAGGGCGCGGCGGTGGGCCTGGAACCCCGCGGCGACCTGGGCGTGGACCGTCATGGCGTTCGGAGGGTACAACGGTCGCGCCTACCGCGAGACGATCGAGCCGCCGCAGACGTTGATCACCTGCCCGTCGATCCCGCTCGCCTCGTCGCAGCCGAGCCACACGACGGCGGCGGCGACCTCCTCGGGCACGAGCGGGCGGCGCCGGAGCGTGCCCGAAGGCGGCTCGATGGGCGCGCCGACCGTGCGGGCGATGGCGGCCGTGGTCTCTTGGATGGTGCGCGTGCTGGGCATGCCGCCGGCCCGCGCGCAGACCACGCGGACCCCGCGCGGACCGAGCTCGGCCGCGAGCGAGCGGGTCAGGCCCTCGATCGCGCTGCAGGCAGCGGTGATACCGGCCATGAACGGGACGAACTGCCCGGACAGGCTGGCCGACAGGGTGACGATGGCGCCGCGCCCGCGCGGGACCATGTGACGGGCGGCCGCGCGGGCGACGAGGAACTGCGCCCCGGCGACGACGGCGATCGTCTGCTGGAACTGCGCGCCGGTCAGGGTGGTCGCGGGCAACCCGTAACCGTGGGCGTCGGCCCGCGGGCCCACCGCGCAGAACGAGAGATCGAGCCGGTCGGTCTCCTCGACGACCGCCCGCAGCGCCCGCTCGACGGCGGCCTCGTCGGTGGCGTCGGCCAGGTGGTGGCGAGCCCGGAGCTCGGCCGCGAGGCGGACGAGGGGAGACTCGCTGCGCCCCACCAGGTGGAGCCGCGCGCCCTCGGCGGCGGCGCGGCGGGCGACCGCCTGACCGATGGCCCCCGACGCACCCACGACGACGACGGTCTTCTCCTGCAGCAACATGGGACCTCCTGCCCACCACAACGGACGTCCGCCCCGGAACGGATGGCATCCGATTCGCTGCGCTGGACCGTTGTGCACGGAGCCCATGAACGCCCTCGTCCCGAACCTGGCCCTGTACGCCCTCTTCGCCGCCGCCCTCGTGACCCTGCTGTTCGCGATCGATCTCGCGAGCGGCCTCCTGCGCGTGCGGTCCGGCACGACCCCGAACCCCGAAGACGCCGTGACGGTGCGTCGAGGGGCGACCCTCTCGGCGACCGACCCCGAAGCGGTCGCGCGCGCGGCACGGGCCCACCGGAACGCGATGGCCAACGTCCTGCCGTTCCTGCTTTCGATGTTCCTCTGGGTGATCCTCGGGGCGCCGCGCCCGTGGGTCCTCTACGTCTCGGCGATCTTCACCGGAGCCCGCGTGGTGCACGCGATCGCCTACCTGGCCGGCGTCCAGCCTTGGCGCTCGCTCGCCTTCGCGGTCGGCTTCGGGTGCTTCGTGGTCACGCTGGTCCAGCTGGTGCGCGCCGCGCTGGCACTCGCGTAGGGCTGCCGCGACCGCGGGAAAGAGGTCGCGGCAGGTCTCGACGGCATGGTGCTCACGGGAGCGATCAAGGGCGGTAGGGCTGGAGCTTCCCGTAGCCCGCCGTGGTGGCCGTGTGCGCGATGCACTTCACGTAGAAGGCGTCGAGATCGGTCGGCGCCTCGAGCTCGAAGATGCCCGGGAGGGTCTCCGAGCTCGGGTGGGTCTCCGCCCAGCGCTTGGCGGCGAACTTCATCTCGGCGAGCAGCCCAGGCATCGCGACCGGCTTGCCGGAGGCCTTCGCGGCGGTGGCGTCGACCAGGGTGTCGACGGCCTTGTAGTCGAAGAGGACCTTCTCCCCTTCGATCGTGACCACCGGCCCCTGGGGGAGCTTGGCGAGGGTCTCGAGCAAGGTGCACGGGCGCACGTTGGCGCCGACTTCCTTCGCTGCGTCGGTGACGAACTCGGCGTAGGCCTGGATCGCGATGCCGGGCCTGCTCGCGGCGTCGAACCACTTGTGGATCGTGGGGTGCTTCGCGGTGCGAGCGACCCAGCGCACGGCGTCGCGGACCTGCTCGACACGCGAACGCTCCTTGGTGCCGGAGAGAGTAATCGACTTGCACGCCACCTCGGCGAACTCGGCCTTGCCGTCGACGCTGGGCGCCGAGGCGCTGGGGGCCGGGGTCGGTCCGCTCTCGTGCGGTTTCTCGCAGCCGAGCGAGAGGAGCACGACGAAGCAAGGCCACCGGAGCTCACGCGGGTCACGCAGCATGGCGCGACGATAGCGGAGGTCGGGGCCCCGGGGCACATCGGATGGCTCATGGTGAAGGTCGCTCGGCGGTCGCGGCCACGGAGCCAGAGGGCGGCGTGGCGTGGCACAGTCTGCGCTCGGATCGATCCGATCCGAGGTGCGCGATCGGATCGATCACCCCACAGCTTGCGGTGGATCACAGCCCCGTGTTTCCTCGGGTGCGAGCGCCTCCCGACCCGCCTCCTCACGGGCGCGGGCGCGATCGATCCGCGCATACGATCGCGTCTGCATCCAGGAACGCGCGTTGCTCCTGAGACGCGCATGACTTGGTTCTCTTGCTCGGGCATCCAGCCCGGCGACCTGCTCGGGCCCTACGAGGTGCTGGCGCCGCTCGCGGAAGGCGGGATGGCCATCGTCTGGCTCGGCCGCACCCCCGACGGGTGCCTGGTGGCACTCAAGCAGGTGAAGGCGCACCTCGCCGAGGACGACCACTTCCAGCGGATGTTCGCGGACGAGGCGCGGATCGCCTCGCGCGTCGCCCACCCGAACGTGGCCGAGACGCTCGCGGTCGGCGTGCGCGACGACCAGCTGTTCCTCGCGCTCGAATATGTCGACGGCGAGTCGCTCTCCCGGCTGCGGCGGGCCGCGGCCAGGGCGGGCGAGCGCGTGCCCGTGGGGATCGCGCTGCGCATCGCCGCCGACCTCTGCGCCGGGCTCCACGCCGCGCACGAGGCCCGCGACGACGAGCGCCATTGGCTCGGCGTCGTCCACCGTGACGTGTCGCCGCAGAACGTCCTCTTGACCGCGGGCGGCGCCGTGAAGCTGATCGACTTCGGCATCGCGCGGGCCGAGGCGCGCAGCGCCGCAGCGACGGCAGACGGCCACTTCAAGGGGAAGGCACCGTACATGGCGCCCGAGCAGCTCGCGGGCGAGGCGATCGACCGGAGGGTCGACGTGTGGGCGGTCGGTGTCGTGCTCTACGAGCTGCTCGCCGGCAGGCTGCCCTTCGAGGGCGACTCGCAGGAAGAGACCATGGCGATCCTCGCCGCGGGCCGCCCGGCCGCGCCGCTCCGCGGGGTGCCCGAAGGGGTACGCCGGACCGTGCGACGCGCGCTCGCCCACGAGGCCAGCGAGCGGTTCGCGACGGCCGCGGAGCTCGGGCAGGCCCTCGAGGAGGCGCTGGCCGACGTCGGTGAGACGACGGCGGCCGACGTGGCGGCGTTCGTGGAGCGACACCTCGGTGACCGGCTCGCGCAGCGTCGGCACACGGTGGCGGTGGCGATCGAGCGCGCCACGATGCGGGCTCGTCGAGCGCACGGCGCGCTGCGCACGCCCGTTCCTGGTGAACACCACACGCTCTCGCCCGTGGAGGCGAAGGCCCCACCGGCCCCACGCTCGCGGCGGAGGGATCTCTGGCGAGTGACCCTCGGGCTCGGGCTCGGTCTGTGCGCGCTCGTGTTCGGCCGGAGCGCTCTCTCGCAGGGAGACCGAGGCGCTTCGGCGTTCGCAGGTGGAGCGTTCTCCGCGCGTGCGGCGCCTCTCGCGCCGCCCCCCGTGGCGGGCGCGTCGGCTGCGCCCGAGGTGCTCGCTTCGCCGTCGACACCCCCGTCCGTCGCGCCGGCGCCCGTCCTCGTCAGGACTCCACCGGTGCCCGCGCCGCCCCTTCGCCCGTGGGGCGACGACTGATCCCGAGAGCGCTCAGGCGACGCCGTCAGTAGCGTGCACCGACGGTCTCCTTCGGCAAGCGGCTCCGGATCTCGAGGAGCTCCTCCTGGGTGAGGCCGACCTTCCAGGCGCCGAGGTTCTCCTCCAGCCGCTCGATGCGACGGGTGCCGGGGATCACGAAGACGTCCTCGCCCTGCGAAAGGACCCAGGCGAGCGCCACCTGCGCCGCCGTCGCGCCCTTCCTCGCGGCGAGGTCCCGGACGAGCTCCACGAAGCGCGCGTTCTCCGCGAGGGCCGCGTCGGTGAAGCGTGGGTTCTTCCGCCGCCAGTCGTCCTCGTCGAGCGCGTCCGTGCTGGGGATCGCGCCCGTGAGGAAGCCGCGACCCAGCGGCGCGTAAGCGACGAACGCGATGCCGAGGTCGCGACAGGTCTGCAGGACCCCGTCGTGTTCCACGTTGCGGGTCCAGAGCGAATACTCGGTCTGCAGCGCGGTGAGCGGATGAACGGCGTGGGCCGCGCGGATCTGATCGGCCGAGAACTCGCTCACGCCGAGGAAGCGAACCTTGCCCGCCTGCACGAGCTCCTTCATCGCACCGACGCTCTCCTCCACCGGCACGTCCGGATCGGGACGGTGCTGGTAGTAGAGGTCGAGGGTCTCGACGCCGAGGCGCCGGAGGCTCTTCTCGCAGGCCTCCTTCACGTACTCCGGTCGGCCGCAGATCCCGAGCCACTCCCCCGCAGGCCCCCGCCGGACGCCGAACTTCGTCGCCACGGTGACCTTGTCGCGACGGTCCGCGAAGGCCTTTCCGAGCAGCTCCTCGTTGTGTCCGGCGCCGTACATGTCGGCGGTGTCGAAGAGCCGGATGCCGAGCTCGATGGCCGCGTGCAGGGTCTTGACGTGGGCCGCCGTGTCGCGCGTCCCACCATAGAACTCCGACATGCCCATGCATCCGAGACCGACCCGGCCCACCGAAAGGTTGCTGTTGCCAAGGGTCCTCTGGGTGTTCGTCATGGAAGCCGCTCCTTGGTTCGCTGGCGATCGAGGGCCCTGTTCGAGCCGACTCGACCCTACCCACCTGCGGTCCGGGGCGCCTGCCCTTTCCTCCGAAGAGCATGCTCGATCCTCCAGCGACGAAGAGGATCTTCGAAACGAGCGTAGTCTCCTTGTCATGGCCGGTGGGAGCGCTGGGACGCACCTGGAGAGACTCGTCGAACAAGCGTCGCGCCACGTCGCGGCTGCGGCCGCCACCGGACAAGAGACGGTGCGTCCGATGGACGACCTCGTGCTCCTCCGACGAGGCTCCCCGAGCTCCCTCGAGGCCTCGCTGTACCAGCCCGTCCTCTGCCTGATCCTCCGAGGCGCGAAACGCGTCTCCCTCGGAGAGCAGGCGATCTTGTTCGGCCCGGGCGAGTGTCTGCTCGTGAGCCACGACCTGCCCGTGCGCTCCCGGATCACGAAGGCGCCCTACCTGGCGCTCGTCTTCGAGCTGAACGTCACCCTCGTCCGGAAGCTCTACGACGAGGTCGCGCCGTCGACGCTCGACTCCGAGACCGCTCGTGCGGCGGAGACCCAGCGCGCGGACGCCGGGCTCCTCGATGCCCTGGGCCGATACCTCGCGCTCGCCGACCATCCGGTCGATGCGAGGGTGCTCGGCCCGCTCGTCTCCAAGGAGATCCACTACCGCCTGCTCGTGGCTCCGTTCGGCGGCATGCTCCGCAAGCTGCTGCGCCACGACAGCCAGGCGAGCGCCATCGCTCGCGCCATCGGCCACATCCGGGGCGACATCCGCTCGCCGCTCGCCATCCCCGAGCTCGCGCGAAGGGTCGGCATGAGCACGTCGTCCTTCCACCAGCACTTCAAGACGATCACGTCGACGACGCCGCTGCAGTACCAGAAGGAGCTGCGCCTGCTCGAGGCCCGGCGACTGCTCGCGGGGGGCGCCTCGGTCACGGCCACCGCGTACGAGATCGGGTACGAGAGCCCGAGCCAGTTCAGCCGGGAGTACGCGCGCAAGTTCGGTGTGCCCCCCAGCCGGGACGTCGCAGACGCGACGGGGTAGGCCGGACGATGGCGAACGAATGCTCGAGCGGAGCGATCGCCTCGACGCCACGGGATGGCGACCGCATTCTTGGACCCAAGCCTCGGCGGCCGTTCAGCGGTAGGCCGCCGTCTCGTCCCGCACACGCTGGAGGTCGGCGAGCAAGAGTATCGGGCGATCGCCGGCCAGTTCGAATCCGCGTTCGACCAGGCCCCGCGCCGTGGCCAGGTGACCGAGCCTGACGGCCGCGCGAGCCAAGTGCAGCGCCGCGCGTGCCTCGGAGGTGCCGGCGGTGAACTTGCTGAGGAGCGTGTCGGGCGAATCGACCGCGAGCGCACTCCGCAGGGTCTGGGCGTTCTCGAAGAAGGCGGCCTGCGCGCTCGCGACCTGCCGCACCAGCGACGCGAGCTGCGACTCGGAGAGGTTCCACCGCCAGTCGCCGTCCATTCTTCGGCGGAAGACGCAGTCGTACTCCTTGAGTTTCTTCGGATCCGCCTCACCCTCGGAGGGAATGAAAGTGGGCTGCGCGCCCAGGTTGACGAAGAACGAGTCACCCGAGCTGCTGCCCTGGAAGTTGATGATGAAGACGAAGTCGCCCTCGGTCTTCCGGTAGTTCTGGCCAGAGCCCCGAAAGCCGAGCGCACGAAGGGAAGGCGCGACCTTCTTCAGCAGCTCCCTGTTCACGAGACCTTGGCGAGGCGGCGCCGCAGCTCCGCAACGTTCGCGTGCCAGCCCTCGTCGCGACCGCCCTCGTCCCAGAGCTCCTGGAGCTCCGACCGGGAGTCGAACCGCTCCACGGCGGAGCGCGCGAGCTCGAGGAACCCGAGCGCCGCGCGATGCTCCTCGAGCCAGGCCTGGGCCTGTTCGCTGGGCAGTCGGTCGATCCCACGACCGGCCGCGGCCGCCACGAGCTCGGCGGCGACCAGCGCCTCGCAGCAGTCGTCGGCGTCGAGGTCGGCGTTGGCCGCGGCATTGGCCACCCGCTCGAGGGCGTCGCGCGCCAGCGACGGGCTTCCTTCCCGAAGATCTCCCCACCAGTCGAGCGCGTGGTCGCTCTCGAACGTGCCCGGTCCCCAGGTTCCCATCAAGCGGGTCGTAGGACACGGAGTCGATCCTGACCAGAGCGCACGCTCGCGCCGAGCTCGCTGAACGCAAGCTCGCGACCCCGCGGGCAGGCCAGCCCCTCCTTCACGGGATGGGGGCGGAGATCACGCCGGCGCTGGTGGCCGCGGCGCAACCGAGACCGGTCGACACCGGCCCCTCCGCGACCTTGGCCACGCGGAACTGCACCCGTCGATTCGCTGGCTGGCTCGCGGGATCGTGAGGGCAGAACGCGCCGAAGCCCTTCGCGCGCACCCGCGACGCGTCCGTGCCTCGGGCGACCAGCATCTTGCGGACCACCTCTGCGCGCGCTTGCGAGAGCTGGAGCTGCGCCTCTGGCTTTCCGGGCTCGCTCGCGTGTCCCTCGATCTGCACGAGCAGGATCTGCGGGTTGCTCTCGAGGTACGCGGCGACCGCGGCGACGGTCGCGTCGGCTTGCCCCTTGGGCACCACCGCACCTTCGTCGAACAGCACGACGCCCTCGATCGTCGTCTCCATCGGGAGCGGCGGATGGAAATGGTCCGGGCAGCCGTCCTGATCCTCGAAGCCGTTGTAGACCTCCGCTGCGTTCGGACACTGGTCGTCGGTGTCGGGGATGCCGTCCTTGTCGTTGTCCGGGTCGGGGCATCCGTCTCCGTCCTCGAAGCCGTCGCGATCCTCCGGAGCGTCCGGGCATCGATCGTCCTCGTCACGAACACCGTCGTGATCCCGATCGGCGTACGCCGGCGTCACCGCGACCTGCGCGGGGCGACCACAGGCGATCACCGCCCACGCGAGACCGTACACGATCGTGCGCGACGCGCGGCGCATCGTGCCATTCTAGCGTACGGGTCCGCGCGCGCAGGGCGTCGAGGACCGAAGATCGCGCGTCATCGGTGGACGTGACCGTCAGGCGCGGCGGGCGAAGGCTGCGCCGGCGAGGGCCAGGACGCCGATGGGCAGGACGTGGCCGATGAGGACGTGGAGGGGATGGCCGACGGGGCACCAGAGGTCGACGAACACGCCGGCGACCGCCGCGATGCCCACCCCGGTCGCCGCGCCCGCGAGGGTGCTGTGGGCGAGGGTGCGCTGACGGAGAGCGCGGAGGGCGACCGCGAAGGGGAACCCCGCCGTGAGGACCGACAAGAGCAGGCAGCGCAGGCCGGGGCGGCTCGGCCACCAGATGGCCATCGCGGGGTCGAGCTGCGACACCGTGCACTTGAACGCGAAGAGCGCGACGGGGGTGAGGAGGACGACGAGCCACAGGTCGCGAGCGGGGCGACCGAGCGACGAGCGACCCTGGGTCACCGCGAAGAACGTGGCGACGAGCGCGATGAGCCCCCACCCGACCGCGGTGGTCGTGACCAGGGACACGGGCCGCGGCGCGATCCGGACGCCGCCGCGTGCGAAGAAGATGCCGAGGGACACCAACGCCGCGACCGCACCCATGACCAGGAGCTGGCCGCGTTGCTCCGACCGGGTGGGCGACGGGGTGCGCGCGATCTCGGCGAGCAGGTCGGCGCGGGGGTCGATCATCGATGCTCTCCCATGGTAGCGCGCAAGGCCTCGAGCGCACGGTGCGCCCTCTGTTTGACGGCGCCGACGGTGGTGCCGAGGACCTCGGCCGCCTCGTGCGGCGTGAGCCCTTCGATGCGGAGGAGCTCGAACGCGGTTCGCTGTGGCTCGGGCAACGCGGCGAGCGCACGTTCGGTCCGGTCGGCGAGCTCGCGCGCCGAAGCGACCTCGTCGGCGGCCGCGTCCGAGGAGGGCGCGTCGTGGTCGCGGCCCTCGATGACCCGGGCCATGCGCCGCGAGCCCCGGGCCGCGTTCGAGGCGAGGCGCCGCGCGATGGCGAACACCCAGGGAGAGACGTGGCTGCCCGGGACGAAGACCGCCCGGGCGAGGTGCACCTGCAGCATCGTTTGTTGCACGAGATCTTCTATTTGATGCCGATCGCGGGTCTGTCGACTCACCCAGCCCCGGATGCGCGGAGACAGCCGGTCGTAGAGCACGGAGAAGGCCGCGGCCTCGCCGCCGGAGTAGCGATCCATCGCGTCGTCGGCGACCGGATCCGACGACCGCTTCTCCGCGAACGTGGGCACGTCCGCGATCGCCTCCGTGATGAACAAAGCACGCAAGAAGAGCCCCCCGCACGGGAGTACACCGGACGAAGACGATCGTCACGCACCGTGACGAGTCGGTCCCTGCGGGGTAGTGCGGCCGGGTGCGAGGCGTCGCCACGCGACGCAGAACGACACCGAAAGGGGCGCGTCATGCGAGCTGGGATCTTCGGGGTGGGGTTCGGAGTGGTGTTCGGTCTCCTCGGTTGCGGGTCGGACGACCCCGCGGGCGCGGGCGGCGAAGACACAGGGAGCGACACGGGCAACGACGCGGGGGGTGATGCGGTGGCGGACACCGGGACCGACGCCAGGCTCGACGCATCCGACGCGTCCGACGGCGCCGACGGCAGCACGGGCAAGGACGGCTTCACCGACGCCGAGTGGGCGGTCCTGAAGACGCTCGGACCGCTCCCCGACGTCCCCAAGGATCCGACCAACAAGTTCGCCGACGACGCCAAGGCGGCAACGCTCGGGCAGATGCTGTTCTTCGAGAAGAGCTACGCGGGTGCGCTCGTGGTCGGCGACGACGGCAGCAACGGCGGGCTCGGAACGGTCGGGGCGACGGGCAAGGTCTCCTGCGCCAGCTGCCACGGGGGCCCGGGGCTCGACGACAACCGCTCCAAGCCGAACAACGTGTCGCTCGGGATCGACTACGGCACACGCAACACGCCGGGGCTCGCCAACGCCTCGTACTACGCCTGGACCAACTGGGCCGGGCGGTTCGACTCGCAGTGGTCGCTGCCGCTCGCGGTCGCGGAGAACCCGAAGACCATGAAGAGCACGCGCCTCGAGGTCGTGCACGTGCTGTTCAAGAAGTACCGCACGGAATACGACGCGATCTTCACGCCCGCGCTCGACCCGCGGCTCGATCCGACGAGCGCCCTCGCGGCCGAGCTCCCCGCGGTCGGCAAGCCGGGCGACGCGGCGTTCGACGGCATGAAGGCCGAGGACAAGGACATCGTGAACCGCATCTACGCGAACTACGGCAAGGCGATCGCCGCGTATCTTCGCAAGCTAACGAGCAAGAACGCGCCGATCGACAAGTACCTCGGGGGCGACTTCACGGCGCTCACCGCCGGTCAGAAGCGCGGGCTCAAGCTGTTCATCGGCAAGGGTGCCTGCCAGACCTGCCACAGCGGTCCGAACTTCTCGGACGACAAGTTCTACGCGCTCGGGCTCCCGCAGACGGGGCCGCACGTCCCCGCGACCGACAACGGCCGCTTCGCCGACGTGCCGGCGCTGCTCGCGAGCCCGTTCAACTCCGACGGCGCGTACAGCGACGACAAGACGACCAAGCGTCTCACCGGCCTCGTCGCCGACGCGACGACCCAGACGGGGAAGTTCCGCACGAAGAGCCTGCGCGGCGTCGCCCAGACCGCGCCCTACATGCACGCGGGGCAACACGCGTCGCTCACCGCGGCGGTCACCTGGTACACGACCGTCGGCAAGCCGACCGGCGACGCCGGCGCGAGCGACACCGCGGACGGCGCGACCACGACCGACGTGACGGCGGTCGACCTGTCGACCGCGGAGATCGCCGACCTGGTCGACTTCCTCGGCTCGCTCACCGGCGATCCGGTCCCGACGGCGCTGACGACCGACACGGCGAAGTAGCCCATCTTCCTCTTCGGCGGCGACGTCGGTCGCGGACTTCTCGGGGGCGAGTCCGGGCATCGCCGCCGAGGAGACGTCGGAGACGCAAGCCGAAGGGGAGCGCTCACCCAGCGATGCGGAGCGCGGCCCCGAAGCGTGCCCGCAGCGCCTCGACCCGCCGCTCATCGAGCGCCTCTCGCAAGGGACGGCGGAAGGACAGGTGCCGGAGCCCCGCGAGGGCGGGGTTCCCGAGCGCCACATCGAGCCACGTGTCGTCGACGGGAGTGATGGGATCGAGCACGAGCGCGTGGAGCCCACCGACGTGCGGCGAGCCCACGATCGCCCGCGCTCCCTCGGTCGAGGTCGTACCCATCTCCAGCGACCGGAGCTGCGCGAGCACGGGGCTCTCGGCGAGCACCTCGAACCGCACCCGGTAGGCGTGATCGACGCGGAGCCCCCGGATGCGCGGCGCGGCCTCGAGCAGCGCGATCAGGCCCGGCGTCGTGAACGCCCCCCCGTGGGTCGGCGCGGGAAGCTCGAGGGCCTGCAGCCGCGGCAAACCCTCGGCCAGGGAGAGCAGCCCCGTGTCGCCACACCGCAGCTTCTCGAGGATCAGGGTGGACACGCGGTGCAGGTGCGGGGAGCGCACGAAGGTGGCGAGCGATGCGTCGTCGAGCTGACAGTCGTACCACCGCAGCTCGGGCGCCCACGCGAGGGCGCTCGTGTCGGCCAGCGCGGCGACCCTCTTGGTCGCGCCGCGCAGGATCAGTCGCTCGACGCCGAAGCGCGGCAGTGACGCCTCGAGAATCGCGCGCTCCTTGCCGAGCTGTGTCGGAGAGCGGTGGAGGCTCGAGACCAGCCCGCGCGTGAACGCGGCGCCGACGACGGGGAGGAACGGCGCGGTCCACGCGGCGCCATGGGCTTCGAGGATCGCCCGCTCTCGATCCACGAGCGCCGCGCGGCCGGGCGCGTCTGCCGTCATGCGCGCGAGCGAGCACTGCAGCTGGATCAGCTCTCCGCGGGGGTCTCCGCGATCGGTGAGGTGGTCCGCCAGCACGAGGCGCGGCGCGTCGTCGTGCGGGGACTCGACCGCGGCGGCGACGAGCTGGGTGAGCCGATCGAGGTCCAGAGCCACGGCGACACGACGCTACACGCGCGCAGGGTCGTGAGGAAGCGGATCACGCGTGCTTCTGCGCGTCCTCCAGCGCCTCGGCGAGCGCATCGTCGTCGTCGGAGGTCGCGGCCTCGACGGCGATGCGTAGCTCGGGGGCCGCGGTGCCCTCGGCGATCCGGGTGAGGGTGTCGTGCTCGGCCTCGTGCGCCGAGAGGGCGACCACCGCCGCCGCGCGCGCCGCGACGGTCGCGCGCGGATCG
>CAZUZY010000137.1:0-18645 GCA_964624885.1 uncultured Polyangiales bacterium | reverse complement strand
GCCCCGTGCGGAGGCCACGGTGCGCGCGCCGGTGCGCTCGCGGAGCAGCGCCGCCGCCGTCACGTGATCGGCGTGCACGTGCGTCTCGAGGACGAAGCAGAGCCGCAGCCCCAGCTCCTCGATCAGCGCGAGGTCCCGCGCGTGTTGCTCGAGGACGGGATCGACGAGCGCAGCCTCGCCCGTGTCGGGGTCGGCCAGCAGGTAGGTGTACGTGGAGCTCTCGCGATCGAACAGCGGACGGAGCAGGAGGGCCATGCGCCCGACACAGCACTCCGCGTGCCAGCGCGGTCCGCCCTTCGAACCGACCGCGGGCGGCGGCCACCTGGAACATGGTGAAACATCCGTGAAACGTCGTGAAGCACCGGGAGGGCGGCCCGCGCCGCCGGCATCGGGTGTCGCGCCTGGTACGTGGATTGCTGACGAACGCGGTATGTCCCACGCCCTCTTCGACGCGAGCCCCGTGAACCCCGCCGGTCGTTTCCGTGACGTCGAGCCGCAGGCGCTGGCTCCCCACCTCGGCGGCGCGCATGTCGTCGACGTGCGCGAGCCCGACGAGTTCGTCGGCGAGCTGGGTCACATCCTGGGCGCGGACCTCGTGCCGCTCGCCACGGTCGAGGGAGCGACCAAGGGCTGGGACCGCGAGGCCGCGGTGGTCGTGGTGTGCCGGTCGGGCAAGCGCTCGACCGAGGCCGCGCGCAAGCTGGCCGCGCTCGGCTTCGAGCGCGTCCTCAACCTGCGCGGCGGCATGATGGCCTGGAACGCCGCGGCGCTCCCGGTCGTTCGCTGAGCGAAACGAAATGGAGCGAAGCATCGGCCGCCTCCATGGGCGGCCGACAAACATTCACAGGCTCTGCCCGCAGCACTTCGTTTCGCTCAGAAGAACACCTCGAGCTGGCTCCGGAGCCGCTGCTCGCCCGTGCCGCGGCGCAGGCGGGTGGCGGTCCACGTGGCCGACAGCTTGAGGCGGTGTCCCCGCAGGAACAGGTTCAGGCCGGCCGCGGTCTCCTGCACCGGGTCGCCGGCTGCCACGGCCCCCGTCGAGCGCGCGAGCCGGCCCGCGACCTCGAGGCGCCGCGGCACGACGAAGAAGCCGGCCTGCAGCAGCTCGCCGTAGTCGGTGGCCGTTCCACCGTCGGACTCGAACCGACGCGCATGCAGCTCGGTGGTCAGCGAGAGCCCGGCGTGGCGCAGCGTCACCTCGAGCACGGCCTGTCCGATGCGTCGCTGCTCGATCGTGGCCTTGGGCTGGTCGGGGTCGGGCGCGAACACGCGACGCGGGTTCCATGCCGCCGCGAGGGCCAGCGAGAGGCGCGGGTGCCGAGCATCGGCGAGGTCCGACTCCTGGAACGGGATCGGGCCGAAGGGCTCGAAGGCGAGGCGCACCGTCTCGAGCAGCGTCGGGTCGTCGTTGACCGCGTTCTGGCGCGCGCCGTTCCACGCGCCGACGGTGAGCTCGAGCGCGGCGGAGCGCAGACGGAGGGAGACGCCCTGGTCTCGCTGCAGGTTGAAGCGCGCGTCGACCGTCGACCGGTCGATCAGCTGCTGGAAGGCCTCGAGCGTGATGTGCTGCCGGTTGAAGGGCACCTCGATCTGGCCGACGGTGACCGTCAGCCACGGGCGTGGCTCCCAGCGCACGAACACGTCCTCGGCGACCGCCCGGCCGTCGCCCACGTTGAGCTGGTAGTGGAAGGTGAGGTCGTGCGAATGGTCGTAGGCGCGCATCACCCACTTCGCCGATCGCAGCGAGAACCCCTCGCGCGCGGCGGCGTCGCCGAACGTGGCCGTGTGCTGCAGCTGCACCATCGCATAGGGGTGGAACGAGAAGGCGCCGTCCGACGAGCGCAGGTACGCGCCGCGATCGGGGTCGTAGCCAGCTTGCTGGGCCTGCGCGGGGACGGAAAGCAGAGCGGCGACGGCGAGGACGGGGGCGAACGGGCGCATCGCGTACGCCCCAGCACGGACGATGCCACCCACGAGCTACGGGCGGCGCGATCCGGCGCCGGTCTCCATGTTTCATCGTGCTGCAACGCGCGTTTCAGGGGGTTGCAGCCCACCCGGCTTCGCCCCGCGATCGGCGTGCTCGACGGTGGCACGTCTCCTGCTCTCCTGGTCGGCGTGCTCCTCGTCGCTCTCGCGCTCTCGCTGCTGATCGGCGTCACCGTCGGGCTCCTCGGCGGCGGCGGCTCGATCCTCACCCTGCCCGTGCTCGTCTACCTGCTGCACATGGAGCCGAAGGCCGCGATCGCGACCTCGCTCCTCGTCGTCGGGACCACGAGCCTCGTCGGCGCGCTGTCGCACGCTCGCGCGGGCAACGTGCACGCCCGGGCGGGCGCCGTGTTCGGGGGCGCGGCCATGGGCGGGGCGTTCGTGGGGGGGCGCCTCGCGAGCCTGGTCCCGGGCGCGCTGCTGCTCCTCGCGTTCGCCGTGGTCATGCTGGTCACGGCGCTCGCCATGATGCGTCCGCGCCTCGAGCCGACGGGCACCCCGACCCTCGTCCTCGGGCGCGTCGTCGTCATCGGCGCGTCGGTGGGCCTCGTGGCCGGCCTCGTCGGCGCCGGTGGCGGTTTCCTCGTGGTCCCCGCGCTCGCCCTGTTCGGTGGCCTCGCCATGCGGCAGGCCGTGGGCACCTCGCTGATGGTCATCGCCCTGCAGTCGTTCGCCGGCCTCCTCGGCCATCTGCGGCACACGCACGTCGACCTGCGGCTGACCGCGCTCCTCACGGTCGTGGCCGTGGTCGGCAGCCTCGGTGGGGCCCGCTTCGCCGGTCGTGTGCCGGCCGCCGCGCTCCGTTCTGGCTTTGCCTGGCTCGTACTCGCGATGGCGTTGTTCATGCTCGGCAAGCAGGTCGGTCCGCGGGTTCCGCTGATCGCCGGCCCGCTCGTCGTGCTCCTCGCCGTCTTCCTCGCCCGTCCTCGGACCACCGTCCATTCCCCGGAGACCCAGCCATGAACGTCCAGCACTTCTTCGACCCGCGCACCTTCACGCTCACCTACGTGTTGTGGGATCCGGCCACGCGGGACGCGGTCGTCATCGATCCGGTGCTCGACTACGACCCGGTCGGGTCGAAGACCAGCACCGGCTCGGTCGAGGCCGTCGCCGCCTTCGTCAACGGGGAGAACCTGCGCGTGCACTGGGTGCTCGAGACCCACGCCCACGCCGACCACCTGTCGGCTTCGCAGTGGCTCAAGCGCGTCTTCGGCGCGAAGATCGGGATCGGCGCCGGCATCCGGCTCGTGCAGGAGACCTTCAAGGGCGTGTTCGACGCCTCGTTCGCGACCGACGGCAGTCAGTTCGACCGCCTGCTCGAGGACGGCGAGACCCTGCAGGCCGGCGCCCTCGCGCTCCGGATCCTGTCGACGCCCGGGCACACCCCGGCGTGTCTCTCGTTCCAGATCGGCGACGCCGTGTTCACCGGCGACGCGCTCTTCATGGAGGACTACGGCGTCGGCCGCTGCGACTTCCCGCGCGGCGACGCCGACGAGCTCTACACGTCGGTGCACGAGAAGCTCTACGCGTTGCCCGATGCCACGCGCGTGTTCGTCGGCCACGACTACCAGCCCGGCGGGCGTGCCATGCGCTTCGAGACGACCATCGGCCGCTCGAAGGAGAGCAACGTCCACCTGCGTGCGTCGACCACTCGCGAGGGGTTCGTGACCTTCCGCAAGGCGCGCGACGCGACGCTCGCCGCCCCGGTGCTGCTGTTCCCGAGCATCCAGGTCAACGTGGACGCGGGCCGGTTGCCGCCGCCGCACGCGAACGGGCAGCGCTACTTCGTGGTGCCCGTGAACCTGCGCCGTCCGACGGGCGACGACGGCGCGCCCGCGTGACTAGCGCAGATAGGTGGCGTGGGCGACGCGGAAGTCGAACACGAGGACGCCGCACGGGCACGCCGGGTCGTCGCTCGGTGCGAGGAGCGGACCGACCATCTCCTTGAACGCCGCGTGGGCCGGGTCGAAGTAGCGCGGGTCGTCCACGACCGGGGTGCCCGCGTAGTGGTTGCGGTCGCCCGCCGAGGCGAACGTGACCAGGAAGCCCTGCTCGAGGCCGTGATCGGCGCCCTCTCCGCTCGCCTGCGCGCCGGTCTCGATGCCGAGCAGGTAGGGCTGGCCGTCGCGGCGGCACTCGTCCTGCAGCGCGAGGAACCGGTGCATCACGCGCTCCTTGTCGGCGGGCGTCACGCCGTCGGCGTACCGGAACAGCACGATGTGGCGGAGCAGGCCGGGCTGGTAGCGCGAGCTCGTGAAGGTCTCGACGCCGACACGCGCGCACTCCTCGCGCAGACGCTGCTGCTCGGCGAGGCTCGAGACGAGGCAGGGCAGGGGCATCGCCCGAGCCTACCCGAACGCCGCGGACGCGGTATGACACGAGGGTGCTCGCCCGCGACGCGCTCGGCCTCGGCCTCCGCTTGCCGCACTACCCGTACCTGTTCGAGCACTGGCCGGCGGTCGACTACTTCGAGATCATCAGCGAGAACTTCCTCGGTGAGGCCGTGCCCCCGCGGGAGAAGCTCGATCGGGTGCGCGCTCGCTACCCGATCGTCCTGCACGGGGTGGGGCTGGACCTGCTCGGCCACGCGCCGCTCGACGAGGCGTACCTCACGGCCGTCGCGGGCCTGGCCCAGCGGGTCGACGCGCCGTTCGTCACCGACCACCTGTGCTGGACGGGCGCCCACGGCGCGAACCACCACGACCTGCTCCCGACCCCCTACCTGCCCGAGCTCGTGGGCTACGCGGCCGACCGCGCGCGCGCGGTGCAAGCGCGGCTCGGCCGACCGTTCGGCCTCGAGAACCTCTCGAGCTACGTCGAGTTCGAGCGCTCCACCATGACCGAGTGGGAGTTCTACACGCGCGTGGTCCGCGAGGCGGGCGTGTGGTTCATGCTCGACGTGAACAACATCTACGTGTCGAGCCAGAACCACGGCTTCGACCCCGAAGAATACCTGCGGGCGATCGACTTCTCGCGCGTGCTCCAGGTGCACGTCGCCGGGCACTCTCGCGAGCCCGACGGCACGCTGGTCGACACCCACGACCACCCCGTCTGCGACGCCGTGTGGGCGCTCTACCGCAAGGCCTGGCAGCTCGGTGGGCCGTTCCCCACGCTGCTCGAGTGGGACGGCAACATCCCTCCGATGGAGGTCGTGCTCGCGGAGCTCGAGAAGGCGAAGGAGGCGCGCGCGTGACCCCCCCGTGGCTCGCCGAGTTCCAGGCGCGGTTCTCGTCGGTGCTGCGCACGCCGCTCGACCGCGCGACGGGCACGCTGCGCGCCACGCCCGAGCTCTACGACCCCGCCGTCGACGCCCGCGCGGCGCACAACGCGTCGGCGCGCGACCGGCTCGCGGTCTACAACCGTCAGTACTGGTTCCGGCTGTTCACGGTGCTGCAGGGCACCTTCCCGCTCACCACCCGCCTGCTCGGCCACTGGGCGTTCAACGACTGGGCGGCGCGCTACCTCCTCGCCCACCCGCCGCGCAGCTGGGACATCGACGACGTGGCCGAGGGGTTCCCCGCGCACTTCGCCGCGGGCTTCGACGGACGCGATGCCGAGGCGCTGCGCGAGGCCGTGACGATCGACGCCGCCTTTCGCGCGGTGTTCCGCGCGCCGGACCTCGTGCCGTACCGCCCCTCGGCGGAGGACGCGGCGCGCCTGCTCGACGCTCGCCTCGAGTCGTCACCGGCGGTGGTCGTGTTCGAGGAGCACTGGCCGCTGGTGGAGCTACGGGCGAGCCTGTTCGACGACCCGGGCGAGACCAGGGTGGCGCTGCCTCCGCCTTCGACCCAGTGGTGGGCGGTGATGCGAAAGTCGACCGGGATCGCCCGCCTGCGCCTCGAGCCACGAGAGGGCCAGCTCTTCGCGCTGCTCCGCGAGCACCCCGTCCGCGAGGCCCTCGGTCGGCTCGAGCAGGCGTGCACCGAGGACGAGCGGACCACGCTCCCCGAACGCACGCGCCTCTGGCTCGCGCGCAGCGTGGGGCTCGACTTCTGGACCGGGCTCGCGACGACCGCTCGGTAGCAGGGGTCAGTAGCAGGGGATCACGCAGCTGTAGCCCGCGCACGTGTTCCAGCCCTTGCAGCTGTGCTCCGTGAGCGTCTGCGTGCCGGTGTCGTACGAGAAGCCCTTGCAGGTGTTGTTGCCGCCGCAGTGGCTGTGCAGCTCGAGCTTGCCGCCCCGCGCCTCGCACATCTTGGTGAAGATCTCGAGGGTCATCGTGGCGTCGACCACGGACTTGGTGACGCCGATGCCCGCGTCGGCGCAGCTCGCGTCGGGACCACCCGTGTCGACGGGCCCCGCCTCGGCGTCGCCGTCGGCCGCGTCGCTCGCGTCGCCGACGGGCCCGCTGTCCGCGACCGCGGTGTCGGTCGCGGTGCCCGTGTCGACGACGACGACGGTGCCCGTGTCGACGCCCGGGCCGGCATCGCTCGCGGCCGGGTGGCTCGTGCTGCACGCGGGGGTCGCGAAGAACAGCAGTCCTCCGAGCGCCGCGGTGAGCAGCGCACGACTGGCGGCGAACGTCTCGGAGGTGCTCTCGGACATGATTCCTTCTCGACCTCTCAGCCCGGGATCACGCAACTATAGCCCGCGCAGGTGTTCGACGCCTTGCACGTGTGCTCGGTGAGCACGTGGGTGGCGGTGTCGTACGACATGCCCTTGCACGAGTTGGCGCCGCCGCAGTGGCTGTGGAGCTCGACCGTACCGTGGCGCGCGGTGCAGCGCGCGGTGAAATTCTCGAGCGTCATGGAGGCGTCGGTGGAGGAGGCGGTGACGGTCCCCGCATCGTTGCCCGCGCAGCCGAGGAAGCCACCGACCGCGGCGAAGAGCAGGGCGCGACTCACGGGGGGCGTCATGCAGCCCTGGAAGGTAGCACGGGATCGGGCCGGGCCGGTCGGCCGGCTCAGAGGGCGTAGACGACGCCGAGCGTGACCGTACCGAGCTCGAAGCGGGCGTAGCTGCTCTGTACGTAGGTGGTCTTCAACGTGCTGTGCACGGGCCCCATGCCGTACCCGGTGTGCACGCCCCCGGCGACGGCGAGCTTCGAGCTCACCCACACCCGCACGTCGACGCCGAGGGAGGCCTGGACACCGACGCCGAGCTGCACGTCGCCGCCGAGCCCCCGACTGCGCTCCACGCCGACCCGCAGGGGGAACCCGATCTCCACGTGCTCGCTGGGGGTCGCGAAGAACCGCGCGCCCGCCGAGAGCCGACCGAGCCACTCGTGACCGGCCTCGTACTGGAAGCCACCGAGCTCCGCCGAGAGCTCGAGGTGCGAGAGGGCGTAGGCGTAGCCCAGCGACGCGCCGCGGATGCCGCCGTTGCCGCTCCACTCGTAGTGTCCGTCGGTCCCGTAGTTCACGAGGTAGGTCGCCGAGAGCGGGGTCGCCGTCAGGGTGAGCCGGTGAGGGGACACCCGGTCGTCGGCGTGGACCACGGCGCTCGAGAAGGCGATCGCGAGGCACAGGGTGGAAGCGAGGAGGTGCCGCATGGTCCCCGTTCAGCAATGCACGTGCCGGCTCGGAACAGGGCGATTTCGCGGCATGCCGCGGTCCGGTGACGCACACCGACCACAGGCTGTGGAGGCTTGCCGAGCGGCGACGGCACAGAGTCGATCAGGGTGTCGCCGAGAACGGCACGCTGGTCACCGCTCGGCGTCCGCTGCCGACCGAACGAGCCACGTCAGCGCTGAGGCTTCTTCTCGCCGGTGAACGGCGAGCCGGTGATGCCGCCGAGCACCGAGAGCATGCCGTCGACGGCGGCCTTGCCCGGATCCGCGGGGGCCTCGAGATCGGCGTGGCAGACCACGCAGGTGGTGCGGAGGCCCGCCGAGACGGGGACCACCGCTCCACACTTGGGACACGCGCGCGGGCTCTGGACGGTGGGGCCGAGGGACATGGTGGGCTGAACATGGGGCTCGCCGTCCCTCCGCGCAAGGCGCGCTGCTATCCTGGCGGGGTGCGTCGCCCCTGGTTCGCCCTCTGCCTCCTGGTCGCGTGCGCGCCGGCGACGCCCAAGGCCAAGGTGTCGACCCGCAAGGCCGATCTCGCGTGCCCGCGCGGGGCGTTCACCTCCGAGCTCGACGCGCTCATGCCCCAGCTCACGGCCAAGCAGACCTTCGAGCTCGTGCCCGCGACCCAGCTCGACACCGCGGTCGAGCCCGGGTGCATCGTGCCGTTC
The DNA here is from genome assembly GCA_964624885.1 of uncultured Polyangiales bacterium. Taxonomy (GTDB): domain Bacteria; phylum Myxococcota_A; class Polyangia; order Polyangiales; family JADJMO01; genus JADJMO01. Next base: position 10,479 of record CAZUZY010000137.1, on the reverse strand, counting down.
CGCCGCGAGCCCGACGAAAAAGTGCTCGACGCGGGGCGCGTGGAGGTGTTCACGGGGCTCCGCGCGGCGCCGAACAAGGCGGCCGTGCGCATCGGCCGCGGCAAGCTCTCGCTCGGCCGCGCCACGCTGCGGCTCTCGGTGCACAACGACGCCGGCGACGAGACGTTGTTCCTCACCGTCGACGGCAGCCACGTGGTGCTGCGCCTCGGGAACGAGAAGCCGGTGGACAGTGACGTCCACATCGACGAGGACGGCCCGCTGCCGATCCCGCTCGACGCGCTGGTGGCCGCTCTGGCCCCCTGCGACGGCGACCAGCGCACCGGCAAGACCCTGGACGGCAACCAGATCGAGGCCAAGCGGGGCGCGTTCTCGCTGTACCGCGGGCGCTTCCTCGACGCGCAGAGCACCCTCGCCGTCGACACCAGCGTCCTCTGCGGCGGCGACGACGCCCGGCTCGCCTGGCGCACCGCTTCGGGCGACACCCTGCCTTTCCTCCTGCTCGCGAGCGCCCGCTCCCCGCGCACGCTGTTGATCCGTCGGCAAGCGGCCAGCGTGACCGACCCGGCCGTCGATCCGGGCATCGTCGGCCACTGATCTTCGGTATCCTCACCCACGAATGGCGGTCGACAACCCCGTCCAGTTCGCGGTGGTCCGCGAAGACCCGGACGTCGAGCGCGAGCTCCTGCGGCGGCTCCTGCCCGGGCCCGACCGCGCGGCGCTGCTCGTCGCCTCGGGGGGGTGCACCGCGCTCACCCTCGCGGCCACGTGCCCCACGCTGCGGCTCACGGTGGTCGATCCGAACCCCGCGCAGCTCGCGCTCGTCGCGAGGAAGGTGGACGCGCTCGCCGGCGATCGGAGCGCCTTCGGCGTCGGCGCGGACGACCCGGCCACGCTCTCGGCGTGTGGCAACTTCGAGTCGCTGTTCCGTGGCCTGCGCGCGGTCCTCGACGACCTCGTGATGCCGCGCGAGGCGCGCCGGCGCCTGTTCACCGAGGGCGCCGACCCGGCCCCGCTCCTCCAGAACCGGTACTGGCCGGTCGCGTTCGAGATGTTCTTCTCCGACGCGATGCTCGAGGCGATGTTCGGCCCCGACGCCACCCAGCACGCCGAAAAGGGCAGCTACCCGGCCTATTTCCGCGCCGTCCTCGAGCAAGGCCTCGCGCGGCCCGACGCCCGCACCAACTACTTCCTCCACCACGTGCTGCTCGGCCACTACCTGCCGGGGTGCACGCCGGAGTTCCTCGCGCTGCCGCCGGGGCGCCCGTTCGAGAGCCTGCGCGCGTCCATGGTCGACGCGCCCTCGTTCGACCGGTTCGATCTCGTCGCGCTCTCCAACATCTTCGACTGGATGGCGCGGTCGGCGATCGAGCCGGTGGTCGCGCGCCTGTGCGCCGAGTGCAAGCCGGGTGCGGTGATCGTGATCCGGCAGCTCAACAACCGGTCGCCCGTGGAGCAGCTCTTCGGCGACGCATTCCGGTTCGACGTGGCGCTCGCCGAGGAGCTCCACGGCAAGGACCGCAGCTTGTTCTACGAGCGTCTGCTCGTGGGCGTGAGGGCCGATGGCGGATGATCTCCTCGAGCTCGTCGACGACGTGCTCGCCGACGTGGACTACGCCGAGAACCCGTTCTTCACGGCGCTGACCGACGGCTCGTTCTCGCGCGAGGACTTCCTCGAGACCCAGTACCAGTTCCACTCGGCGGTGGTGTTCTTCAACCGTCCGATGGCCGCGCTCGCCGCCAAGATCCCCGACCCGGCGCTGCGCGTGGCCATCGTGCGCAACGTGTGGGAAGAGCACGGCGAGGGCGACCCGGGCCGCATGCACGGCACCACGTTTGTCACCCTGCTGTCCCGGCTCGCCGGGCTCACCGAGCGCGAGATCGGCGAGGAGCTCGAGCGGCGGCCGCTCTGGCCCGAGGTGCGCGCGTTCAACACGCTCCTGGTCGGGGCCTGCGTCCTCGACGACTACCTCGTGGGCACCGCGGTGCTCGGGATCATCGAGCGCATGTTCGCCGAGATCTCCGGGTGGATCGGCCGCGGGATCGTGGCCCGCGGGTTCCTCCCCGAGGCGCAGCTGATCCACTACGATCTCCACGAGAAGCTCGACGTGCGGCACTCGCGCGACTTCTTCGACGTGCTCGCCCCCGCGTGGGCGAAGAACCCGCGCGACCGGTACCCGATCGAGCAGGGGCTCCGCATGGGGGCCGTGGCGTTCGACCAGCTCTACGCGCGCCTCTACCGCGTGCGAGGCCGGCGCTGGCACCGCTGATGCGCATCTTCCGCATCACGCGGGACGACCTCCCGCGCTACCAGGCGCAGCTCGAGGCCCTCGAGCAGCGGTCGGTCTACCCGCTCGGTCAGGACTCGTTCCGCCTGAGCCACGGCGCGGACTACTTCGCCTTCTTCGAGCGCATGGGCGAGGTGGAGTACTGGGCCACCGAGGACCAGGGGAAGCTGGTCGCGGTGGGGTGCGGCGTGCTCCGACAGGACCCGCTTCGCTGGTACGGCTCGGACCTCAAGGTGCACCCCGACTACCGCGGCCGCCACCTGCCGCTCCGTATGGTGAACCGGCTCTGGTTCCGCCGGTACCTACGGTGCGGGCGCGGCTACGGCGTGGCGATGGATCCCGCGGACGGTCGCGAGCCACCCACGCTGCGGCTGCTGCGGCACTTCAAGTTCCTGCCCATGGTGAAGGTCGTGCCGCTGGTCCTCTACTCCGAGGACGCGGAGGGCATGGCGCGCGCGCGGCCGATCCTCGAGGCGCACCGCGGGCCGCTCCACTTCGTCTCGCTCCTCGGCATCAAGGACCTCGTCCTCGAGAGCACGAAGGCGCCGCTGCCGCTGTTGCACGTGGGCTATGGGCCGCAACTCGATCGGCGCACGTTCGCCGCGCCGCAGCCGGCCCACGCCCACATGTGGTGCACCCCGCGCGGGGACGCCCTGCACGGCGCGCTCGAGCAGGCCGGCTTCCGCGTCTCGGCGACGGCGAGCATCCTCCACCACCGGCTCGGCGACTTCGACTGGGGCCGGCTGACGACCAGCGAGATCTAGGCCGGCGGCGGCTCCGAGTGCCCACCCGCGCCGGAACGAGGCGCCGCGAGGCGCTGCATTCCCTTCAAGGTGCGACCTCCACGCCGCCGCTTGAGCTCGATCGACGGCGCGAGGGGCGCGTCGGCGACGAACTGGAGGACCAGCGTCCGGATCTCCTGGTCGGAGGCCATCCCCCTCCAAGACGGCCGGGCTCGAGCGGAGTTAAGGGCTCGGCTTCCGACCAACGAGCCGGACCACGAGCACCACCCCGACGAAGGCGAGGACGATGACGTCCACGGGGACGAAGATCGGGTCACGGCGGTGGACCACGGTGGGGGCCGGCTCGATCTCCCGGGGCACCGCGCGCTTGGGGAAGAACAGATCCACCGTGCCGGGGCGCGGCGTGGAGTCGTCGCGGAAGTGCTGCAGCCACGCGCCCGACGCGCCCGCCGGTGTGGAGAACAGGCTCGGCAGGGTGGCGTTCGGGCTCTTGAGCGGGTGGGCCCACTTCTCGATGCCGGCGAAGGCGGCGTCGCCCTCGAGGAGCGGCTGGACGGGGCCGTCGCTCGAGAGCACCCACACGTCGAGCGACCGCGCGCCCGTCGCGCCCGTGCGTGCGTCCTCCGGCTCCCGGTAGGGGTAGAACGGCCGGTCGGTCGTGAACGTCATCCGCAGCGCCTTGGTCGCGACGTCGGTGGCGCCGCCCGCGATCTTGAACGCGCTGACGATCCACTTCTTCTGCACGTAGGGCGTGAGCCACGCGGCGAGCGCGGGGCGCATCGGGTACCCGTGCTCGGTGAGCCAGGTGGCGAGCGCGGCGGCGTCGTCGGCCGCGAGGACCACGGCGTCGAGGCCCGCCACGCGCTGGCTGTCGAGCACCCGCACCGCGGTCGGGGCCACGGCGCTCTCGGCCGCCTTGCGACCGAGCGTGCTCAGGCACGCGGTGCCGAGCTCGAGGTCCTTGTCCAGGACCTCCACGATCTTCGGGCGCGTGGCCCCCTCGAGCTCGACGAAGATCTGGTCACTCGTCTCGGCGAGGGTGGGCTTGGTGGGGGTCGGGACGAGGAAGCCGAAGTCCTTGACCGGCTGCCCGTCCTTGCCGACCGCGCCGAAGCGCCCCCGTCGCACGAAGTGCTCGGTGTGGGTCGCGCCCTCCCACACGAGGAGGGCCTCCTCGCCGTGGATGTCGACGCGGTCGTCGCGGTGAGGAGCCGTGGCGCACGCGCGCGCCTCGCGCGTGCTGCTCGCGAGCAAGACGAGGGTCGCGGTGGCGAGGACGTTCCGCACGTGGCGAGCGTAGCCCCATCGGCTAGCCTTCGGCGACCGATGCGCCACGCCCTCTCCCTCCTCGCGCTCCCCCTGTTCGTCGCCGCGTGCTCCAGCGATGCACCCCCCGCCACGCCCGCCGACACCGGCACCGACACCGCGGCGTGCGGCTCCGGCGCCTCCGTGCCCAGGTACGTGCGCGGCTCGGCCCCCGAGGCGAGCTTCCCGAAGGGCTTCCTCTTCGGCGCCGCGAGCGCCGCGATGCAGATCGAGAAGGGCCTTTCCAACAGCGACTGGTACCAGTGGGCCAAGCTCCCCGGGAAGGTGATCAACGGCGACAACCCCGACGACGGCCCCGACGCGCTGGCCCATGTGGACGAGGACGTGAAGGCGCTCGTCGACGCCGGCGCCAACGCCTACCGGTTCAGCATCGAGTGGTCGCGCATCTACCCGACCAAGGCCGACTTCGACGCCGACAAGCCCGACGCGGCCGCACTCGCCAAGTACCACGATCTCCTCACCAAGCTCCGCGCCGCCAAGATCCGGCCGTTCGTCACGCTGCACCACTTCTCCACGCCGGTCTGGCTCAGCGACGTCAGCAAGCCCAAGGAGCCCCAGGCCTTCGAGCGCCCCGAGATGACCGCCGCCTTCGGCGAGTTCGGCAAGCGGATGGGCAAGGAGTTCGGCGCCGAGGTCGACGACTGGGTCACCATCAACGAGCCGCTCATCCTCATGCTCGGGGGCTACGTCGCCGCCGGGCACCCGCCGGGGGCGCCGCTCGACCTCGACCACATGGTCAAGGTCACCAAGATGCTCCTCGAGGCGCACGCCGCGGCGTACGACGGCCTCCACGCCGGCGACACCGTCGACGCCGGCACCGGCACCAAGGTGCAGGTCTCGATCGCCAAGCACAACCGCGTGTTCTACCCCGACGACCCGTGCGAGGAGCAGGACGTCGCGGCGGCCAAGAACGCCGACTACATCTGGAACGAGTGGATCTACGACCAGCTCGTCAACGGCGACATCGACGACGATCTCGACGGCAAGAAGGAGAAGACCGGCGACCCCAAGTGGAAGGGCAAGGTCGACTACCTCGGCCTCAACTACTACGGCAACACGCTGGTCAGCGCGCGCCTCAAGCTCAAGTACCTGAACGGCACCCCGACCTACGCGGGGCTCGCCACCGACCTGCCCAAGACCGACATGGACTGGGACGTGTTCCCGCACGGATTCCGCATGGTCCTGAAGCAGCTCGCCAAGTACAAGCTGCCCGTCTACATCACCGAGAACGGCATCGGTGACTCGCAGGACGTGAACAAGTCCCGCTACCTCGCCGAGCACCTGTACGAGGTCGGCCGCGCGATCGAGGACGACAAGGTCGACGTCCGCGGGTTCTTCTACTGGTCGCTCACCGACAACTTCGAGTGGGGCAGCGGGTTCTGCCCGCGGTTCGGGCTCTACCGCGTGGACTACACGAGCCCCGCCCGCACCCGCACCCCTACCAAGGCCGTCGCCACGTTCAAGCAGATCGCCACCGCCGGCAAGGTGACCACCGCGCAGATCGACGCCCTGCCACCGTACGCGACGCCCAAGAAGTGCAAGAGCCCCTGACCCGCCCATCGGGTCGCGTACTGGGTCAGGCGAGGGGGAGGAGCACCTCGATGCGCGTCCCTCTCCCGGGCTGGCTGTCGATGCGCAGGTCGCCGCCTGCCTGTCGAGCGACGGCGTAGGCGGTCGCGAGCCCGAGCCCGGTGCCCTTGCCGACCTCCTTGGTCGTGAAGAACGGCTCGATCGCGCGGGCGGCGACGTCGGCGTCCATGCCGGTCCCGTCGTCGGTGACCGAGAGCACCGCGTGGGGGCCCGGGGTGACGGTCGCCGGTCGCGGGTCGCCCACCGCGAGACCGATGGTGATCGTGCCGCCGTCCGGCATCGCGTCGCGGGCGTTGGTCACGAGGTTGACGATCAACTGCTCGATCTGGCTGCGCGTCGCGCGGATCGGCACCGGGTGGTCGAGCGCCTCGAGGCGCAGCGTGACGGGTTCGGCGAGCAAGCGGTGGAGCATCTTCTTCAGCTCGACGAGGACCGTCCCGAGGTCGAACGTCTCGGTCGTGGACTCCTGCTTGCGACTGAACGTGAGCAGCTGCCGGACGAGGACGGCGGCGCGCTGGCCGGCCTCGACGATCTCGTCCAGCTGGGGGGCGTGCTCGGAGCCCCGCAGCCGGCGCTGCAGGAGCTCGGCGTTGCCCAGGATGGCCGCCAGCACGTTGTTGAAGTCGTGGGCGATGCCCGCCGCCAGCTGGCCGATGGCGTCGACCTTCTGGGTGTGGCGCAGGTGCGCCTCGAGGCGTCGCCGCTCGCTGATGTCGCGCCACACGACGTGCAGGATCTTGCGGCCGTCGCGCTCCACGGCGGTCAGCAGCACCTCCACCGGGAACACCTGTCCGTTGCGTCGCCGGTGCTCCCACTCGAAGCGATGGCTCCCGAGCGCGAAGGCGTGGGCCATCATCTCGTCGGCCTTCTCGTAGGAGCTGCGGCCGTCGGGCTGCGTCGGCGGAGAGAGCTCGGAGGGGTGCGTCCGCAGGAGCTGCTCGCGATCGTCGTAGCCGAGCATGGTGACCGTGGCCTGGTTGCACTCGACGAAGCGGTTCTCCTCGATGATCAGGATCGCGTCCGCCGAGCGCTCGAAGAGCTCACGGTACGGATCCGCGCGCGTGCTCGTCATGCTGGCCCCCCGCCCGAGGATACGCGGCCTGCGGCGGACCACGAACAGGGTGGTTGTTGACTTAACGTCCAGTCGGCAGCGACACCGCGACCGAGAGTCCCCCGAGCTCCGAACGCGAGAAGCGCACCGTGCCGCCGTGCTTGTCGGCGATCGCTCGCACGATGGAGAGCCCGAGGCCGGTGCCGCCCGTCTTGCGCGTGCGCGAGGTGTCGAGGCGGCGCAGGCGCTCGCCGAGCTTGCCGAGGTCGGCCTCGGGCACGCCGGGTCCGCCGTCCTCCACCACGAGCTCCGCGCGGTCTCCCACAGGGCGAACACGCACCACGATCGGGGCGTCGGGCGGCGCGTAGCGGCGGGCGTTGGTCACGAGGTTCACGAAGATCTGCTCGATGCGAGACACATCGGCCCGGAGCTCCACCGCGGTCGCCTCGAGCCGCACGATCGTGACCCCCGGCTTGGCGTTCAGCCCGTCGACCACCTCGCGGGCGAGCGTCGCGAGGTCGAAGGGCTCCTCGTGCAGCGTCATGGCCGGGTCGTCCAGCTGGGCCAGCTCGCGCAGGTCCTCGACGAAGCGCGCCAGGCGCTCGCTCTCGTGGGCGATGGCGCGGGCCACGCGGGCTCGCTGGTCCTCGGTGCCGGTCAGCGCGGGCCGCTCGAGCGCGTCGGCGAGGCCGAGCAGCGAGGACACGGGGGTGCCGATCTCGTGCACCACGTCGGAGAACAGCCGGCGGCGCTCCACGTCGCGCTCGGTCAACGCCCGCGTCGCGCTCGAGAGCTCGCGCGCCATGCGCAGGAACACCTCACGCGCCTCGCGGAACTCGGGGTCGCTCACGTGGCGCCACTCCTCGTCGATCTGGCCCTGCTGGAAGCGGGAGTAGATGTCGGTCAGGCTGTCGGCGCGGACGCGCACGATGCGCCGCGCGATGAGGAACGTGAGCGTCGCGCAGAGGAACACCGGCACCACCAGCACCACGACGCCGAGGGCCGTCGTCGGCCGCAGCACGGTGAGCTGCGTCGCCGCGAGCCCCACCATGGTCACGCCCGCGTAGGTCGCCGCGCGCGTGGAGATCGGCCAGCCCGAGGTCAACATGGCGGCGCGAACCGGTAGCCGGCCCCGTGCACGGTCTCGATCGGCGTCGGCGAGAGCCCCGCGACCTCGAGCTTCCGTCGCAGGCGGGTGACGTGACAGTCGACGTTGCGGGCGTACCCGGCGTGCTGGGTGTCGAACACCCGCTGGAGGAGATCGCTGCGCGACAGCACGTTGGGCGCGGAGGTGACCAGGCACTGCAGGAGGTCCCACTCGGTGGCGGTGAGGCGCACCGGCTCGCCCGCGACCGTGAGGCGACGGCTCGCCGGATCGAGGGTCATGGCGCCGAAGGTCAGCACCCGCGAGGGGGCGGGCGCGCCGAGCCGCCGCGAGAGCGAGCGCACCCGGGCCACGAGCTCCCGCGGCCGGATGGGCTTCACCACGTAGTCGTCCGCGCCCGCCTCGAGCCCGCAGACCACGTCGGCCTCGGCGCCCAGCGCGGTGAGCATGACCACGCCCGGCGAGGGGCCGTAGAGGCGGCGGAGCTCGGCGCACACCTCGAGACCGCCCTTTTTCGGGAGCATGACGTCGAGCAACACGAGGTCGGGCAGGCTGGCCGCGCACGCCGCGAGCCCCGCCTCTCCGTCGTCGACCGAGCGGACGGTGTAGCCCTCCGCGGTCAGCTGCATCGCGATCACCTCGGCGAGGGTGCGGTCGTCTTCGACGAGCACGATGTCCATCACCCTTGAGTATCAGCCAAGAACGGTCGGGCCCAGGTCGCCGCCACAGGCATCGCAACAAAACCGCAACAACCCGCCCCGTCATGGACGCCCTTCGATGACGACCCAAGGGTGATGCTCTCGAGGAGGTTCCCATGAACGCCCGCGCATGGTTCGGAATCGGCTTCGTCGCGGTCGTGGTGTTCGGCTGTCACCGCCACAAGCCGCGCCCCGCGAACAATCCGGACTACGGCTACGCGCAGCCTGGATACCAGCCGAGCCCCACGCCCGGCGTCGCGGAGCCCGCGCCGGTCGCCGCGCAGCCCGCGAGCGGTACCTGCGAGGCGAGCTGCGCGCACTACCTCGGGTGCAAGGGCAACTACGCCCCGGGCGCGAACACCGCGTGCATCACCAAGTGCAACCAGATGGGCCTGAGCCGGCCGCAGCTCGTCGACTACGAGGCCACCGACTGCACGACGGCGGTCTGGCAGGCCGAGCACACGGGCGGCACCGGCGGCACCACGGGCACGCCCAAGAGCAGCGAGTGCAACGGGTGTGTGTGGGACGGCAGCGCGTGCATCTGGCTCTCGCAGAGCAACTGGGGCGCGGGGCCGTACTCCGGGGCCGCGTCGTCGTGCAAGACGAGCTGCTGCCCCGGGCACTGAGCTGTTCTCTCGAAACGGGGTGCTAGGGCGCCTCGTGGGTGACGATCCCCGGCTGGATCGTCGCGGTGAACTTCGCCCACCCCGCGGCCACCGCGTCCATGGTCGCCGTGTCGCCGCTCGTCGCGCGCGGCAGGAGCCCGAGCGTCTCGACGATGCGGTGGCTCGCGAAGCGGGTGACGTCCACCTCGAAGTCACCGGTGAGGAGCCCGCCGGTGACCGCGCCCGAGATCGGCACGTCGGCCTCGACGATCGCCTGGTAGCAGGCCTTGGTGCCGTCGCGCGCGTCGGGGAACTGCTTGAGGAACACCATGCGCATGCCGTGGCCGAGGGTCGCGATCATGTCCTCGACGAAGGTCACGCTCGGCACCGGGAGCGACCCCGGAGAGCCGGTGACGATGGCCTCGATCTTGTCGCCGAGCGTGCGGAGCAGGTTGGTGCCCGTGCCCCAGGTGTCCTCGAGCGTGTCGAGGAGCCCGCCGCCGCCCTTCTTGATCGTGAGCAGTCGCCGGTTCACCGCTTGCGAGGTGGGCGAGAACGTGGGGAGCACGAGCGTGTCGAGCGTGGTCTCCGCGGCGGCGCCCGTCGCGAGATCCGGCACCACGAGCGACCCCATCTGCTTGGCGAACCCGAACACCGTGCGCCCGCCGATCAGCGCGATGCCCTGGTCGACCCAGACGTAGGGCGAGTAGGTGACCACCCGCTCGGGGACGAACAGCGGCCCGAGCTGCCGGCCGGCCACGACCGGGATCCACACGCCGATCTCGCGCTCGCGCACGAACCCGATCGGATCGGCCAGCGGGTAGTTGTCGATGGTCGCGGCGTAGACGATGGCGAACGGCGCGAGGGCCTTGTAGGTGACGTCGCCCAGGTTCAGCTGCGCGTCGCAGATCGCCTGCAGCTTGGCGAGGCTCGCGTCGAGCAGGAACATGGAGGTCGAGACCTCGAGCTTCACCGGGGCGATCGCGACCGGGTTGCCGTCGGTCGCGACATAGCGGGGCAGGGCGCCGGCCGGGATGCCGACCGGCGGCCGGGGCGCGGGCGGCGGCGGCATCGTC
>CAZUZY010000136.1:0-18708 GCA_964624885.1 uncultured Polyangiales bacterium | reverse complement strand
AGGGCGCCCTCGCCTCCGCGGTCGACGTCATGGCGCGCGCGCGGGAGATCGCGACCCAGATGGCGAGCGGCAGCATGGACGCGACCACCCGCAAGAACGCCGCGCTCGAGGTCGACGCGCTCCGGGACCAGCTGCTCGGCCTCGCCAACACCCAGGGCGGTGCCGGCTACGTGTTCGGGGGCACCAAGACCGACGTGCCGCCGTTCACCGCGGCCTACGCCTTCGTCGGCAACACCGGCACCCGGTCGGCGGAGATCGCCCCCGGCACGACCCTCGTCACCAACCCGAGCGGCGCGCGGGCGTTCACCACCGCAGGTGGGCGCGACCCGTTCGCCGATCTCGGGGCCCTCTCGACCGCCCTGCGCACCAACTCGGTCGCGGGCATCACCGCCGCCATCGACACCACCGAGGCCGGGCGCCGTCAGCTTTCCGACGTGCGCAGCGACGCTGGCTTGACGCTCGAGCGCGCGCGGTCGGCGAGCGAGGTCCTCGGGAACCTCGCGCTGCGCCTCGACAAGGCCCGCGCGGGCGAGCTCGAGGCCGACGCGGCCCCCGCTTTCACCGAGCTCAAGAACGCGAGCGACGCCTACGACCGCAGCCTCACGGTGACCAAGCAGATCCTCTCGCTCTCGAGCCTGTCGAAGTAGCGACGGCACGGCGTCTGCAACACCTCGCAGCGGACCATGCTCATCATCCAACGCCGCGTCGGACAGCGCATCGTCGTGGGTGCCGGCGTCGAAGTCGTGCTCATGGAGGTCTCCCGGGGTGGCGCGCGCATCGGCGTCGCGGCGCCCCACAGCCTCCAGGTCTTGCGAGGAGAGGTGTACGACGACATCGTCGCCGCCAACGCACAGGCCGCCACGCTCGACGCCGACCTCCTCGCCGAGCTCTCCCCCCGCGGCCGGTAGGAGGCTTCATGTTGGTGGAAGGCACGCGCTTCGGCAGGATCGAATTCGACGACGACAAGGTCATCGTCCTGCGTGGAGGATTGCTCGGGTTCCCGCAGCTCGAGCGCTACGTGCTCCACGAGCAGGAGAGGGTGCAGCACATCGCCTGGCTGCAGTCGATCGAGCGCCCCGACCTCGCCTTCCCGGTGATGGACGCGGCGAGCTTCGGCGCCGGCTACCCGGACCCCTCACCCGCGGACCTCGCCCGGGGCGCGGGCCTCTCGACCAGCGACCTCGCGGTGCTGGTGGTGGTGGTCGCGCGGCGGGCCCCGCCGACCCTGATGGCCAACATGCTGGCACCCCTGATCATCGACGTCGCGTCACGCACCGGCGTCCAGGTGGTCCTCGATCCGCAGCGTTTCTCGGCCTCCCACGTGCTGGACGGCTTCTCGACGATGCCCCGGACCGGGCTCGAAGCGCTGTCGCAGGGAGCCTTCGCCGCGACCCCCTGAGCCATGGCTTCGGGTACACTGCCCGCGATGTCGCTCGCCGGCGCGCGGATCCGCGACTACGAGGTGTGGGGCCGGCTCGGGCAGGGCGGCATGAGCGAGCTGTGGCTCGCCAAGCAGACGGTGCTCAACCTGCCGGTCGTCATCAAGACCCTCCGGCGGGACGCCGCCGGCATGGACTCCACCGGGGTCGCGCGGCTGCTCAACGAGGCGCGCGTGATGGTGCGCATCACGAGCTCCAAGGTGGTGCGCGCGATCGACGCCGGGGTGCACGAGGGCACGCCCTACGTGGTGCTCGAGTACGTCGACGGCCTCGATCTGGCCGAGCTCGACGCGCGCCGCCGGGCCTCGCTCGGGGTGGGGCTGCCGCTGTGGTTCTGCGCGCACGTGATGGGCCAGGTGTGCCTCGCGCTCCACGCCTCGCACCAGACCGGGATCCTCCACCGCGACGTGAAGCCGTCCAACGTGTTCGGTGGCGCCGAGACGGGGATCCGCCTCGGAGATTTCGGCATCGCGGTGCCCCACCTCGACGTGGAGTCGATGCGCGACATCTCGGGGACCTTCCGGTTCATGCCGCCCGAGCAGATGCGCGGCGAGCCGCTCGACCGCGCCGCCGACATCTACGCAGCGGGCGCGACCGCGTTCGACCTCCGGTACGGGAGCCCGCCGTTCCTCACCATCGACGACGTCCTCGATCTGCGCAACGACCCGCCGTTCCCCGAGCCGGAGGGCCCGCACGAGGCCTATTTCCAGCACGTCGTCGGCCACATGCTCGAGAAGGTCCCGAGCAAGCGCCCCAAGGACACCCACGACCTCGCGCGCCACTTCCGCAGCATCGACCAGGCGCTGCGACCGCACCGCCGCGTCGCGTTCCTCCGCCAGAGCAAGGCGCCAGGGCGGCACGCGTTCCAGGTGGGCACCTGCCGCGTCGAGATCGAGACCGGCGATCTGGCGCAACAGGAGGTCGACGGCATCGTCAACTCCGCGCACGACCACCTGCGCATGGACGGGGGGTGCGGCGCGGCGCTGCGCAGCGTCGGCGGGATGGACGTCGAGGAGGAGGCGCTCGCCCACGGCCAGCAGGCGCTCGGCGCGTGCGTCGCCACCGCGGCCGGCAAGCTCCGCGCCCGCAAGGTGCTGCACGCGGTGAGCGCCTGGAACGAGATCTCGTGCGTGGCGCGCGCCGCCCACCGCACGCTGCTGCTCGCCGACGAGCTCGGCCTGCGCTCGCTCGCGATCCCGGCCCTCGGGACCGGCGCGGCGCGGGTCTCGGTCGAGACCTGCGCGAACGCGATCGCGACCACGCTGCGCTGGCACCTGATGCTGGGCGGCACCGGGCTCTCGCGGGTGAAGTTCGTGCTGCGCGACGGCCCCACCACCGAGCGCTTCGCCGAGGTGGTCGAGCAGGCCCTGCGCGGCGATCGCGCGGCGGGCCCCGCGGTGGACATCGGCCGGCCCGCGGTGCTCGAGGCCCAGCCCGAGGCACCGACGCAGGTGGAGACCGACCCGGACGACGGCGTCGATCGCTGACTACGCGGCCTTCGGGCGCGGCGGGCAGATGCGGCGCAGCCCCGGCCGGATGACGGTCTCGACGGTGGAGAAGAACAGCGCGCGCGCCTTGTCCCCGCTGCACAGGCCGAGCGCGGCGCCCTCGGCGGGCGGACGGCTCGTGACCGGCAGGTGGGCGAGCTCGTGCTGCACGAGGTGGTCGAGCGCGACCGGCACGTAGGCGAGGAACGCCTCGCGCTCGGCGTCGGTGAGCCGCGGGAGCTCGCGCTCGAGGGTGGTCCAGCCGAACCGCGCGTGGCCGATCTCGTCGGCCCAGATCCGCGTGAGCAGCTCGCGCAGCGGGCCCTCGGCCATCTCGAGGCGCTCGGCGGCGATGAGCGCGACGGCCACCGTCTCGCTCATGCAACCGACGCTGAGCAGGTTGCGCAGGGCGGCGACCCGCAGCGTGGTGTCGGGGTGCGTGGGCAGGGGAGGGGTCTCGGGGAGGACGAAGCGCGCCTCGCCGCCGAGCCGCTCGACGACCGCGCCGCAGAGCTCGCCGTGACGGCGCTCCTCGTCGGCGAAGCCGCGGCAGGTGTCGCCGCCCGCGAGGCCGGCCTCGTCGAGCTGGGCGGCGAGCGCGGCGAACACGCGTGACGAGGACCACTCGTTGATCATGCGCTGCGACCAGGTGCCGATCGCGCTCTCGCGCAGGTCGGGCAGGTCGGGCAGGGCGGCGGGCATGGCCGCCTGCGCCAGGGCGCGCAGGTCGACGATCACGACACGTCCTCCGCGCCCGGCATGGGCGGCGGCATCGGCGGGCCCCACGGCGTGCAGGCCAGGCCGGCGTGGCTGAACCAGGGGCCGGGGAGCGCGTAGCAGCACGCGCGGGCCTGCGCCCAGCTGAGGCCGTAGTCGTGGTCGGGGGTGCCGTCGTAGACCTTGATCAGCTCGCCGCAGCAGGCCTGCAGCGCTGGATCGGGGGAGCCCGCGTCGGGAGCACCGCCCGCGTCCACGGGCTCGGCCACGTCGACGGGGAACGTCGCGCGCACCTTGGCGGCGCAGCACGCGAGCTGGGTCGGCGTGGCGGCGTCGGCGATCGTGCCGCACGAGGTGGCGTCGACGATCGCGTCGGCGACGACGAAGGTGTCGGCGGCGGCGTCGGTCGTCGCGGCGTCGGTGGCGGTGTCGGCCTCGGCGTCGTCCTTGCCGCCCGGGACCTGGGCGACCTGACCGCCGCACGCGCCGAACACGGAGGCGGTGGAGAACGCGAGGGCGACCTTGGCCGCCGCGCGGAGGGCGCGGCGCTGGACCTCGTCGGGAGAGAGCATCGTCATGGGGACCTCCTCTAAGGAATGCCCTCACCGTGAGGTCTCCCGGGAACGCGCGCCAGAAGAACGATCGAGGGAGCATTGTATCCGCGGGCCATACAATCCCACTGCGCCCTTTTTGCCGCGTGCCGGCAGGGACCCGTACCATCGTCTCCCGATGGCCTCGGTCGACTTCCACCAGCAGAGCCGCGCCGCGCAGGATCGCCTGCGGGGAGCGCTCCTGGGGACCGACTTCCCGACGCCGCTCGCCAAGCGCCTCGGCGCGCCGCCGCGCCACGTGGCGGGCATGATCGCGTGCGCGATCGGCCTCGCGGGGCTGGTGGGGCTCGCGCTCTCCCAGTTCGGCGCGCCGACCGGCGAAGCGGTGCAGCCGAAGCCCCTCGCCGCGGGCTACGTCGCGCTCGGCGCGCTCGCGGTGCTGGGCCTGCTCGACGCGCTCGCGCGCAAGCGGGCGGTGCGCGTGCTGCCGTTCCCCCCCGGCGTCTACGTGTTCTCGCGGGTGGTGGTGGACGCACGCAGCCACCGGCTCGAGGTGATCCCGCTCGCCGAGCTCACCCCCTCCGCGCGGGGCGACGCGCTGCGCCTCGAGGGGCCCGCCGGCACGTTCGAGTTCCCCGGCGAGGCCGGCGTGCTCGGCGCGATCGAGGCCGCGCGGGCCGAGCCGCTCGGCGACGCGAAGGCCGAGAACCCCCGCGATCCGCTGGCCGAGCCGCTGATGCCGAGCCCGCTCGCGCCGACCGATCCGTTCCCGAGCCACGTGCCCCTGTGGGCGAAGCTGCGGGTGGCGGTGGCGGTGGTGGTCGGCGGCGCGGTCGGCGTCGGCCTCTACACCGTGCGCAACCAGGCGAGCGACGACCGCGCGTTCGACGCGGCGAAGCAGGCCGACACGGTCGAGGGCTGGAACGCCTATCTCCGCTCGGGGCTCCGCCACGCGGACGAGGTCAAGCAGAGCCTCCTGCCGCGCGCCGAGCTCCGCGTCGCAGTCAAGAAGGCCAGCGTCGACGCGATCCTCGACTACCAGAAGTCGCACCCCGGCCTGATCGAGGCCGAGGTGAAGACGGCGCTCACCGAGGCGCTGGCCCGCGAGCTCGCCGCGGCCGCCAAGGAGGGCACGCTCGCGGCGCTCGACGCGTTCGACGCCAAGCGCAAGGGCCACGGCCTCGACGCCGACCTGCAGAAGGCGCGCGACGCGGTCTACGTGGCGGCGCTCGGTAAGTGGAAGGCGCGTAAGGGCACGGCGCCCGAGGCGGTGACCGCGATGGCGGCGCTGGTCGGGTTCTCGCAGAAGAACAAGGGCGCGACGGTGGAGATCCGCTTCCGCCGGCTGCCCTCGGCCACGCTCGGCAACGCCGACAAGTTCGTCACCAAGATGCCGAAGTTCAACGGCGAGACGTCGTACACCTCGCGCTACTTCGACGCGGCGCACATGGCGGCCCACGAGGAGGCGCTCGGCAAGACGGTGGTGGCCTCGCTGTCCGAGGTGTTCAGCAAGGAGATCCTCACGGCCAAGGTGGGCACGCCGATCGCGGAGGGTGACCCGCCGCCCAAGGTGACGGTGCCCACGCTGCTGGTCGAGTACCACACGGAGTGGAACACGACGGCGTACTCGAGCGACAAGCCGCGCGGCATCCTGTGCGGGGTGGTGGTGAAGTGGGCGGTGACGTTCCACGTGCCGCCGTCGACGTCGTGGACGACGGCCCTCGAGTTCACCGGGACGCCGTCGATGAAGCAGATCCTCGGGTGGGCGAACAAGCCGTACCCGAAGCCGGGCGAGATGGAAGAGGACCTCTACTCGGTGATCCGCAAGGCCGCCTTCGAGGGGATCGAGGGGAAGATCGTCGGCGCGTTGCTCGGGACGCCGTAGCTCCTCGAACGCATGCGCGGACATTGGCTGTCCGCCAGCTCCTGGCGCGGGACGCTCGCGTGACTACGCCTCGGTGATGAGCACCGGACGCACCGCCTGGCACGTGGTCTTCGCCGCCCTGGTGAAGGAGCGGGCCCCTCCCGACGTCGAGGTGCGCGCCGAGGTGCAGCTCGGGGCGGAGCCGCAACGGGTAGACCTGCTGCTCCTGCGCAAGACCGGGGATGGTCACCAGCCCGGCGCCGTCCTCGGTGGGTTGTGGCCGCTGTTCACGACCGACGCGCTCGTCGAGTTCAAGAGCGTCGCCCGGCCGTTCCGCCGCGGCGATCTCGTCCGGCTCCTCGGGTACGGCGCGCAGTACCACGTCGGCGAGGTCGACCGCCTCACCGCCCGAGACTCGCTGACGCTCGTGCTCGTCCTCTCGCGTCCCGTCGACCGCCTCGCGTCGGATCTCACGCGCCTCGGTTGGCACATCGAGCCGATCGGCGATGGCTACGCGCGCATCGTGGGCTGTCCCTATCCGCTCGTGGTGGTCGACATCGACACGGTCGCCGTGGCCGAGCACGACGACTTGCTCGGCGCGTTCGGGCATCACACAATGGAGAACCGAGAGTCCCACCGCTGGTGGCAGGAGCACGTCATGGCAGCCGACCCCACCGACATCCGAGAGCTCGAGGGCTACGAGGAGATGCGCCGCAAGCTCGTGGAGTCCTTGAGTCCGGAGGAGCGTCTGGCCATCGTCGCGGGTCTCGGCCCCGCGGACCGCCTCGCCGGCCTCGGCCCCGCAGAACGTCTTGCTGGACTCGGCCCCGCCGAGCGCCTCGCCGCGGTCGAACAGCTCGTCGAGACGCTGCCAGCCGACCTCCGCGCCGCACTCCGCCGCCGCCTCGGCGAAGACTGACAGGACCGGGTCGGGAGGCGAAGACCTGACCGGTAGCAATCATCAACACGGACGAGATTCGTCCCATGGGACACGGCCGTCGCAGAGGGCAGCCATGAGGTTGGTAGTCAGCGGACTGGCATTGTTTGTCTGCGTCGGCTGCTCGACCACCACCACCCCTGAGCGCAGCTGTCGCTTCGACGCCGACTGCAAGACCTCTGCCCGATGCTATGACGGCTACTGCGAAGCGGGGGTCTGCCGCGAACGAGCGAAGCCCGACCAAGTCTTGCCGGACGACCAGTCGGGCGATTGCTTGAGGCCCGCGTGTCAGTCGGGGCGTGAGACGCTGACACTCGACACGACGGACACGCCGGCAGATCTCCGTGACTGCCGAATCCCCGACTGCAAGAGTTCGGTAAGGTACCGCCAAGCCCCGGACGGTACGGCATGCACACCTGGTACGACCCCCTTCTGCGCGACTGGTGTCTGCAAAGGGGCAGCCGATGCCTTTCCGTGAGCTGAGTGAGTGAGTCCACCAAGCACTCCGCTGCGCGACGAAAGCCTGCGCTACGCGAACACGCTCCCGTACGCGCGACGCCACAGCGCCTCGTAGCTCTCCGCTTCCCGCTTCCACCGCGTGTCGTCCCACCCGAGCTCTGGCTGCACGATCGCCCGGATCCGCTCGAGCAGGTGCAGCCCGCCGTTCGCCGCGAGCAGCCCGAGCCGCACCCGCCGCAGCAGCAGATCCTCGAGGTGCACCACCGCCTCGTCGCGCGCCGCGTACCGCAGCTCGCACCACAGCGCCGGCGTGTCCTCGATGGGGCTCGCGTCGTCGTGCGCCGAGAGCACCGCCGGCGCCTCCACCCCGTACCGGCCGAGCAGCCGCGCCCGCGCCGCCGCGCCGAGCGACTCCGGCAGCTCCACCTCCGTGGGCTCGTCCAGGATCGGCCCACGCTCGCCGTAGAGCCCGATCGCGCGCAGCGTCTCGAGCGCCATCAGGCGGAACGTGGTCAGCTTGCCGCCCGTCACCGTCACGAGGCCGTCCTCGTTCCAGAGGGCGTGGTCGCGCGACTCCTTGCTCGGGTTCTTCTGCCCGCTGTCGATCACGCCACGCACGCCCGACCACGACGCTCGGATGTCGCTCGACGAGAGCCCGACGTCCGGGAACGCGTGCGTCGCGAGGTCCATCAGGTAGGTGGCCTCGTCCTCCGCCGTGGCCGGCTCCTCGTCGAGGCCGTGGCCGTGGTCCACGTCCGTCGTGCCGAGGATCGTGACGCCCTCCCAGGGCACCGCGAACACCGCGCGCCCGTCGGCCGGGTGCAGGAGGGTGACCGCCTCCGAGACCGGCAGCCGGTCGCGCGCGAACACGAGGTGGCTGCCGCGGATCGCGCGCATGCGGGCCGGCGCGCCGACCTCCTTGCGCAGCCCGTCGACCCACACGCCGGTGGCGTTCACCACCCGGCGGCTCTTCACCTCGAACGTGCGTCCCGTCACCGCGTCGGTCACCACGACCCCGCGGACCTTGCGGTCCTGGTCGCGCAGGAGCTCCTTGACCGGCGCGTAGTTGATCGCGCTCCCGCCACGGCGCACCGCCTCGCGGATGACCCGCAGCGTGAGGCGCGCGTCGTCGGTCTGCGCGTCGAAGTAGTGATACCCGCCGCGCACCGCCGCGCCCGAGAGCACCGGGATCTGCGCGAGCAGCTCCTCGGCGGTGTACTTCTCGTGCGCCCACTTGCGCGCGATGACGTCGTAGACGGCGAGGCCGACGCCGTACATCCAGCTCGGCATCTTGTCGCCGGCGAACGTGGCCAGGTAGAACCCGAGCGGGGTGACGAGGCCCTTGGCCTCGCGCAGCAGGCGCTCGCGCTCCACCACCGACTCGCGGGTGACCCGCAGCTGGCCCTGGCGCAGGTAGCGGAGCCCGCCGTGGACGAGCTTGGTCGACCGGCTCGAGGTGCCGGAGGCGAAGTCGCGCGCCTCGAAGAGCACCGCGCTCTTGCCCATTCGTGCGCACTCGGCGAGCAACCCGGCGCCGGTGATGCCACCGCCGACGATGATTGCGTCCCACTCGTCGGTCCCTTCGCTCGGGCGATCGAGGCGGCCCAGCAGCTCGTCACGCCACCCGCGCGTCCACATCCCCCCTCCGTAGGACTCATGCCGCGCCGCGGCAAGCGCGTCGGGCAACTCCGCGGCCTTCTCCGGGCGTAGGATGCCGGGCGTGATCCTGTCCGGGCTCGTCGATCCCGAGGTCCAGTCCCAGCTCTCCCGCGTCCCGAGCTCCGTCAACGAGCTCGGCTTCGACGCGTGGGGGTTCTCCCCCGAGCGGGCGCGGCTCCTCTACTCCCTCGCGCGCAAGATCCACGACTACTTCCGCCCCGAGGTGGAGGGCGCCGAGCACATCCCCGCGGGGCGGGTGCTCATCGTGCCGAACCACGCCGGCCAGCTGCCGTTCGACGGCATCGTCGTGGCGGTCGCGTGTCTCCTGCAGGCGAACCCGCCCCGCACGGTGCGCGCCATGATCGAGCGCTGGCTCCCGCGCCTGCCGTTCGTCGACGACGTGCTGCTCCGCGGCGGCGCGGTGCTCGGCGCGCCGATCAACTGCCGCAACCTGCTCGAGGACGAGCAGGCGATCCTGGTGTTCCCCGAGGGCGCGCGCGGCTCCGGCAAGGTGTGGCGCGACCGCTATCGCCTCGAGAAGTTCGGCCGCGGGTTCATGCGCCTCGCGCTGCAGACCAACACCCCCATCGTGCCCTGCGCGGTGGTCGGCAGCGAGGAGTCGATCATCAGCGTGCACTCGAGCAAGCTGCTCTCGAAGCTGCTGCGCGCTCCGTATTTCCCCATCCACCCGCTCCTCCCGGTTCTCGGGCCGCTCGCGTACCTGCCGCTGCCGGTGAAGTTCCACCTGCGCTTCGGCCCGCCGCTCCGCTTCGAGGGCGAGCACGACGCCGACGACGCGGTGATCGAGGAGAAGGTCGCGGTGGTGCAGGGCGCGGTGCAGCAGATGGTCGACGACCTCCGCGCGCGCCGGAAGGGCTGGTTCTAGCGTGGGCCACATCCTCGTCACCGGCATCGCCGGCGGCCTCGCCCAGCGCGTCGCCGAGGTCCTCGTCGAGCGCGGCCAGAAGGTGGTCGGCGTCGACTACCGCCCGGTCGGCAAGCTCGACGGCCTGCTCTCCCGCGTCGAGATCCACCGCGCGAAATACGACAAGACCGCCATCGAGGACGTGTTCCGCGCCTACTCGGGCGCCGGCATCGACGCCGTCCTCCACCTCGGTCGCGTGGGCAACCTGCGCGAGGAGATGGGCAAGCGCTTCGACCTCAACGTGACCGGCTCGCAGAAGCTCCTCGAGCTCGCCCTCCGCTACCGCGTGCGCGCGATGGTGGTGCTCTCCACGTTCCACGTCTACGGCGCCGACGCGCGCAACCACACGCCCATCGGCGAGGACGATCCGCTCCGCGCCGGCACGGAGTTCCCCGAGATCGCCGACGCGATCCAGCTCGACTCGATGGCCGCGCTCTGGGCGTTCCGCCACCGCGACGTGCGCACGGTGGTGCTGCGCCCCACCAACGTGGTCGGTCCCACGGTGCACAACACGATGAGCAAGTTCCTCCGCTTGCCCGTCATCCCGCACCTCCTCGGGTACAACCCGATGACCCAGTTCGTGCACGAGCGCGACCTCGCCGCCGCGATCGTCCTCGCGCTCGACGGCCCGCGCGGCGGCCACGAGGGGCGGGGGGTGTTCAACGTCGCCGGCCCGACCGCCATCCCCTGGCGCACCGCGATCGAGCTGGTCGACGCGCGCGCCCTCGCGCTCCTGCCCGCGCTGGCCTCGGTCTACGGCCGCCTCGCCGGCTTCCCGCAGTACCTGCTCAACTTCTACAAGTGGCCGTGCGTGATCGGCGACGCCAGCTTCCGACGCGCCTTCGGGTACAAGCCCACCGTCGACATCCGCACCTCGCTCTACAGCACCGTCGCCGAGGCGCGCGCCGTGCAGCGCGGCAACTGGATGGCCGCGCGGTAGTCAGCAGCTCCCGACATCGACGACCCACCGACCGTCGATGCACACCCGTTGCCGCGGCCGCCCGTCCGCGCACGTCCCATAGGTGCACGCCGCCATCCCGGTGCGGAGGCAGATCGCGTACAGCTCGGGCAACTCCGCCGGACACGCTCGGAGGTCGGTGTCGGCGTCGGTCGCGTCTGCTCGGGTCTCCTCACCGGAATCCGATGCACCCGTGTCGCGCGCGCCGACGTCCTGGGCGGTGGGCGTCTCGACCGCTCCGCACCCCAGAAGGCCGATCAGGAGCGCCACCCGCATCCCCTTGGTTCTAGCCCGAACGGTCGCCCCTGCCCATTTCTGGCGCGGGGTCGGGTTCCGGATAAGCTCGAACGGGTGCAACGTCTCCTCGGGTCGCTGCTGGTCGCGTCCGCGCTCGGGGGGTGCGGGGGCGAATCCGGCTCCGAGCCTCCGCTCGAGGACACAGGCACGACCGAGGTCGATCCGAGCGAGACCGGCGCGGACGCGACCCCCGACGTCGCCAAGGACGCCCCCGGGGACGCGCCCGCCGACGCGCCGACCGACGCCCCACCTCCTCCTTCGAGCGGCCCGACCCGCTACCCGTACGGCCCGCTCCAGTCGCCCATGAGCGCCGCGGTGATCGCTCGCGCCAAGAAGGCGATCGAGGGCGCGCCGACCCACCGGCCCGACGTGTTCGCCAAGGTCGGCGACTCCATCACGGTCAACACCAACTTCCTGAACTGCTTCGCCGGCACCGACGTGAAGCTCGACAAGTATGCGGCGCTCGAGCCCACCCGCGCGTTCTTCGCCAAGACCAAGGTCGGCTCGGTGACCTCGTTCAACCGCGCGACCCTCGCGGCCGGCGTCGGCTGGAGCGCGGCCAAGACCATCAGCGGCACCCCGAGCTTCGTCGAGCAAGAGGTCGCCGCCATCCAGCCCACCTTCGCCGTGCTGATGCTCGGCACCAACGACACCTACGCGACCGGCGTCGACCCGTTCGAGCGCAACCTCCGCAAGAACATCGACCTGCTGCTCGCGATGAAGGTGCTGCCCATCGTCTCGACGATCCCGCAGCGCGCCGACAAGCCCGACGCCGCCGCGCTCGTGCCCGAGATGAACGCCGTCATCCGTGCCGTCGCCCAGGCCCGCCAGGTGCCGCTCGTCGACTTCTTCGAGGCGCTCGAGCCCCTCGCCCCCGGCTTCGGTCTCGCGGGCGACGGCATCCATCCGCAGGTCTACGTGAGCGCCGGCGCCCACGGCTGCTGGCTCACCAAGGAGGGGCTCACCGAGGGCTTCAACTGGCGTAACCTCGTCACCCTCGACGCCCTCGATCGCGTGAAGCGCTTCGTCCTCGAGACCGCCGCGCCCGAGCCCGCGCCGCCCGCGCTCGCCGGCGACGGCACCTGGACCACACCCTACGTCGTCGACAGCCTCCCGTTCGTCGACGACCGCGACACGAGCAAGGTCAAGACGCGCGTCGAGAAGGTCTACGCCTGCAGCAGCGCCGACGAGTCCGGCCCCGAGGTCGTCTACTCACTCACGCTCGCCAAGCCGCAGAAGCTCCGCGTCCACGTGTTCGACGACGATGGCGTCGACGTCGACGTGCACTGGCTCACCGGCGCGACCGGCGCCACCTGCACCCAGCGCGACGACAAGCTCCTCGACATCGACGCCCCCGCCGGCACCTTCCGCATCGTCGTCGACACCTTCGCCGCCGCCGGCGTCGAGAAGTCCGGCGCCTACCGCATCACCATCACCCCCCGCTGACCGGCCCGCCCCGGCGCCTGACACGGCGCTGACCGGGGGAGCCCTGGGGTCTTCGCGAATCCGCACGAAGGTCAAAGAATCTTTGACCTTCGTGCAGGACGCTGCGGGAGACCACCTTCGGTCACGTTCGAGATCGCTTCGCACGAAGGTCAAAGAATCTTTGACCTTCGTGCAGAATCCGGAGACCCCCACCCCCCCGCTCGGCCTCGGCCGACCGCCTCGTTTTCGCGGCCGCACGAATGTAAAGCCACGTTTTACATCCGCGCGATTCTCGAAATGCCACCTGCCGCCCCGCGCCCACCCATCGCTGTGGTCGCTTCGGCGTCTCGCAAAGGCGGGCCGCGTCGTTCGCGACGCTACTTGGTGGCGGTGCCGAGGTCGTCCTCGTTGCCGAGGATGCCGTCGGGGCCGGCGCTGCGGACCTTGTAGTCGGTCTCCGTGCACAGGATGGTGTACGGGTGCCCCCACGGGTCCTGCTCGTTGGCGTCGGCCGCGAGGATCTTCTCCTTCTTCAAGTCCGCGATCGTGGGGCAGTTCACGGCGCCCATCTTCACCGCCTTCCACTGGTCGGCGGCGGTGCGGATCTTCTCGAGATCGGCGCGGACCGCGTCGTTGCCGCCCGGCGAGGCAGCCCCCTTGGTCCCACCACCAGCGCAGGCCGCGAGCACGAGCACGAAGACGGGCAAGATGCGCATGGGTCGAATCTCCTCGGACGGAAGTTACAAGCCGGCACGGAACTCGGCCACCGCTCCCCGCTCTGCCGACGTGCGTCATCGCCCTCTGGGTGGTAGAGGCCCGGCATGCGTCACGCTCTTGCCCTGCTCGCGTCCTGCTCCCTCGCCCTCGCCGCGTGCTCCGGCTCGACGGCCACAAGCCCCGACCCGGACGCCTCCTCCGACACGTCGACCGACGACGCGGTCGCGGACTCGAGCGCCGTCGACACGGGCGAAGGGACCGACACGGGCGCCCCGGCCGACACCGCGCCGGACACCGTCACGCCCGCCGACTACACCGTCAAGGGCACCCACCCGACCAAGGCCGTCGACGTGAAGATCAGCGGCACCGCGGTGCACGTGATCTTCCCGACCGACGCCGTTCCCGCCGCGGGCTTCCCGGCGGTGGTGTTCGCGCACGGGTTCCAGCTCGGCGAGAAGGACTACGACGACACGCTGACCCACGTCGCCTCCTGGGGCTTCGTCGTCGTGTCCACCGACTACACCGCCTCGCTGATCTCCAACGACCACCGCAAGGTGAAGCAGGCCATCGTCGACGCGCGCGCGGCCGCGATCGCCGGCACGCTCGCGGGGGTGCCCAAGGTCGACGCCGGCAAGATCGCGGCGAGCGGTCACTCGCTCGGCGGCAAGTGCGCGACGTGGGCCTCGACGGACAAGGGCCTGTTCGCCGCGACGTTCGTGCTCGACCCCGTCGACCGCGGTGGCCCCCTCGACAGCACGTCCACCGACGCCCGCCCGTTCCTGATCCCGACCGGGATGCTCGACGGGCTCTCGGCGCCCATCGGCTACGTGGGCGCGACCCAGTCGCGCTGCGCGAAGTTCGGGACCTCGTGCGCCGCCGAGGACCGTGACGCGGCCTCGTTCTTCAAGGCCACCAAGGTCGCGAACAAGTACCTGTGGACGATGTTCGACTACGGCCACATGCAGTTCCTCGACAACCCTGGGTGCGGCTTCACCTGCGACGCCTGCGTGCCGGGCGCCACCGACCCGGCCGCGCGCCGCAAGTGGGTCAAGGCGCTGTTCGTCGCCTTCCTGTCGCGCCACGTCCTCGGCGACGCGTCCGCGCAGCCCTGGCTCGACGGTGCCAAGCGCGACGAGGGCTTCGCCGCCAAGACGCTCTGGGACGGCAAGATCGCCCGCCCCGCCTGCCCCTGACGGACGGGCGTCAGGACTCGATGACGAACAGCAGCTGCTCGGCGAGGTCGGCGTCCTTCGCGACGAGCGCCTTGTACTGCATCATCGCGGCCTCCTTGTTGTTGAGGTTCGCGTAGCAGACGCCGAGATCGAAGCGCACCTGCGCGTCGTCGTTGCCGAGGATCGCCTGCTGCAGGAGCGGGATGGCGTCGCGGTGGCGACCGAGCTGCATGAAGGCGTTGGCCGCCTTGCGCCCGGCCGTCGGGTGGTCGGGGTTTGCGTCGCCGATGCGCGCGTAGATCGCGGCGGCCTCCTCCCACTTGCGGAGCTGCTCGAGGATCTGCGCCTGCTTGAGCTCGACGTCGGGGTCGCGCAGGCCGAGGCGGACCGCGTGCCCGTAGGCGGCGACCGCCTCCTCGAGGCGACCTACCTTCTGGTAACCGAAGCCGAGCGCGGCGCGCAGCGAGGCGTCCTCGGGGGCGCGCAGGGCGGCCTCCTCGAACGCGGCCACGGCCTCCTCGGAGCGACCGAGCTGGATGAGCGTCGCGGCGAGCCCGTAGTGGGCGGTCGCGTGCTTCGGGTCGAGGCGCAGCACGCGCTGCAGGGCGGCGGCGCTCTCGTCGAACCGCCGCAGGTGCTGGTAGGCCATGCCGAGCCGGAAGAAGCCCTCGGCGTCCTGTGCCTCCGCCTTGACGTACTTGCCGTAGGAGTCGACCGCGGCGGCGTAGTCGCGCGCGCCCTCCTGCGCCTTGCCGAGCAGGAGCAGCGTGCGCTTGTTCTCCGGCGCGAGGCGCTGCACGTGGCCGAGCGCCACGATGGCCTCCGCGGGGTGCGAGAGCTCCGTCTGCAGCTCGGCCAGCGCGGTCCACGCCTCGAGGTCGTCGGGCGCGAGGTGCACCACCCAGCTCAGCGAGGTGACCGCCTCGGCGGGGTGACCACCGGCGCGGTAGGTGGTGGCGAGGAACCGGTAGGCGTCGACGTCCTTGGTGCCCTCGAGGCCCTTGTTGATCGCCGCCCAGCCGTCGGCCGCGCGGCCTACCGCGTGGTAGCAGCGGCCGAGCTCGATGCGCGCCGCCGGATCGTCCTCGAACACGAGGAGCCCTTCGAGCAGCGTGATGGCGTCGGCGTGGCGGCCGGCCTGCCGATAGAGCGTGGCGAGCGGGCGCTGGACGTCGCTGCGGCTCCCGTCCGCGGCGGCGCGCTCGAGGGCCGGTAGCGCGCGGTCGAACGCTCCCTTGGCGAACAGCGCGAGGCCGAGCGAGGCCTGGGTCTCGGCGTCGGTCGGGTCGAGGCGAGCGAGCTGCTCGAGCACCTCGACGCGTTCGTCCTGCTTGCCGAGCGAGGCGTAGAGGCCGGCGAGCTTGCGGAGCGCGGCGGCGTTCTTCGGGTCGGCGCGCAAGACCATCCGGTAGGTGTCGGCCGCCTCCTGCGAGCGCCCCTGCCGTTCGTGCGCGCCGCCGACCAGGAGGCGCGCCTCGACGTGGCGCGCGTCGGCCGCGAGGATGCGCTTCGCGGCCTCGATGGCCTCGTCGACCTTGCCGACCGACAGCTGCAGCTTGGCGAGCTCGAGCACGATGCCGAGGTCGTCGGGGCGCGCGCGAGACAGGCGGTTCAGCATGCCGGCGGCGCCCGCGGTGTCGCCGCTCGTGCGCATGGCGTGGGCGAGCTTCTCCATCACCTCGAGGTCGTCGGGCTTCTGCGCCAGCACCTCGGCGAGCGGCCCGAGCGCCTGGCGGTCGAGGCCGGCCGCGCAGAGAGCGAGGCCGAGCTCGCGTTGCCCGTCCACGTGGGCCGGGCGTAGCCGCACCGCGTGTTCGAGATGCAGACGCGCCTGCTCGGCCTCGTGGCTCGCGCGGAGCAGCTTGCCGAGCTGGTAGCGCGCCTCGGGGTCGTCGGGGCGCGCGCGGACGGCCTCCTCGAGCGCGGGTCGCGCCTCGCTGCCGCGGCCCCCCGCCACGAGGGCGAGGCCGAGCGCGCCTTGCACCTCCGGGTCGCCGGGCGAGAGCCACTCGGCGCGCTCGAGGATCGGGAGCGCCTCGGCGGAGCGGCCGAGGCCGTGCAAGAGGACGCCGAGCATGCGGTGGCTCGCCACGTCGTTCTCGTCGCCGGCGATCGCGCGGCGCAGGGTGGCGATGGCGTCGTCGACGCGGCCGAGCGCGCGCTGCGCACCGGCGAGCTGCACGAGGACGTCGGTCTCCGGGGAGAGCGCGGCGGCCTCGCGGAACGCGCGCTCCGCGCCGTCGTGGCGTGCGAGGCGCGAGTACACGGCGCCGAGCGCGAGGAACGTCTCCTGCTTCGGCGCGACCGCGGTCGCGCGCTCGTAGGCGCGCGCGGCCGGCTCGAGGCGCTCCATGTCCACCGAGAGCTCGGCCAGCTCGATCTGGAGCGGCTCGTCGGTCGGCTGCCGCTCCGCGAGCTCGGCGAGGATCGCGAAGATGCGGCCCTTGTCGCGCAGCGCGCGGCTCGCCGAGAGCGCGCCCTTGCGGGAGGCGAGGTCGTCCGGCAGGAGTGCCATCGCCCGCTCGAAGGCGTCGAGTGCGCCGCGCGGGTCGTTGGCGGTGAGGGCGAGCTGCCCGAGCTTGGTCCAGGCCGGCGCGTTGCCCGCGTCGAGCGCCGTCGCGCGGCGGAGCGCGTCGGCCGCTTCGGCGGCGCGACCGAGCTGCTCGAGCACCGTGCCGAGCGTGAGCAACACGCGGGGGTCGTTCGGTGCCGCCGCGGCGGCCACCGCGAGCGCTCGCGCGGCCTCCTCACCGCGACCGAGCTTCTGCAGGCTCACCGCGAGCCGGGCGTGCACGTCGCCGTCGTTCGGGTTCTGCGCCGAGAGCGGCGAGAGCGCCGCCACCACCGCGTCGTGGCGCTCGAGCGCCTGCAGGGACACGGCGAGGGAGAGCACCGCGCCGCGATCCTCCACCTTGGCCGCCTCGAGCGCAGGCACCGCCTCGTCGTGCTTGCCGACGCGGTGGGCGGCGAGCCCGAGCGCGCGCTGGATCTCGGCGTCGCCGGCGCCGGCGCGGACCGCGTTGCGCGCGGCCTCGAGCACCTCGGCGTCGTTGCCCTGCTGGACCAAAAAGCGCACGAGCCCCACGTGGCCGTCGCGCCAGCTCGGGTCGAGCGCGAGCGTGCGCCGCAGCAGATCGATCGCGACCAGCGGGTCGCCGCCCTGCGCCTCGGCGAGCGCGAGCTCGCGCAGCGTGCCGACGTGGTTCGGGCGGGCCCGGTCGGCGTCGCGCAGCACCGCGCGCGCGAGGTCCCAGCGCCCGAGGCGGTTGCGGGTGATGCCCGCGCCGAGCAGCAGCTCGGCGTCGTTGGGCTTCTGACGGAGCGCCACGCCGAACGCCTCGTCGGCCTGCTCGAACCGCGACAGCCGCAGGAGCGCCTGGGCGAACGCGGCGCGCAGCTCGACGTCGTCGGGGGTCGTCCGCAGCGCCTCCTCGAGCGCCACCACGGCCTCGTCGTCGCGCCCGCTGCCCGCCGAGAGCCGCGCGAGCGCGACCTTGCCGAGCGCCCACGCGGGGTCGAGCCGGAGCGCCTCGCGGTAGGCCGCGACCGCCTCCTCGATCCGACCGGCCTTCTCGCACACCTCCGCGAACAGCTTGCTCGCGGCCGGTTGCTCGGGGGACAGGCGGAGCGACTGGCGCAACGCCTCGCGCGCCTCCTCGAGCTTGCCGAGCCGGGCCTGCGCGAGGCCGCGCCCGTAGAACAGGTCGGCGCCGTCGGGGTTCTGCGCGATCAGCCGGTCGAACGCGGCGGCCGCGTCGAGCCAGCGCTCGAGGCGCAGGTAGACCTGCGCGAGGGTGGCGCGGGCGGCGACGTCGTCGGGCTGGGTCGCGAGCGCCTGCTCGAGCGGCTCCACCGCCTCCGCGTCGCGCGAGAGCGCCACGAGCGCGCGGGCCAGCGCGAGGTACCCCTCGTGCCACGAGGGGGCGATCACGAGCGCGCGACGGTAGGCGTCGAGCGCCTCCCGCGCCTGACCGAGCCGCTCGCAGGCCTGGCCGAGGCCCTTCCACACGTCGAGATCCTGCGGTGTGCCGCGGGCGGCCTCGGCGAGCGCCGTCCGCGCGACGTCGAGGTGCCCGGCCTTGAGCGCGGCGAGGCCGTGGT
>CAZUZY010000135.1:0-18814 GCA_964624885.1 uncultured Polyangiales bacterium | reverse complement strand
CGTGCCCGTCGGCGTCGGGCTCGCCCCGGTGGGCGCGGGCGTCGGGTTCGCACCGTGGGGCGCGGGCTTGGGCTGGGCGCCCCCGGTGCCCGCCGTGTTCGGGTCGCCCTCCGTCACCTTGACGACGCAGGCGCTCCCGAGGGCAGACACCAGGGCAATGGACACGAGGGCGAGAGAAGAGACGCGCATGGCAGAGGCTCCAGTCGTGAGGTTTGCGGCGCAAGATAGACGAAACTTGCGCCCAGATCCTTCACGACTCCGCGGGAACGGTGGCCGTTCTGGGCCTGAACACCCGGACCCACTTGCGCGCGCTGTCGACGAAGATGAACACCATCGCGCTCATCGACATGGCGCAGAGGACGGTGAGCACCCAGCCCTGCACCGGCGCTTTCCCGCTCCTTATCATCTTGGGCAGGAACTGCTGCGTGATCAGCTGGAACCCCGCCGTCTGGGTGGCGGTCGCGACGAACAGCAGCGGCACGAGGGTGACCCACGCGTAGCGCGCGCGGCCCGAGTTCACGATCATCGTGGTGGCCGTGCAGAGGGCGATGCACGCGAGCAGCTGGTTGCTGATGCCGAGCATCGGCCAGATGGTGGCGATGGTCCCGTGCCACACCAGCGTGCCCCACGCGAGGCACACGAGCCCCGTCGAGACGAACGCCCCCGGCAGCCAGTCGGGCCGGCCGAGCTTCGGGTCGAGCCGACCGAAGAACTCCTGCACGAGGAACCGCGCCACGCGCGTGCCGGTGTCCACCGTGGTGAGGATGAACAGCGCCTCGAACATGATCGCGAAGTGGTACCAGTACGAGACCAGGTGCTTGAACACCGGGATCCCCGCGAAGATCTGCGAGATCCCCACCGCGAGCGAGACCGCGCCACCCGGACGCCCGGCGAGGCGCTCGCCGATCTCGTGGGACATCTCGCCGAGGTGCTCGGTCTGCATGCCCAGCGCGGCGAACTTGTCGGGGGGCGTGTTGATGGCGAAATAGTCGCCGGGGGCGAGCGAGCACGCGGCGATCAGCGCGACCACGCCCACGAGCCCCTCGCACAGCATCGCGCCGTACCCGATGCCGCGGGCCTGGGTCTCCTTGTCCAGCATCTTCGGCGTCGTGCCGCTGCCGATGAGCCCGTGGAACCCGCTGATCGCCCCGCAGGCGATGGTGATGAACACGAACGGGAACAGCTTGCCCGGCACGATGGGGCCGCCGTTGGTGAACGTCGACACCGCGGGCATCTGCAGCTTCGGGTTCACGAACACGATTCCGAGGATCAGGAGGATGATGGTCCCGATCTTCATGTACGAGCTCAGGTAGTCGCGGGGGCACAGCAGCATCCACACCGGGAGCACGCTGGCGACGAACCCGTAGGCCGCGATCCACAGCACGAGCGAGTGCTCGCTGAGCAGGAAATACCGGGCGAACGAGGAGTGCGCGACGTCTTTGCCGAGGAACACGCAGAGCAGCAGCAGCGTGACCCCGATGGCGCTGGCCTCGCCGATCTTCCCCGGCCGGAGCTTGTACATGTAGAGCCCCATGAACAGGGCGATGGGGATGCTCGCCGAGATGGTGAACGCACCCCACGCGCTCTCGGCGAGGGCGTTGACCACCACCTTGGCCATGGCGGCGATGGCGATCACCACGATGAACAGCACGGCGAATCCGGCAATGAACCCGCTCGGACCGCTGATCTGTCGCCGGGCGATCTCGGCGAGTGATTTCCCGTCGTGGCGCACCGAGGCCGTGAGGATCACGAAGTCGTGCACCGCGCCCGCCAGCACCACGCCGACCAGGATCCAGAGGTAGCCCGGCAGGTACCCGAACTGCGCGGCGAGCACCGGCCCCACCAGCGGCCCTGCCCCGGTGATGGCCGCGAAGTGGTGCCCGAACAGCACCCACTTGTTGGTCGGCACGTAGTTCTGCCCGTCCGAAAGGCGGTGCGCCGGCGTGACGTTGGCGTCGTCGAGGGCGAGGACCTTCGCCGCGATGAAGGCGCTGTAGTACCGGTAGCCGATGGCGACGACGCAGACGGCGGCGATCATCAGCGGGAGCGCGTGCATGCATGCGTAGTACTTCCTCCGTTCGCCTCCTGCCAAGCGCGCTCCTCTTGTGCGCTGCGTCGTCCTGCCTACCGCTGCGCTACCTGCGTCAGGCCGCGGTCGGGCAGGCCGAGCTGCGGTTCGGCGGCGAATCGCTGGAGGCCGCCATGGTCGACCCGGCGATCCCCGCCCGGGTGCGGCGGGTGCTGCGCGAAGTGCCGAAGATCCGCGCGTTCGGCGAGCGGATGGGGCTCACGCCGACCGGCAACTACCGTCGCTACGTCGACCTCGGCCGCCCGGCCGTGGTGTGGGTGGTCTCGGGGTGCGAGGAGCTCGCGTTCCGGTCGCGCGGCTGGTGGTTCCCCATCGTCGGCGAGGTGCCGTACCTCGGCTTCTTCGACCCGGACAGCGCGCTCGAGCTGGCGCGCGATCTCCGCAAGGAGGGCCTCGATGTCGATGTGCGCACGGCCCGCGCCTACTCCACGCTCGGCTGGTTCGAGGACCCGCTCCTCTCGACCATGATCCCCGGCGACGACACCGCGCTCGGCGAGCTCGCCAACACGTTCCTGCACGAGTCCACCCACGCCACCGTCTACGTGGCCAACCAGACGGCCTTCAACGAGACGGTCGCGAGCTGGGTCGGCGACCACCTCGCGCCGCTGTGGCTCACCGAGGCGCGCGGCGCGGACGCGGTCGAGACCCGCGCCTACCTCGACGCCGAGCGGGACCACGCGCAGCGCATCGCCGCCATGCAGCGGACCCACGACGCGCTCGCGGCGCTCTACGCGAGCCAGCTGCCGACGATCGAGAAGCGTACGCGCAAGGCCACGCTGATCGGGTCGCTGAAGGCCGAGCTCGGGCTCTCGCCGAACCGCACGATCAACAACGCGACCCTCGCCGAGCTGCGCAACTACCACGGCGACACCCAGGCGCTCGACCGCCTGTTCCTCTCGTGCGGCAAGAGCTGGCCCGCGACCCTGGCCGCGCTGCAGCGGATCGAAGGCGACTGGTTCGACAAGAAGGGGCAGTCGGAGCTCGCGCCGGTCCTCGACCGCGCGCGCTGTGGAGGCGCAGGATGAAGATCGTCGACGCGGTGGTGAAGCAACTCCTCGCCGGGTACGAGGCGACGATCCCCCTCGACGCCGTGGGCGAGGCGATCGGCGACGCCGCCGTGACCCAGGCGGACATCGAGGCGATCTTCGACCGGCTCGAGGCGGCGGGGCGCACGATCCTGGCGCCGGAGGGGGCGCAGGGCGTCGAGCGGCTGCGCGTGATCCTCCCCGCGGCGCGCGCGCTGCGCGCCAAGGGCACCGTGCCCACGGTCGCGGAGCTCGCGGTCGCGACGGGGCTCACCGGCTCGGAGGTGCGCGCGGCGCTGCTGCTCGCGAAGGTGATGTCGCGCGGCTAGCGCTTCTTCCAGTGGGTCTCGTCGAAGTACCAGGTCTCGCCCGCGTGCAGGTTGCCCGGGCCCCCGCACGCCACGGGCTTGCCCGCCGCCGCACGCACGTAGACGCGGTCGTTCTCCTTCTGCAGCCACGCGGTGGTGACGCACTGCGGGTCGGGACAGGCCGAAGCGGCGTCGACACCGGCGTCGGCGAGGAGCGGGATGGGGATCGCGATCCCGCCATCGACCGGCGCGCCACCGATGATGGGCTTCACGCCGATCGGCGGCGTCTTGATCACGATGCTCGGCGCGCCGAGCGGCTCGACCCCGAACTTGCCGGTCTTGGCGTCGACCTTCTTGCACGCGACCTTCACCGTGGTGGTGAGGGGCTTGTGGTACATCGCGCAGCGGTCGTTCTTCTCGCCGTCGAGCGGCTTGCAGGAGTACGGGATGCCGTTCGCGGGCGCGTAGCCGTAGAAGCGGGCCTCGTCGTTCCAGTAGCCGACGTCGCCCGCCGGCGTCCGGTAGCCGATCGAGTAGGCGACGCGGAAGGCCACGGTTGCGCCGGTCTTCTCGCCCTTGCCGTTGGCCGCCGAGACGTACGCCTTCGAGATCCCGACGCCGTCCTTGATCGCGAACTCGGGCGCGTGGACGTACTCGACGTAGCACTTCTTGTCGGCCGAGAGCGTCACCGCGATCGTGCCGACGATCGGCGCGCCGGCCATCGCCCACACCGCGACCGAGGCGTTCGGCTGCCCGGCCGACGAGAGCAGCTTGGGCTTGGCGCCGAGCGGCGAGTCGTTGCCGGGGGCGCAGATGGCGGGAGGCGGCGGACCGTCGTCCTTCTTCACGTCCTCGACGCCGTCGTCGGGCGCGCCCGTGTCCTCCTCGTCCTTCTTCTCCTCGTCGTCGGCCTTCTTGTCCTTCTTCTTCTTCTTCTCGTTCTTGTCCTTCTTCTTGTCGTCCTCGTCGTCGGACGAAGCCGGCTTCTCCTCCTTCTTCGGCTCCTCCTTGGTGCAGGCGGCGAACAGGAGCACGAGGGCCAAAAAGGCGAACGGGCGACGCATGGTCGCCCGTTCGTACCCGATCCGTGAGAGGAGATCAGCGCTTGCGACGCGCGATCACGAGGGCAAGGCCCAGGATCGCGAACGCCGCCGCGCTGGACGGAGCCTCCGTGGTGCCCGGCACCGCGCAGCCGCAGCCGCTCTTGCTGGTGGCCTCGGGGGTCGCCGGGTTGGTGCCCGCGTCGTCGCCCGGGCCGGGGCCGGGGTCCGGCGGCGCGTCGGCGGTGACCTCGATGCCGTTGATGTCCGCCGCCGTGTCGCCGCTGTTGGCGATCATCAGGTGGACCGGCGCGGTCTCGCCCCACTTGCCCGCGACGTCGAGGTCGAGGTCGCAGGTGGCGCTCGTCTTGCCCGCGTTCTGCGTGCAGGTCGCCTGCACCGCGTCGTGCTTGGTCGGTCCGTAGGTGAACTTGATCGGCTCGCCGCCCGCCTTGGCGAGCAGGACCGGCGCGTAGGGCGTGCCGGTCGACCCGCCGAACGGACTGCCGCCCGCGCTGCCGAACGTGCCGCCGCGGGTGACGATGGCGAAGTTCACGTGCAGCTTGGTCGTGCCACCCGCGGGCGCCGCGAACTTGATCTGGTGGATGCCCGGAGCGACGTCGCCCTTGCTCGCGAGGTCGCGCTTGCCGGGCGCGTGCAGGCCGAGGCGCGAATCGACGGAGGCGATCTTGGCGCCCGTGTACTCGCGGACGCGGGGGTTGCCCTTCTCGAGGCCACGCTCCTTGAACGCGGTCCCGAGTGCGTCGCCGGTGGCCTTGTCCACGCCGGTGCCGATCGCGGTGACCATCGCGTCGGCGAAGTCGCCGAACCCGACATCGCCGCTCGGCGCGGTCATGAGGAGCTTCATGGTCGCCTGCTCGAACTTGCCCTTGTTGGTGGCGTCGAGCTTCGAGTACACGGCCCACACGCCGGCGGTGAACGGCTCGGAGTCCTGGTGGACCTCGCCGGTGTACGCGTCCGGGAACGCGTACTTGTTGGTCATCGAGCGGATGCCCTTGCCCGCCGGCGCGAGCCCCTTGGCGGCGTACTGCCCGAGCTCCCCGTTCTTGGTGATGAAGAACGAGTGCAGGTCGGCAACGCCCTCGTTCAGGGCACCCGGCGCGTACGAGAGGCCGAACTCGTCCTGGTGGGTCGCGAAGCCGAACTTGATGGTGCGCGACACCACGTAGTGACCGAACTCGTGATAGACGACGGCGCCGTCCCAGCCGAAGTCGGAGAGGGTGCCCTGGCCGAACCACATGGCGTCGCCGTCGATGCCGAACACGGCGCCGAAGGTCGGGTCGCTCGCCGCGAAGAACGCGTTGTCGAAGCCCTGCAGCGGCAGATCGGGGTTGCCCACCTTGGCGGCGTCGAACGGGCTGAAGCCCTGCGGCACGCGCAGGTTGGCGATGGCGCTCACCGCGTCGGGCGACTCCTTGAACCCGAGCGCCTTCACGTAGTTGTAGACCCGCGACGTGTGGTGGAACATCGACAGCTCCGCGTACACGTCCTCCGGCCCCTCGATGGGCTTGATGTCGGTGTAGTCGCCGCTCGCGTTGGGGGTGACGGTGCGGACGAGATCGCAGACGTGCGCGGTGATGACGCCGCCGACGCTCTTGAGCGACTTCTTGTCGATGCAGTTGTACGCCGTGACGCGCGGGCTCTGCAGGCCCTCCTTGCCGACGGTGTTGTCGAGGGTGACCTCGGTGGTGGTCGGCGTGGCGACAGGGTTCTCGGCGTAGACCATCGCCTTGCGATCGAAGACGAGGGTCTCGTACTGCATCACCACTTCGCCGGTGTGCGCGTCGACGAGCACGGCGGGCCGCGTCGGCAGGCCGACGGAGGGGGCCACGACGGAGTAAACGAGCCGCGGCACGCCGCCGGTCGGCAGGATGGCGAGGCGCGCGCCGTGGTGGTCGACGGGGACGCCGGCCTCCTTGGCGACACGGACGGCCTCGCTGCCCGGCAGGCTCGGCTTGGTGGAGATGGGGCGCGCCTCGAGGAGGTGGCTCGTGAAGAGGGTCGCGCGGCCGTCCTTCTGCAGCTCGAGGCGCGCGCCGCGGTCGAGGACCGGCACGCCGTCGATGGTCTGGTCGAAGCGCGCGATCTGGGAGCCGTCGACGAACGGCACGACGTCGCGCTGCGCGAGGTCGAGGGTCGCGGCCCACGGCGCGTGGCGGGCGACGACGTCGCGGAGGATGTCCTTCGGCGCGCGGGTGGACGCGCCGGTGAGCTCGCCGGCGATGCGCCAGGGACGCAGCGCGCCCTGCTGGAACGAGACGTCCACGGCGGGCGAGGCCGGGAGCGGTGCGGCGACCCCGTGAGGGACGACGGCCAGCGAGAGCAGCGACAAAGTGGCGAACGCGAGTCGACGCATGGGGTGATCCCTCCGCTTGGAGTTGGGTGCGGGAGGTATCTACTGTTCGCACACGGAATATCGAGTGCCTTCGGTTCGGGATCCGTGTGCGGTGGAAACATCCGATGCACAGCGGCTGAGGCACCGCGGAATCGGCGGCAATCGGCCGCTGCGGGAGAAAGCGTTGACACCGTGGGGGCCGGGGAGTATCAACCGCTCCCCCCTAGGCGCGTAGCTCAGTGGTAGAGCACTACCTTGACACGGTAGGGGTCGTTGGTTCAATCCCAATCGCGCCTACAGAGACAGCAGTCAGACCGGTTGGAGCAGCAGTTCCAACCGGTTTTTCTTTGGCGCTTCATCCCGCCGCGACCTTCACCTCCTGGAAGAGGCCGAAGGGGATCGGGTGCTCGAGCTCCCACTCGATGGCCATTGGGCGTGCCCCGGTGTGGCGCATGTATCGGCAGGGGCCGAGGAACGTATAGGGCATCGTCACGCCGGGGCGCGCCTCGCGTCGCTCGCGGACGAAGAGCAGGATCGCGTGACCGCTGGCGGCGTGCTCCACGTAGCGACGGCCGGTCTCGGTGTCGGCGTGGACCGAGCTCTGCGACTCCCAGTGGAACCGGGTGCGGGTCAGCACGAAGTCCCGATACATCGTCGTCGGCGAGTACTCGTCCTCGGACTTCTCGAGGGTGACGAACAGGAGGTCCGCGCCATGGCGCTTGGAATGGAAGACGCCCTCTCGGAGCCGGCGGACGCGCCCCTTCTTGTCGCGCTCGTCGAGGGCGGCCATCACCTCGTCGAGGCCGTAGGTGCCATGGACCGCGAGCGGCAGCGCGGCGAGGCGGCCTGCGAGGCGCGGCGTGAGTCTGCTCCGATCGCCGAGCAACTGGAACACGTCGACGAGCTCGGCGCGCAGCGCGGAGCAGGAGGCGAACTGGTCGAAGCAACGCTGCATTTCCGCGAGCGTGTCGTTGGCCCAGCCGAGCGAGACGAACAGCATCCGCGCCCACGGATCGTCCGCATGGGTGGGCTCTCCCTCGAGCAGGGCCTGGTAGCGACCTTGCCGCTCCTGGTCATCCACGTGGAGCAAGCGAGCCAGCGCCTTCTCGAACCGCTCCTCGACGGCGGCGTCCGCGGGGGCCGGCACCGCGAACCCCGCTCGCCGTCGCAGCCGCGTGAAGCTGCGACCCGGGCGTGAGTAGACGTCATCGAGCTCCAGGTTCGCCTTGCGCAGGAAGTCGGCGAGGCCGATGTCCCCCGCTTGCTGCAGGTCGGCCACGAGGGCCTCGTCGCCTCGGCCCAGTGCCTGCTGGATGTTCGTGAGGACCGCCTCGGCCGCGACCCGGTCGAGCTGGATCGAGCAGCCGCTCGGCAGGTGGGGGAAGCCGCGCTCGACCTGCCGCGCGATCTCGGCCCGCGTCCCGCCGACGATGGCCCGGAAGCGCGCGTCGAAGCGGAACTTGCGGTGCGCGCCGCCGATGAAGTCGAGCACCGTGAGGCACTCCTTGTCCGGGCGGCGGCGCAGGCCTCGACCGAGCTGCTGCAGGAACAGCGAGGCGCTCTCGGTCGGGCGCAGGAACAGCACGGTGTCGACGTCCGGCACGTCGACGCCCTCGTTGAGGAGGTCGACGCTGAAGATCGCCCGCAGATCGCCGGACTGGAGGCGCGCCAGCGCGGCGGTTCGATCCTTGGTCGACGTCCGCTGCGAGAGCGCGACCGACGCGAGGCCGGCGCGCGTGAACCGCTCGGCGACGAACTCGGCGTGGTCGATGTCGACGCAGAAGCCGAGCGCGCGCATCTCGCGCGGACGGGCGACGCGCCGGTTCACCTCCTGGAGGACCCGCTGGATCCACACGTCGTTGGCGGTGTAGAGGTTGCGGAGCTTGGTCGAGTCGTAGCCGGTGCGGGTCCACAGGTCGTCGCGAGAGAGGTTCGTGCCGTCGCTGACGCCGAAGTACTGGAACGGCGAGAGCAGCCCCTGATCGAGCGCCTTCCAGAGGCGCAGCTCCACGGCGATACGGTCGTCGAACCACCCGAGGACCGAGCGCCCGTCGGTGCGCTCCGGCGTCGCCGTCAGCCCCAGGAGGTAGCGCGGTCGCAGACGCTGGAGCAGCGTGTCGTAGGTGCGGCTCGCCGCGTGGTGGAACTCGTCGACGACGACCACGTCGAAGGCGTCGGGCGCGAGCTCCGTCAGCTTGTCCTCGTGCAAGGACTGGATGTTGGCGAAGACATGCTCGCCCGAGCGCGGGACCTCGCCGTTGCCGAGGCGCTCGCCGAAGACCGGGTCGCCGAGCACGACGCGGAACACGTTCATGCTCTGCTCGAGGATCTCGTGCCGGTGCGCGACGAACAGCAGGCTCGGTCGGCGCCCGGTCTCGGCCTTGATACGCTTCGACAGATCCCGAAAATCAAACGCTGCAATGAAGGTCTTGCCCGTGCCGGTGGCCGCGACCACCAGGTTGCGGGTGTGACCGCGGCTGCGCTCGGCGGCGAGCTGCTCGAGCGCCTCGGCCTGGTGCGGCTTCGGGTCGACGTGGATCGACAGCAACAGCGAGCTCCGCGCCGAGACCTGCTGGCGCACGGCATCGTCCCAGCGAGCGGCGTCGCGCGCCGGGTCGTAGGGCTCGAACGTGCCGTCGGACCAGTACTGCTCGAAGACGCGACCGAACTTCTCGAGGATGGCGCCGTTGTCGACGCGCGAGAGACGGACGTTCCACTCGAGCCCGTCGAGCATCGCCGCGTGGGAGAGGTTCGACGACCCGATGTACGCGGTGGAGTACCCGCTCTCGCGGTGGAACAGCCACGCCTTGGCGTGGAGGCGGGTGCGCTCGGTGTCGTAGGAGACGCGCACCTCGGCGCCGAGCTCGGCCAGCGCGTCCAGGGCGCGCCGCTCGGTGGCGCCCATGTACGCCGTCGTGAGGACGCGCAGCTTGCCCGGCCGGCGTTCGAGGAGCCCTTTCAGCGCCTCTTCGATCAGCCGATAGCCGCTCCACTTGAGGAACGAGCACAGGAGGTCGACCGAGTCGGCGGAGACCAGCTCGCGCGCGAGCTCGGGCCCGAGGCGCAGGTCGTGGCGTCCGTTGACCATCAGCTCGCTGCTGGAGAGCGGGACCTCAGGGCGGATCGTCGGCGGCGCCTCGACGAGGCCGCGGGACGGCTCGTGCACGGCAAGGAGCTTGCGCGCAGGGGGCGCGACGTGATCGACGGCCAGGGTGACGCCGTGGGCGGCGGTCGTGAGGTGCTCGAGCACGGTGTTGGTGAGCGCGACCTGTCGCTCCACCGCGGTG
Source organism: uncultured Polyangiales bacterium (assembly GCA_964624885.1). Lineage (GTDB taxonomy): Bacteria > Myxococcota_A > Polyangia > Polyangiales > JADJMO01 > JADJMO01. The sequence continues at coordinate 8,709 of CAZUZY010000135.1, read as the reverse complement.
TCGTCGTCACCGTCGGTCAGGCTGCGTAGGGTGGCGAGCACGCGCTCGTGGACCCGACGCGCGAGCGCCTGGGCCGCCGCCTCGCGATCGTTGCCGAGGGGCTCGAGCTGGACCTGGTTCTCGGCGAGCTCGGCGAGCTGGGCGTCGAGCGCGCGGTCGACCAGCGCGTCGTAGAGGCCCGAGGGCAGGTGCTTCGGGTCCACACCCACGACGATACCGATCCCGATCTGCGGGGTCGACCCAGCGCTTCGTGGCCCGGCGCGAGCGGGTGGTCGCCTATCGACGCGTGGCGGCCTTCTTCTGCGTGCGGACCTTCTTCTTCGGTGCACCGCTCTTCTTCTCGAGTGTCGCCTTCGCCGATGCCTTCCGCAGCGGGGTGGGTCGGAACAGGCCCTTCATGTCCTGATCGAACACCGCGCCCGCCTCGCGGATCCAGGTCGACACCACGCGACCGCTCGCCTCTCCCACCTTGCGACGCCCGCTCTCCAGCTCGGAGAGCTTTCCGGAGCGCTCCGAACCCGAGAACCAGCGCCCTGTGGCGCCCAGTACTGCCGCCGCGTCCAGCGCGAGCCCGAGGGCCGCTCGGTGCTGGAAGAACGCTGCATCGATCAGCACGACGCGCGCCCGGAACGCATCGCCCGTGCAATGGGCGTCGACGGTGGCCTCGAGCGTGTCGAACAGCTGCGCGACGGTTCGGTGCTCGGGGTCGTCGGCGAGCACCGCCGCGAGCCAGCGCTCGGCCGCACCGACAGGAAAGGAGACCTCACCGACCTCGAAGTAGAGCTCCATGTCAGCGAAAGTGCATCGCGTGACCCTGGTAGCTGATCGTGATCGGCGAGGTGTTCGCCTGTCCGCTCGGCGTGCGGAACCACACCTTCCCGCGGGTCGCCTGGCCCGGCTCGAGCGTTCGCCGCGTCAGGACCTCGCCGTAGTTGGCTGGGATCGTGACTGTCTCCTTGTCCTTGACCACGGAGAAGTAGCTCAGCCCGCTCTTCTCGTGCGTGAGCGTCAGGTCCCCCGAGTCGAACGTCGCGGACTCCTTGCCGATGTTCTTGACGGTCATGTCGACCCAGTAGTCCGTCGCGTTGTCGCCGTTCGTGACCTTGTGGATGTCGAGGAAGAAGGTCTCGGTCTTCACCTGATCGACGTCGACGGTCCGATAGGTGTGCCCGCACGCGAGCATCGAGAGGCCGAGGATGGTGCCCGCCGCCCAGCGATCGAAGGCGGTGAGGCGCGACTGGAAGGCGTGTTGCAGCGACGAGGTCATGGGACGGCGAAGCTATCGCAGCCCGGTGTCTCTACCAACTCGTCGTCGGGCCTCGAGCTCAGCGCAAGCGGCGCAGACGCCGAGCCGCGGACATTCTCCGACCGGCCGACCCTTGAAGCCCGAGAGGCCGACGCGGCAGCGTCCGTCGATGCCGTGCAGCCCCCATCTGGACGCATCACAATTCGTCGGTATATATTCACATATGCCGACGATTCGTACCAGGGCTGCTGCGCTTCCCGCGGGCGTGTTCCGGGCACGGGACGCGGGCATCTCCGGGGTCGCGCTCGCGCGGCTGGCCCGTGAGGGTCTGGTCGAGCGGTTGTCTCGCGGCCTCTACGTGAAGGCCGACGCCAGGGTCACGGAGCACCGCTCGCTCGCAGAGGCAGCGAGCCGGGTCCCAGCGGGGGTCGTGTGCCTTCTCTCCGCCCTCGCCTACCACCGCCTGACCACCCAGAACCCGACAGAGGTCTGGCTGGCGATCGGAGGCAAGGCGCGCAAGCCCGGGGTGGAGTGGCCTCCCCTCCGCATCGTGCGATTCTCCGACGCTGCCCTGACCTTCGGCGCGGAAACGCACGTCCTCGAGCACGTGCGCGTCACCATCACCTCGCGCGAGAAGACCATCGCCGACTGCTTCAAGTACCGGAACAAGATCGGCATCGACGTGGCGCTCGAGGCGCTCCGCGAGTACCTGCGTTCGCGCAAGCGATCGGTGGATCGGCTGATGGAGGCGGCCACGGTCGACCGGGTCGCCGGCGTTCTCCGCCCCTACCTCGAGGCGCTCGCATGAAGCCGCCGCCGACGGCGCCCCGCCCTACGGCTTCAGCGCTGCCTTCACCGCGCCGGGGTTCTTCTTGTCCTTCGGCCAGAGCTTCTGGTCCGCGATGCTGCCGTCCTTCGTCCACCACTTGATCCAGTTCTTCTCCGCGTTCGGCGAGGCCGCGTAGGCACCGTCCGGCGTCAGCGCGACCCAGTCGTCGTTGCCGTCCTTGTTGCTGAACGAAAGCAGCGAGGCCTTCGTCGCGCCCTTGGCGTCCAGCACGTCCACGCCGCCCCACCCGGCCTTGAGCGCCACCTTGCCCACCCAGCCGACGGCGAACACCGAGGGCGTGAACGCGCCGAAGTGGGTCGGGTTCGTGGAGCTCACCGTCTTCTGGCCGCTCGCCACGTCGAAGAAGTGCACGAGCCCGTCCTTGCCCGGCGCGACCAGCGTCTTGCCGTCCGGCGAGAACGCGGCGCGCGTGCCGTTGCCGTTCGCCTCGAGGGTCTTGCTCACCGCCCAGGTCGTCGTGTCGAAGATCTCTATTTGTTTGACGCCATTGGCGCCGATGGCGAGCAGCTTGCCGTCGGGGGAGAACGAGAGCGAGTTCACCTTCTCGCCGGCGATGCTCACCTTCTTGACCACCGCGCCGGTCGTCGCGTCGAGCACCTGGAAGTGGCGCGAAGCGCCCTTGAACCCGCCGCCGCAGACCGCGACCTTGCCGTCCGGCGAGTAGGCCACCGCGCCGCCCTGGGGCTCGGGCTGCTTCCAGGCGACCTTGGCGCCGGCGAGGTCGTAGGCGCCGCAGACGAAGCCGTTCGAGAACAGGAGGGACTTCCCGTCTGGCGAGACGGCGAGGCTGGTCGCGGACGACTGGTTCGGCACCGGGGGCAGGTCGGCCTCGACCTTGCCGGTCTTCACGTCGACCTGACGCAGGTGCACGCCCGTGTCGTCCTTGCCCTTCTGGTCGTACCCGCCGACGAAGACCGTCTTGCCGTCCTTGGCGAAGGCGACCGCGCCCAGCATCTCGCTCGGCGACCACTGGAGCGAACGCACGACCTCGCCGCTCTCGAGGCTGAACAGACGCAGGTGCTTCTGATCCATAGCGGCGAGCAGCTTGCCGTCGGGCGAGACCGCGATCGCCTCCACCCGATCGTTGTTCTGGGGGACCTCGAGGTGCAACACCGGCGCCGGCTTGTCCTTCGCGGACGCGGGCAGGGCGACGAGGACCAGGAGCGAGAGCGAGAACCTGCGCATCGTGCGACTCGGCTTTCTGCCACGGAGTGGCGTGTGCGGGCGCGCCCCCGCGAGCGACGGAACGGCCCGTCTCGGAGAAGCTCCAGCATAGGGGCGAGTGGGCGGCCGATCTGCCACCTCGCCGACGACCGACGTTTGATCAGCGGAGGACCACCCGCACCACGGCCGCGTAGTGCATGGTCGCCGCCAGGATCACGAGCGCGTGGAACACCTCGTGGTAGCCGAACACCCGCGGCGCCGGGTCGGGGCGCTTCTTCGCGTAGACCAGCGCGCCGAGGCTGTAGACCACGCCACCCCCGAGGAGCAGCGCGAGCGGGCCGGCGCCCACCGCGGCGTGCATCGAGCGCACGTACGGCAGGATGCTCCAGCCGAGCACCACGTAGATCACGGCGACCAGCGGCTTGGGCGCCGTCACCCACAAGAGCGACTGCAGCACGCCCGCGGCCGCCCCCGACCAGACCACCCAGCGCAGCACCGCGCCCTCGTGGTCGGGGAGCGCGAGCGAGAGCGGCGTGTACGTGCCGGCGACCAGCAGGAAGATCGCCGCGTGATCGAGGCGGCGCATCCAGGCGCGTGCCTGCGGCTGCCAGGTGGGCCGGTGGTAGGCCGCGCTGATCCCGAGCAGCGCGGTGAGGCTCACGGTGTAGACCGCGACCGCCGGCGCGGCGGCGCGGGGCGCGCGCGCGAACAGGAACACGCCCGCGAAGAACGCGACGAACGCCGCGATCTGGTGGGACACCCCGCGGAGGGTGGGCTTCGGCAGCGCCGGCGCGTGCGCGTTCATGGACGCTGCGGTCAAGCCACTTCGACGCGCAGCACGGTGCGGCCGACGAGCAGCTCGTCGCCGGTGAACAGGCGCTGCTCGCCGCGGATGCGCACGAACGTGCCGGTGGGGGTCATGATGTCGGAGAGCACGATGACGCCCGCCTGCTCCTCGAGGAAGCAGTGGCGGTCGGCGACGCGGGGGTCCTTGGGGAACGTGAGGTCGCCCTCGCGCCGGCCGATCTGCAGCATGTTGCCGTAGGCCATGCGCACGTCGCCGGGCACCTCGCCGGCGAGCATCTGGGTCACGCGGAACGAGGAGTCGCGGCAGGGCGACCACCACAGGTACGTGGGGCCGGGATCGGGGCGGTGGTTGAGCTCGGGGTTGCGCTCGATGCGCAGGAGCTGGTCGCCGACGACGATCTCGTCGCCGATCTCGAGCTCCACCGGGCGACGGATGCGGATGAAGATGCCGTTGCCGCCCTCGAGGTCCTCGAGGAACAGCTCGCCTTCCTTGAAGCGGAACACGCCCTCGCGCGGGTGACAGAACTTCTCGCCCTGCAGCGGCACGCCGCCCTCGACTCCGAGGATGACCTCGTCGCCCGGCGGCTCGTAGATCTCGGGCCCGCCGTAGGTGCTGCGCATCACGCGCAGGCGGAAGCGCACCGGCGCCGAGGGCGTGGGCGCGGCGGGCAGCGGCGCCGGCTTGGCGGCCTCGGCCTTGGCTGCGTCGGCCTCCTTCTTGCGGGAGGCGAGCTGCTGCATGTCGATCTGCGGCGGCTCCTTGAACTCCTCCATGCCGCCGCGCGCCTTGCCGGCGACGATGTCGTCGAAGCGACCGGCGCGGAGCATGGCGACCATCTCCATGTGCTGGTCCTTCATCAGCTGCCGCACGAACGGCCCGATGTCGGCGCGATCGACCTGGTCGGCGTAGCTCCGCTTGTGGCTCTTGATGATGCGCCCGCCGTCGGCGAACAGGTGCGTGATGATGTGGGGCATCCGCAGCCCCGAGTCCTCGGTCTGGATGTGATAGACCGAGCCCTTCATCTTCACGTTGTTGTTGAAGCCGACCTGCGCGCGCATGAACTGCGGGCGGGCGACCTCCTTCTCGAGCTTGGCGAGCTCCTCGTTGGTGTACTTGACGAGGGCGGCCTCGAGCGCGGCGTGGCCGGCGGCGGTCTCCGGGGTCGACGGCAGGCCCTCCATCACCTCGAAGGTGGCCTTGGCCATCGGTGCGTTGGGCACCACGCTGAGCGCCTCGGCGACCAGCGCCTGCCCCTCGGCGTCGTTGGCGCCCGAGAGCGCGCCGACGCACAGCACCGCGAGGGCCTCCTCTCGTCGCTCGCGGGCGGCGAGCCACTTGGCGATCTTGAGGATGACTTCGCGGGAGATTCCGGACCCGGACACGTGGCTAGACTATGCCTAGCGCCCCGCGAACGCGAGTGCCTCGCGCACGAGGTCGGACAGCTCCGCCGCGGGGATCCGGTCGCGCACGGCCTCGACGGCGCGCTCCACCTCCGCCGGGCGGAAACCCATGTTCGCGAGGGCCCCCTCGAGCAGCTTGGCCTTGGCCGCCGTGCCCGCGGGGAGGCGGGCCACGCTGCTGGTGGGCGCGACGGGCAGCGCGCCGATCTTGTCGGGGAGCTCGAGGAGGATGCGCTCGGCGGTCTTGCGACCCACTCCGGAGATCGAAGTGAGGCGGGCCAGCTCCTTGCGGGTGATCGCCTCGCGCAGCTCGGCGGCGGGCAACGCGGAGAGGATGCCGACCGCTGTCTTCGGTCCGATGCTCGACACCGACAGGAGCACGCGGAACGCCTCGCGATCCTCGAGCGAGGCGAAGCCGTAGAGCAGGAAGGCGTCCTCGCGCACCACGGTGTGCACGTGCAGCACGGCGCGACCATCGGGCTCGCGGTGGGCCCGGCCCACGGTGCCGAGCGGCACGGTGACCTCGTAGCCGACGCCCTGCACGTCGACGGTGCAGGTGCCGTCGTCTCCCTGGGCCACCACTTGACCCGTGAGGCGGCCGATCATCGTCGCCCCCTGGCCGAAGCGGTCACTCGTGCGCGGCCAAAGAGGACGAACGAGACGAGAGAGAGCGGCTGCATCGCGTGGCCCACTCTACCCCAGTTGACCGAGAAGGCGTTTCCCTTCACTACCAACACGATGATCCGCAGCCACGGGATCGCGGCGAGCGCGCCGCTGGTCCTCGCTCTCCTCGGCGTCGCCTGCGGCGGCAACGCTCCCGCGCCGGTCCCCGAAGCCCCGCCGGCGCCGATCGTCGACCTCCGCGCGGACACCAACCGCAACGGGAAGATCGACCTCGAGGATCCCACCGAGGACGCGAACGAGGACACGTGGGACGCGACCCACGGGGCGATCTTCCTCGCCAACCTCGACGACGACCTGAAGGCCTGCCCCACCAAGGGCCCGGGGGGCACCACGCTGGGCGACGACGAGCTCGCGGCGTGCAACGACGCGGCGAACGAGGTCGTCGACGGGGACGACGACCTGCTCGACCTGGCCCCGCTCGCCACCGTGCCCTACCCGGGTGCGCCGGCGGAGGCGACGGGCACGCTGAGCATCGACGCCAAGGCCGCGCCGTACGTGCGCCTGTTCCGCAAGGTCGACGGCGCGTGGATGGCCTTCGATCCGGCGACCACGGCGTTCACGGCCGACGAGATCCGCGCGGGCCTCGACCTGCGCCTCGAGGGCAAGGACGTGGTCCGTGACCCCGAGGTGTGGGCGGGCACGGTCGACGTCACCTACCGCGTGACGCACCCGGGCTCGGCGGCGCGCGCGGCCTTCGACGCCTCCGACGTGGTCCGTCTGCGGGTCGCCCCGGTGCTGCTGTCGCACCACGCAAGCCCCGCCGAGCGGGTGTTCGCGACCAAGATCGAAGGGGCCGAGAGCACGGATTTCCGGGCCGATCTGCAGACGGCGATGAAGGCCGCCGGTCTCGGCACGCTCGAGGCGCTGGACGTCCCCAACGCCGATCAGTGGACGCAGGACTTCTTCGAGACCGGCTTCATGTCGATGCCCGCCGAAGGGGGCGGCCAGCACGTGATGCGGGTCGTGCTGCGGTCCGCGAACGTGTACACGCCGAAGAGCGCACGCGCGCCGCTGCGCCCCGCGGGTCGCGTCGTGTTCACGTTCTTCCGCGGCAAGGACGTGGCGGGGCTGCAGGCCTACGACGCAACGCACTCGGAGGCCTCGGACTCGCTGAACTCGTTCGGCAACACCGAGACCATCCCGCCCCACGAGAGCGGCGGGAAGAAGTGGCCGCTCGGCCGGCTCCTCCGCGGGAGCATCAAGAGCTTCGCCCCCGACCCCGTGATGGCCAAGCTGTTCGACGCCCAGCGGGTGCAGGCGCCGGTGCTGATCGACACCTCGTGGCTGCTGGTCGGACACGTCGACGAGACGCTGTCGTTCCTGCCCGTGCTCGAGGGCACGCCGAAGGAGCGCCCCTGGCTCCTGCTCGCGGCCGACCCGACCGGCGCCAAGAAGCTCCTCGAGGCGCAGGTCGCGGCGGGCCAGGGCGAGACCAAGATGTTCGTCGATCGGTTCGTCTACGACGCCGACGGCGTGGAGCAGCCGGCCACGGTGACGATCGCGGCCGCCCTCGCCGACGCCGATCGCATGGCCGCGTCCGCGACCGCCGCGGCGGCGATCGACGGCCAGCTCGAGGTGCTGCGCACCGAGGTCGGCCTCACCGACGACCAGCTCGTGCGCGCGCCGTTCCTGTTCGAGACGGTCTACGAGCAGCAGATCGCCTACCAGCCCGGCACCGTGAACGGCATCCTGGTCGGGCCCACCCACTTCGCCTCGCCGAAGCCCCACGGCCCGGTGATCGAGGGCAAGGATCTGATGGAGGCGAACCTCGAGAAGACGCTCTCGGCCAAGGGCATCCAGGTGCACTGGGTCGAGGACTGGGACCTCTACCATCGCGACGACGGCGAGGTGCACTGCGGCTCGAACGTGTTCCGCGCGATCCCGAGCGCGAAGTGGTGGGAGACCTGGCGATGAGGCCCTCGGTGAAGCTCCTCCTCGCGGGCGCCCTCCTCGCGCTGGTCTCCGGTCACGGCGTGGTGCGCGCCATGCCCGCCACGCCGGTGCCGGCGGTCACCACCGTCGATCGTGGCGCCCTCCTCGCCACCCTCGGCGCCGCGCGTGCGCGGAACCCCGGCACGTTCGCGGCCGTGGCGAAGCTGCGCGCCGATCTCCCCTCGCTCGACGCCAGGAAGCGGGGGCCGCTCGCGGTCCTCGGGCCCGCGCTCGAGGGCCTCGCTCGACGCCCCGAGGGCTTCTCGGCGCTGGTCGAGACCCTGGTGCTCGATCTCGACGCCGCCACGCTGACCCCGAGCGCGCGCACCGCGCTGCGCGCGTCCATCGCCGAGACGCTGGGGCGCACGCGCGATCCGCGCGCGACGCCGATCCTCGCCGAGCTGCTCGGCAAGGACAGAGACCCCGTCGTGGTCCGCGCGGCGGCATTCGGGCTCGGACGGCTGCAGACCGACGAGGCGCTGGCGGCGCTGTTGCCCTGGGTGAAAGCCGCGAGCGACCGCCAGCACGCCGTCGTCGCCGGCAGCGGCGCCTGTCGACGGACCGCGATGGCGCGGGCGCTCGGCGAGGTGCTCGCCACGACCAGCGATCCTGCCCTCGCGCGCGC
>CAZUZY010000134.1:0-18884 GCA_964624885.1 uncultured Polyangiales bacterium | reverse complement strand
GGGCCTCGACGAGGACGTCCCACAGCTCCTCGGTGTCGGAGACGCAGACCTCGGCGAGCAGCGCGGCGAGGAGCCGTGGACGCGCCTCGGGCTCCTGCTCGGGCTCCTCGCCCCGATCGGCCCGATCGGCGAGGTAAGGGCGGTCGCACGCCTCGACGGGCACGCCGTGCTGCACCGCCCACCGGATCGCGGCCAGCTCCGGCGAGAAGTCCGCGAACGGGTAGAAGAAGAGCGAATCACCGCTGGTCCGCACCGCCGCGAGCGCGACCGGCGCCTCGAGCTCCGGGTGACCGAGCCACGGGAGGTACTTGCCGAGCTCGGCGGGCAGCTCGACCAGCACGCGCGTCGGCGCGAAGGCGTCGAGGAGCGCCGGCACCGCCGCCGCGCACGCGGGCGAGTGGTGCCGCACCCCGATCAGGAACGGCGCCGTCGAGCCCGCGAGCCGGGCCAGCGCCTCGGTCGGGTTCAATGCTCCTCCAGGGTCCCGCGGAGCTCGTACAGCTGCTGCCAGAGGCGCACCTTCTGGTCGGCGCGCCGCTTGACGGTGGCGTCCCAGTAGGCGAGCAGGCGACCGCGGTCCTTGGGATCGTCCTTGAGGACGACGCCGAGCAGATAGCCGGGGAGCAGCCCGAGGGGGTCGCGATCGCCGGAGAAATAGGCGCTCTGGAGCGCGATCGACGAGGCCACGCCGACCGCCTCGGCGGTGCTCATCACCGTGCCGGGCTTCTCGACCGCCCACCCCTCGACCGTGCGACCCGCCCGCAGATCGCGGAACGCGGTGACCAGCGCCTCGATGACGGCGTCGTCCACCTTCATGGGCTCGGCGACGCGCGCCAGCACCGCCTCGGCCTGCCGCTTCACCAGCGCGATCTCCCGCGCGGGATCGGCGATCGCCGGGATGGTCTCGAAGTTGAAGCGCCGCTTCAGCGCGGCGGACATCTCGCTGACGCCACGGTCGCGGAGGTTGGCGGTGGCGATCACGTTGAAGCCAGGCTTCGCGAGCTCGAGGTGGCCGTCGCCCGCGAGCTCGGGCACCGCCATGCGCCGATCGGAGAGGATGGACACCAGCGCGTCCTGCACCTCGGGCAGACAGCGCGTGACCTCCTCGACGCGGGCCAGCGCGCCGCGTCGCATCGCGGAGAGCACCGGCGAGGGCACGAGGGCCTCGATGGAGGGCCCCTTGGCGAGGAGCAGCGCGTAGTTCCAGCCGTAGCGCAGCTGGTCCTCGGTCGTGCCGGCGGTGCCCTGCACCGTGAGGCCACTGGTGTTCGAGATGGCGGCCGACAGCAGCTCGGAGACCATCGACTTGGCGGTGCCCGGCTCGCCCACCAGCAAGAGGCCGCGCTCGCCGGCGAGGGTGACCACGGCGCGCTCCACGATGGCGCGATCGCCGACGAACTTCTCGACGATGGCGAGCTTCTTGGGGACGCCCTCGGGCACCGCGGCCTTCTTGGGCAGCTCGAGGGACTCGCCCTTGGTGCCCATCACGAAGGCCACGACGGCGCGGGGAGTGAGTGCGAAGCCCGGCGGGCGCGGCCCCGGATCCCAGGCCCGCAGGAAGGCGAGCTCGGTCGCGTGGAGGAGCTCGGGCGGGGGAGCCTGGACCGCGACCTCTACCGGCTTTTCCATTTCAGACTTCCTCCAGCTTGGGGACATCACCACTGCGGACGCGCTCGAGGGCGACCGCGAACAGCTCGTGCAACGGACGGAGCGGCACCGGCCGCGGGAGCACGCCCTTGTCGAGGGCGTACAACGGCTGCTTCCAGCGCTCCATCGGCAACGCCTTGCCCTGCCCCTTCTCCCAGGCACCCGGCAGGAAGATCTCGCGACCGGCGCGCTCGCGCTTGCCCTCGACCACGAGCTTGCGCGCCACGAGCTCGGCGGCGGCCTGCTTGTAGACCGGTGGCTTCCAGTCGTTCCAGAGGATCACGCTGCGCTGGGTGGGCTCGGCGAGGGTGAGGAGCTGCAGGTACAGCGTCGCTGCCGTGGGCGAGAGCTTGCGCTCGGCGACCACCGCGGCGACGAGCGCGGGGGCCGAGACGCTCGGGTCGGCCTCGTAGCGGCCTTTCGGGACCGGTGTGTCCTTCGTGCGCGCCACCATGGCGGCGAAGCCCGGAGAACGCAGGAGCCGCACCGCCGGGAGGGCCTGGGCCGAGTAGCTCGCGGTCGCGAAGCGCCACGCCACAGCGTCGTCGACCGGCAGGCGCGCGGGGCGGAAGAGCGCCTGGAGGTAGGTGTCCTTGCGCTGCAGCACCGCGACCAGGGCCTCGCCCTCGCGGCACGGCGCGGTGTTGTTGTTGCGGTCGACGACGCGGGTCGACGGGGCGCCGTCGACCGACTCGAACAGGGCGCGGTTCTGACCGGCGAGCTTCTCCTCGACGTGGATGGCGGCGAGCGGCAGGAGCAAGCTCGGCTCCGCGAGGCGCTGGTGCAGCGTGGAGAGGAACGCAGGCACCGCGTCGCGGTAGGGGTCGCCGACCGGCAGGGTCGCGAACAGCCATGGCAGCAAGAGGCAGCAACTCGTGAGCAGCTGGGGGCTCAACCGGTCGTCGGGGGCCTGCCAGGCGAAGTACTCCTCGAAGGGGACCTCCTTCACGGTGAGCAGCCGCGCGTTCTCCGGCGCGAGCAGGGCCGCGAGCAGATCGGTGGTGCGGGAGGGCGGGTCGAGCTCCTTCTCGCAGGCGAGCACCAGCTCCTCGCGCAGCGCGACACGGCGGCCCACGACCTCGTTCCACGCCGCGGCGAGCCGGCGGGCGCGGGCGTCCGGGTCGCCGAGCTCGGCGACGTCGGTCCCCTGCCCCGCGGCCCCGAACACGCGCAGCCACTGGCGTGCGCCGACCCCCTTGAGCGACTCGCGCGCGACCTTCGCCTCGGCGACCTTGAGCCCGAGGGCCTCGCGCGTCTCTTTCCCGAGGAAGTCGGCCTCGTAGGTGCCGAGGCGGCACACGCCACCGAACACGAGGGCGGCCTCGGCGCGGGTGAGCCCGGTCTCCTCGGCGAGCCGTGCGATCGCCTCGGCGCTCACGCGGACGGGGACCTCGGCCGCGAGGAAGGCGTCGACCAGCGCCGTCTCGTCGCTGGCGCGCGACTCCTCCTCCACGAGCGTCGCGTGCGGGGGCAGCTCGAACGCGCCCTTCGCCCGCTCCACGACGAGCCGCACCCCGTCCTCGACGGTGGTCGCGAAGTAGGCGTGGGACGCGCCCACCTGCACCGCCGCGGCCGAACCCGGGGCGCCGAGCAGCGGCGACTCGGCCGCGAGGCGCGCCTTGTAGACCCGGAGGTGCTCGAGATCGGTGGTGAGGGACGGCTGGCCGCGGAACGCGCGCAGCAGCCGGATCACCGTGGCGCGCTGCTCCGCCGACAGGCCGACGGACTGCGCCCACACCGCGAGACCACCGAGGCGACCGAGCAGGTACGGCCACGGCAACCGACCGCCCACGAAGCTCGGAGGCGGCTGGAACGCGAGGGCCTCGCCCGCGGCGGCGAGCTCCGGGGAGAACGCGCCCCCGGCCCAGGTGACGCCGAGCAGCGGGCCGAGCGCCGCGGCGATCTCCTGCGCGCTCAGCGCCCCTTGATCTCGCACGGGGGCCTCCGCGCCGCGCGCGGTGTGCAGCTTGGCGAGCGCCTCGCCGAGCTTCACCGCCACGTCGACCTGCAAGCCGATGGCGGTGACCAGCGCGGGGTCGGTCACCGCGGGCAGGACGGCCCGGACCGCCTCTTCCGCGCCGTGCTCGCCCGTGTGGGTCGCCCGCGCCTCGAGCAGACGCCGCGCCGTCGCGAGATCGACCGCGCGCAGCGCCACGCTGCCGGCCGGGTCGCGTGGCCGCAGGAAGTGCCAGCACGAGAGCGGGGGCACCGAGCGGAACGGGTGGTGGTCCCACCGCTCGGAGCCCAGCGCCCCGAGCAGCACGCCGTCGGGATCGCGCAGGTCGATGCCGGCGTGGTAGCCGCTCGGCTGGTAGCGGCGTGCCCCCGCGAGCGAGCGCGGAGCGGAATCGCCGCCCGGGAACACGACGAGGCCCTCCATGGGGTAGCTCCCGGTCCGCGTGCGGCCGTCGATGCCGGTGAACTCGTAGGTCTTGCCGTCGCTGCGCACGTGGTAGCCCACGAACCCGTCCTTGTGACCGAGGGGGGTGTCGTCGAGCACGGCGGGGAGCGCCGCGAGCGCCACGTCGGTGAGCCGCTTGCCGTCGGACCGCTCGCTGGCCGCGCGCGCGAAGCTGGGCCACGAGGGGCGACCGAGCTTGCCGGTCAGGGGATCGAGCTCGACCAGCCGCTGCGCGCCCTCGTGCCACTGGAACGTCCAGTAGGTGGTGCCGTCGAACACGACGCGCGAGGTCGCGGGCACGCCCGGATCGCCCGCGTGGACGACGCGCCCGCCGAGCGTGACACCTCCGCCCGCCACGTCGGCCTGCGCCATGAGGTCGGTCCCGTGGTGGTAGGGCATCGACTCCGCGGCCTGACCGGCGCCCGGGTTGCCGCTCCAGTAGCAGCGCGAGCCCCCGGCCTCGGGATCCCAGTGGAACACGCAGAGCTGCCCGTCGACGAACACCGCCTGCTGGGCGGCGACGTTCTTGGGCAGGTGCAGCGAGTGGTCCAGCACCTTTCGATCCGCCGTGAGCACCACCGCGCGCAGGCGGTTGTCGAACAGCACCGGATAGGGGAACGCGCCGCTGACGACGTAGGTGCCCATCTCCTTGGTCGCGGCCTCGAACACCGGCCAGGTGAGCTCGGCGAGCAGGCCGCCCCGCAGCGACGTCGCGAGCGCGCGGGCCACCGAGACCGCCCCGAGGCGCGCGTAGTCCTCCGGGTTCTCCTTCCAGATCCGCGGCCCCGTGCGCTGCTCGAGCTCGGTCAGCACCCAGCCGAGCTCGGGGAGCGCGGCGCGCTCCAGGGTCTCGATCCGCTGTCGCAGCCAGGCGCTGCGCGCGGTCGCGAAGCCACCCTTGCCCGCGGCCTCCTCCTCGAAGGCGGCCTGGCCGATCACCGCGGCGACGGCGGTGACCAGGAGGGGCGCGAAGCGAGGATCGGCGGCGATACGCACCGGATCGACGAGGTCCTTCTCGAGCACGAACGCGCTCTTGGGATCGGCGACCGGCAGCTCCAGCGAGAGCGCGTGCTCGACCACGTGCAGGTCGAGGACGGTGTGCCAGCGGTGCTTGCGGTCGACGACCAGCGGCACCCCGTCCGCGCGGATCCGGGCGGCGAGGCGGTCGAGGTAGGGCAGGCCCTTGCGCGCCCCCTCGACGAACTCGAGCAGGGCCTTGCAGAACGTCGCGGCCGCGCCACTGGGCTCTTCGCCGCTGTCCGCCTCCAGTGCCGAAAGCGCGTCGCACTCCTCGAGCACCGCGAGCCACTCGTCGACGAAGCCCTGGGCCCCGGAGGAGGGCTTGGGGAACAGGTGACGCACGCGCTGGCGGGCCTTCTCGTCGCGGCGCGCGAGCGCCACGATCGCGGCCCGGTACGTGGACCAGAAGTCGCCCGGTGCGCGGGCGATCGTCGGGGCCTCGAGCAGCTCGGCGACCACCTTCGCGTCCTCGGCGGCCAGATCGAGCTTGGCCGCCTTGGCGAGCGCGCGCAGGTCCTTGGCCATGCCTGCCCACGGCGGAAGGCCGCCGAGCGTGCGCCGCACGGCGAGCTCGCGGAACCGGGCGTAGGCGGCGGGTGCGCCGTAGCTCTTCTCGAGCTCCTTCGCGTACCCCGAGAACGACTTGGCCGCGACGGCGCCCGCCAGCGCGAACTCGAGGTAGACGCTGCTGCGCAGGTCCTCGTCGACCGCGAGCGCGTGCTCCCTCTCCGCCGTGCGTGCCTTCTCGAAGCACTGCGCGGCGAAGCTCGACGCGTCCTCGGCGAGGAAGGCGCGCCCGGCCTCCTCCCAGAACGACGGCAAGAAGTGCGGGACCGAGCGCGCGAGGCGGTCGCCGATCTCGACGAAGGCGTCGCGCGCGTGGCCGGGCTTGCTCTTGGCCCGCGCCGCGGCCTTCTTGAAGTCCTTCATGACGTCGAGCGCGAAGCGGGCGTGCTTCGGGTCGTTCACGAGCGCCCACCCGGGGAAGCCGAGCGCGCGGTAGCGCTGGTTGCCGAGCGGCGCCGACACGGTGGGTGGCGCGAACCCGAGCACGTCCATCTCGGCGTCGATGCCGGCGGCGATGGGGTCGGGCACGAGTCGCACGAGCGGTCGGCCGGGCAGCGCCGGGTGCAGGTAGCGGCGGGCCGAGACCGAACCCGTTCGCTCGCCCTCGGGCAGCGGAGCGCCGAGCGGCACGATGGCGCCCGCGCGGACCAGCGACGCGAGATCAGCCATTCTGCGCCTCCTTCTCGACGTGACGACCGGCGTAGATCGCGGCGGCCATGCGCACGCCCTCGGACCAGGCGATGGGGCCGACCCGCGCGAGGGGGAGCGCGCGCTCGCGCTCGTCGACCCACGTGAGGTCCTCGGTGACCGTCGGGATCGTCGGGTCGTCGGAGCCGATCCAGAACCGCGCCTCCTGCACCGCGATGGCCGCGGTGGCCGGGTCGGCCTCGAACACGCGGGCGATCGCGGAGCCGCCGCGCACGCGGTAGCCGAGCTTGCGGCACCGCGAGAGCGCGTGGTTGAGCTGCTGGAACTGGCCGTCGCGATAGTCGGTGACGCTCGTCGCCGAGGCCTCGACCGGGGGCTTGCGGTGCACCTCGCGGAACAGCTGGCCGATGCCCTGGGCGAGCGAGAGCTCGGTGGCGAGGCCACGCAGCTCGTCGAGCTCTCCGAGCAGGATCGGGTGGGGCACCGAGAGCGTCTCGGCCTCGAGCCAGCGTGTCTCGGCGTCGAGGTCGACCACACCGAGCCGCTTCCCGTCGACGCCGCGGAAGAAGCCCGTGACCTCCCCCGCGACCACCACCGCGTTCTCGAGCGCCTTGCGCCACGACGGGTCTTCCCACACCGCCGCGAGGACCGCGCGCGGCACGGGGAGCGTGCGCAGCATCCAGTTCTCCACGGTCTCGACGGCGTGCCGGTCCTGGTGCTCGAGCAACGCGCGCACGTCGTCGAGCTGCTGGAACGCGTCGGTCTCCTTCACGTCCTTGGGCACCGACGAGAGCAGCGCACCCTTGGCGTTGCGGCACAGGATCTTGCCGTCGCGTAGCGTGAGCGCGTAGCCGTTGCCCGCGTCCACGAAGCCCTCGACCGCGGGCGGCGGCGGGGCCTTCTTCTCCGCGCGCGGAGCGGCGGGTCTCGCGGGGGCCGGTTCGGCGGGGGGCGTCTCGCCACCCGCGGGCACCTCGGAGGTGACCTCGGAGTAGCCCTTCTTGGTCTTCTCCTTCACGAGCTTGTCGCGCTCGGCCGTGGCCTTCTCGGCCGTCGGGAAGGATTTCAGCTGGGTCTGGCCCTGCGTGCCGATCCGGCCGAACCGGACCGTGAGCTCCTTTTCGTCGACGGAAACCTCCCAGAACTTCGACGAGGTGCCCTCCACCAGCTCGAACCGGCGCATGGGCGAAGACGAACCGAGTTTCGTCGCGCCCGCAAGGCGCATGTCGGTGGCGCGACGAGGCGAGAGAGGGATAGCCTCCCCCGACCACGGAGGCACGCATGCGTCGCTTCGAGTTCGTCGAGGGTTCGTCGTCGAAGTTCTGGCAAGTGGAGCGCAAGGGGTCGACGCTCGTCGTCCACTTCGGTCGCATCGGCACGAGCGGCCAGGTGCAGGAGAAGAGTCACGGCTCGGAGGCCGCGGCGGAGAGCGCGCTCGACAAGCTGATCCGGGAGAAGACCGGCAAGGGCTACGTCGAGGTCGGCGGCGACGACGCGGAGGCGGAGGCGCCGAAGCCCGCGAAGAAGGGCGACGCCAAGGAGGCGCCGAAGGCGGCCGCCGCGGCGCCCAAGGCCCCGAAGGTCGAGGCCCCGAAGAAGTCCGCGAAGGAGCTGGTCGACGCGGGCAAGGGCTACGGCCTCGCGATCGAGGGTGGCAAGCTCGTCTGCTACAAGGACGGCCGCCCGCTCGCTGCGGTGCCGAAGCCGATCAAGGAGGGCGAGGCGGCGGAGCGCCTGCTCGCGGCGATCGAGATGCTCGACGCGCACGCGCGCACCTGCGTGGAGACGGTGGAGTCGTGGATGCTCCGCTCGCTCGCCACGCCGCGCGGGGTGCTCGAGGCGGTGTTCCGCGACGAGGCCTGGCGCGCCGCCCTCGAGCACGCGGTGGTGATCCCGGTCGACGGCAAGGGAAAGGCCGCCGACGTGGTGGGCCTGCTGCGGGGCGTCGACCCCAAGCGCGGCCTCGGCGTCGTCGACCTCGACGGCGAGACCAAGTGGATCGACGCGCCGCGCGTGATGATCCCGCACCCGGTGCTGCTCTCCGACCTCGACGACCTCCGCGGCCTCGCGAGCGAGCTCGGCGTGCGGCAGGGCATCGCGCAGCTGTTCCGCGAGGTGTTCACCAAGAAGGGACGCACGTTCGAGAAGGGCGCGACCGAGGTCGAGGAGTTCGAGAACGGCAAGTTCGAGATGCTCCAGCAGGCCTTCGGGGTCGCGAAGAAGCTCGGCTACAAGGTGAGCGGCGGCGCCGCGGTCGTGCGCGTGTGGGAGGGCGGCCGCGTCGTGGAGGCGCGCTACTTCCTCGGCGACTACGACCCGATGGAGGAGACGGAGACCGGGGGGCTCGGCTGGGTGGACGACAAGCAGAAGACCCTCGCCATCGAGGACGTGCCGGCCATCGCCTTCTCGGAGGGCATGCGCATGGCCGCCGCCATCTACGCCAAGCGTGAGGTCGAGAAGAAGGAGGACGAGGATGTCTGAGATCACCCCCCACGACGCCCGCGTCACCCTGCGCGCCGGCGGCGTCGCTCCGCTCGCGACCAAGTTCCCGGAGGACGAGCGCGCGAGCCCGCTCGGCGCCCACGCCTACGTGCACCCGGCCCTCGCCGGCCGCGTCGTCGTGCGGCTCTCGCCGGCGGCGGTCGCCGCGGGCACCGACGCCGAGATGGACGCGCTCGGGTTCGCGAAGGACACGGCGGTCGAGGACCTCGGCCTCGTCCGCTACCGCACCCTCGGCTTCCCGGCCTGGGCGCTCGTGCACGACCCGAAGAAGGCGCGCTTCGCCCTCGAGGTCACCCAGGACTTCCGCAAGGCCAAGAAGCGCGCGGCGAGCAAGCCCGGCCACGCCCGCGAGGCGTTCGAGGAGATCGGCAAGCGGCTGCAGCGCACCGTGCCGCACTTCCTGCCGTCGTTCTGGGAAGAGGCCGGTCGCGTCCTCGCCGACGAGGGCTCGGCAGCGATGGCCGCGCAGTGCTTCGAGAAGGCCCGCGAGGCCGAGCGCGCGCACAAGCTCAAGGTCGACGCGGACGAGCGCGACGCGGTGTTCCTCGAGTTCGCGCTGCTCGGCGCGCTGTCGGCCAAGACGCTCTCGGCCTACGCGAAGGACCTCGAGCGCAGCGAGGGCGCCAAGGACGCGTACCGTCGCTTCCGCGGCATCACCGTCAAGCGCGCCCTCGGTGGCCTGCCGCCGTGGTCGGGCATGGGCAAGGACCTGCGCGGGCTCGCCAAGGCGGCCAAGCTCGACGTCGACGCCGAGGACGACTCGCTGATGCGCGAGCTCGTGGGCACGCCCGCGATCGGCCGCGCGCCGCAGGAGCTCTGGACGACGTTCCGGCCTTCGCTGGTGCGCATCGGCAAGGCGGACGCCGCGATGCGCCACCTGATCCGCGGGATCTTCCCGACGCCCAAGAACGACGACGACGACAAGCGCAAGAAGCTGATCGAGGACTGGCTCGCGTTGCTCGACGAGATCGGCGCCTTCGCCGACCTGCCCGACGCGGGCCTCTCCGAGTGGCTCGGCAAGCTGATCCGCTGGGCGGGCGGCGCGCCGCGCGTGGTGGCGCTGCTCGGCGAGCTGGCCCCGCGCCTGCGCGAGCCGGTCGCGGTGGTGGTGAAGCACGGCTGGTGGGAGCGGCTCGACCTCGACCTCGCCGAGGGCGCGCTGCGCCTCGGGATCCCGCTCGCCGATCCGGGCGACGACGACTTCGACCCCGACTCGATCAGCCTCGCGTGCGACCCGGTGAAGGTGGCCGCCGACCCGCGCTACAGCAAGAAGCTCGTGCAGGTGGTGGCCCGCATGATGGGTCAGACCGCGCACGAGCCGAAGATGCGCGGCAAGGAGGGCTTCGCGGCCGCGCGGCGCGCGTGGCTCGAGGAGCAGATCGCGGACCTCGAGAAGGGCACGCTCGTGAAGGCGGAGGAGGCCCTCGAAGAGCTCAAGGAGAAGACGCGCGCGGCCACCTTCGCGCCCTACCCCGACCTGCAGGCGCGGCTCGCGGCGGCCCGGCTCGAGCCCGCGCTCGGCCGGCTGCTCCGCGAGGGCATCTTCGACGAGCTCGGCTGGCCGGCCTACGAGGCCGCGACCGAGAAGCTGGGCAAGGACCTCGAGCTCGAGGGTGGGTTCCCCTGGCTCGTCGTGCGCAACGAGCGCCACGCCACGGTGCTCGGTCCCGAGGGCGTCGTGCTGGAGCACGACTTCGTCTCCAACGCCAAGACGGAGTCGATCGAGAAGACCCTGTTCGTGGACGGGCAGCTGTTCGTCGAGGTGCGCGACAAGAAGAGCTACGACGACCGCGCCTACTGGAGCTCGGCGCCGAAGACCCGCTTCGAGGCCAAGGGCACCGGGTGGTCCGACTCGGGCATGGCGACCACCCTGCCCGACGGCTCGGTCACCCTCGGCAAGCGCGCGTTCCGCGCCGGCGACACGGAGCTCGGCTGGTACGAGCGGCACGCCTACGACGGCACCACGCTGTTCACCCTCGGCTACCAGGGCGGCGAGTGGGGCTGGCGCGAGTACGACCCGGTCAAGGACAAGACCGGTCGCAGCTCGCGGCCCAAGTTCTTCGAGGAGTTCGTCGAGGCCGGCAAGAAGCTCAACATCCACCAGCTCGAGCTGCACCCGGTGGCGGTGAAGACCTCGCCGCTCGGGTGCAAGGACGGCTTCGCGGGCTTCCGCGTGCGCTTCGCGGAGGGCGACGACGGCCTCATCGAGGCCGAGCGGATCGACGGCGTGAAGCTCGCGGCCAAGGGCGTGAGCATCGAGGGCCTGCTCAGCCTCCCCGCGCGCGACACGCCCCTGCCGATCGAGGACACGAGCGGCGACCTCGGCGAGGCCGCCTACCTGCGCACGCACGACGGCGAGCTGCTCGCCGACCTGAGCGAGCACGACTGGGCCTCGCGCGGGTTCGGCACCAAGCTGCCCCCGCGCCGGTTCTGGCACTACCTCACGCCGCGCGACCCCAAGGCGAGCACCCTGCTCCGCAAGCTGGACGACGCCGCGGTCGCGGGCCTGCTCGCGGCCGCTCGCGAGGACGTGGCCGCGAACGACGACGACGATCGGCCGCTCCCGAAGGCCGAGGCCGCCGCCAAGGCGCTCGGCATCACGAGCGCGCGGCTGCAGCGCGGCGTCGCGGGCGTGGCCGCCAAGGCGGCCGAGCTCGAGGCCGAGCTCCGCGAGGTGATCGAGGGCCGCGGCGAGGACGCTGTCGACGGCGAGGAGGCCGGCGACAACGGCGGCCTCGTGCTCAAGGCCGACGCGGCGATGAAGAAGGGCAAGGCGATCGTCGAGGACTTCGAGGTGAACCTCCCCGAGTGGCTGAACGGCGGGCGCGGCAAGGCCATGCGCGCGGTGGTGCCCTTCGCCGAGGCGAGCCAGCGCACCGAGGCGCGGGAGATCCTCACCGCCCTCGCCCAGACCTCGTTCGCCGACGATCTCGCGAACCTGCGCACCCTGCGCATCTCCGAGCAGGAGGACCAGGACGACGACACCGAGTACAACGCGCTGCGCGTGGTGAAGGTCGAGGGCAGCACGTTCGCGATCCACGCCAGCGACGACTGGGCGCTCGAGCGCACCGACGACGGCAAGTTCCGCGCGCCGCCGGGCTTCGACGTGAAGGACGAGAAGCGCCCCCAGGGCATCGGCAAGGCGTTCGTCGAGGCGTACCTCGCGCTCGGCACCGAGCCGACGCCGTTCGATCCAGCTCACGTCGACCTCGTCGCGGCGCGAACCGGGCTCACCAAGGCCGAGGCCGGTCTGCTCCTGCTCGGCGCCCCCGTGCAGGGCTACCAGCGCGACTTCCTCGGCAAGGAGAAGCGCGAGGCGCTGGGCCTCAAGCTCGCCGAGGCCGAGGCCGCGCGCGGGATCTTCAAGGACCTCAAGGACGGCCTGCTCGACCAGGTGTTCGAGCGCGCCGCCGCGGACGAGAAGGCGCTCACCGGCGCGGCGTGGGCCGAGCGGCTCGGCGAGGCGTGGCACGACGTGGTCGGCGAGAAGGTGCAGCTGCCCGAGGGCCTGGTGCTCGAGGCGCAGAAGGACCTCGTCGTGGAGGGCAGCCTCGGCCGGCTCCTCACGGCGGTCGCGTCGCCCAAGGCGGCGGCGCCGCTGTTCGAGCTCGGCAAGTGGACCACCCTCTCGCAGGCCAACTCGTGGATCAGCGATCCCGGCGAGGAGGGCTTCGACCCCCAGCTGGCGCGTGACCTCGTGTTGATCATGGCGTGGGTCTCGTTCTCGACGCCGGTCGGCGAGCCGATCCGCGCGGGCATCCCCACGCTCTACGAGAAGCTGCGCGCCACGGTCTCCGACCCGAAGCTCGTGTGGGGGCTCGGCAACAAGTACTCGAACAAGAAGGACCTCAAGGACCTCAAGGCCCTGCTCGACCTCGTGAAGGGCAAGCAGGTCATCCACGAGAAGGACGACGACGACGTCTGCGACGACGGCCGCGACACCGGCGTCATCCTGCTCGGCAAGTACGGCGAGAGCCTGCGCGGCGCGTTCCGGCCCGGCCTCGTGCAGCGCTGGGACGACCCGGTCCTGGTGGGCCTCCACAAGGGGCTCCACGACGGGGACGACGACGACGACGACGGGAGCCAGCCCATCGGCGTCGCGAGCCTGATCCTCGGCAAGGACCTCGCCGCCCTCGCGGCGCGCATCGCCGACTCGCCGGTCGCCGCGGGCGGCTGGGAGGCCAACCCGCTGCTCTCGACCAAGAAGACGGTCACCGCGGTCGAGAAGGCGAACGGCGTCTCGACCGAGGCCGCCACGCTCTACCTGCAGCTCCTCGCGCTCGCCGAGCCGACGCAGAAGGCGGTGCAGAAGTGGAACGGCTGGACCCCGAAGCAGTACGCGGCCGCGGTCGCCGAGCTCGTGAAGAAGAAGCTCGTCGTCGAGGGCAAGCGCGAGCGCGCCCAGCGCGAGGTGTTCCTCCCCGGCGGGTTCGGCAAGGGCGAGGGCAAGAACCTCCCGATGGAGGAGTGGAAGAAGCAGTTCTACCCGGGGTTCTTGCCGCGGAACGTGCCGACCGAGCCCCTGCACGCCCTCTTCGCCCGCGCGTGGAAGAAGGTGGAGGCCGGCGAGGGGCCGCGCTTCGAGAAGGTGCGCTGAGGGTCTGGCTGGCCCCCGGGCTTCAGCCCGGGGGTCATGCTTCCTTGTTCACTCCCCCGGTGACTCGACCGGTGGCGGCGCCGCCGGGTCGGCCTTCGGCTTGCGCGTGAACACCCAGCGGCCGAACCGCCCGAGGTCGTCGAACAGCGAGTAGGCCACCGGGGTCGCGAGCAGGGTGAGCAGGAGCGAGAGCACCTGCCCGCCGACCACCACGCCCGCCGTCGCCCGGTTGGTGCCGGCGCCGGCGCCGTGGCTGTTCATCAGGGGGATCATGCCCGCGACGAACGCCAGCGTCGTCATGAGGATCGGCCGCAGGCGGTCCTTGTTGGCCTGCAGGATGGCCGGATAGAGCGCCATCCCCTGCTCGCGCAGCTGGTTCGTGTGGTCGATCTGCAGGATGGAGTTCTTCTTCACCACGCCGAACAGCACGAGGAGGCCGAGCGCCGAGAAGATGTTCAGCGACTGCTTGAACAGCAGCAACGACAGGACGGCGAACGGCACCGTGAGCGGCAGCGCGAGGAGGATCGTGATCGGGTGCAGCCACGACTCGAACTGCGCCGCCAGGATCAGGTACATGAAGACGAGCGAGAGCCCGAACGCGATGAGGAAGTTCTGGCCCGCGCGCGCGAGCTCGCGGGAGCGGCCGATGGGCGCCGCGGAGTACTCGGCCGGGAGCTTGAGCTCCTTGACCGCCTTGGCGAGCCCGTCGGTGACCGCGGACTCGCCGAAGCCCGGCGCGACGTTGGCCGTGAGGGTGACCTGGCGCCGGCGGTTGAGCCGGTTGATCTGCGCAGGGCCGGTGTTCTCGCTGGTGCTCACCACGTCGAGCAGCGGCACCGAGCCGAGGCGGAGCGAGGGCACGGTCATGGTGCCGAGGCCGGCCAGATCGGCGCGGTACATGGCCTCGGCGCGGGCGCGCACCTCGTACTGCTCGCCGTGCTCCTCGTAGTCCGAGACCTTCACGCCGCCGACCAGGAGCCGGAGCGCGGAGGCGACGTCGGCCACGCTCACGCCGAGCTCGGCGGCGCGAGGGCGGTCGATGGCGACGGTGATCTCGGGCTTGCCGAGCACGAGCGAGGAGTCGACGTCGACGGCGCCGGGGATCTTCTTGAGGGCCTCGAGCGCCTTGGTGGCGGAGGTGGTGAGGCGGTCGAGGTCGGGGCCGGCGATGACGTACTGCACGGCGGCCTGCGAGTTGCCGCCGCCGCCGAAGGCCGCCACCAGCGAGACGTTGGCGCGGAGCTCCTTGGGGAGCTTGGCGAGGATCTCGGTCCGGGCCTTGACCATGAGCTGGGTCTGGTCGAGGCGGCGCTTCTCCGGGTCGACGAGGCGCACGAACACGCTGGCCTGGTTCGGGGTCTTGCGGTCGTCGGCGCCGATGGTGACCAGGGTGGTCTCGACGCCTGGCATCTGGCGCACGTCGCGGGCGATGCGCTCGGTGATGAGCTCCATGGCCGCGAGGCTCGTGCCCTCGGGCGCGCGGACGTTCACCTCGAACTGCGACTCGTCGTTGTCCGGGAGGAAGTTCTTGGGCACCCGCTTCATGAGCGGCCCGAGCGAGGCGAGCGCGCCGATGGAGGCCAGCACCACGATCCAGCGCTGGCGCATGACGAAGCCGAGGATGGCCATGTAGGCCCGCTCGATCGGCCGGTAGAACACGTCGACGACGCGCTCCAGCACCGGCTTCTTGTGCACCTGCCCCGGGATCTTCGCGCGGAGCATGCGCGCGCTCATCATCGGGGTGAGCGTGAAGCTCACGAGCAGCGAGATGCCGATGGCGAACGACATCGTGAGGCCGAACGACTTGAGGAAGCGGCCGACGATGCCGGCCATGAAGGCCACGGGCACGAACACCGCGATGAGGGAGAGGGTGGTCGCCATGACGGCGAGGCCGATCTCCTTGGTGCCGTGGTCGGCGGCCTCGGCGGGCGGGAGGTCTTTCTCCTCGATCTGCTTGTAGATGTTCTCGAGGACGACGATGGCGTCGTCGATCACGATGCCGACCGCCAGGGCGAGCGCGAGCAGCGTGATCGAGTTGAGGGTGAAGCCGTACACCCACATCGCGCCGAAGGTGCCGATGATGGAGGCCGGGATCGACACCGCGGCGATGACGGTGCTGCGCACGCTCCCGAGGAACGCGAGCACCACGAGCGCCGCGAAGATGGCGCCGAGCACGAGGTGTTCCTTGACCGCGTCGGCGGCGGTGCGGATGACCTCGCTGTTGTCGCGCACCACCTTGAGCCGGTAGCCGGGCGGCAGCTGCTTCTGCACGTCGCGGACGCGCTCCTTCACCGCGTCGGCCACCGCGACGATGTTCTCGCCGGACTGCTTGCGGATGATGAGCGCGACGGTGGCGTCGCCGTTCTCCTTGGCGATGCTCTCGATCTCGGCCTCACCGTCCTCGACGCGCGCGACGTCGGACACGCGCACCGGCGTGTTGCCCACCTGCTTGAGGACGATGCCGGCGAGCTCGGTGACGCTCTCGACGCGACCCTGGATGCGCAGGGTGAGCTGCTTGGGGCCCGTCTCGATCGAGCCGCCTGGGATCTGGACGTTCTGGGTGCCGAGCGCGCGCTGCACGTCGGCGGCGGTGAGCCCGGCGCCGCGCAGCTTGATCGGATCGAGCCAGATGTTGACCTGGCGCTTGCGGCCGCCGACCAGGAGCACCTGCCCGACGCCGGTCGTGCCCTCGAGCCGCCGGCGCACGAAGCGGTCGGCCACCTCGGTGACCTCGCGCACCGGCTTGGGCGCCGCGAGCGTGATGGTGACGACCGGCGTCGCGTCGGGATCGATGCGGGTGACGGTCGGGAGCTCGATGTCCTTGGGCAGCGAGGTGACCACGCCGTTGATGCGGTCGCGCACCTCCTGGGCGGCGACGTCCGGGTCCTTCTCGAGGACGAAGGTGACGAACACCTGCGAGACGCCCTCGGACGAAGCCGAACGCAGCTCGTCGATGCCGCTGATGGTGTTGACCGCTTCCTCGATCTTGTCGGTGATCTGGGTCTCCACCTCGGTGGGCGCCGCGCCGGGCAGCCGCGTGGTGATGGTGACCACCGGGAAGTCGACCTTGGGGAAGCGGTCGACGCCGAGCCGGCCGTAGGCCACCGCGCCGACGACGCAGAGCGCGAGGATGAGCACGGTCGCGAAGACCGGGCGCTTGATGCAGATCGCTGCCAGCCAGTGCACGGCTACTTGACCTTCGCGCCGTCGCGCACGTCGGGGGTCACGGGGGCGACGACCTTGTCGCCTTTCTTGGCGCCCTCTTCGACGGCGAACAGCCCGTCGCGCTCGGCGCCGAGGCGCAGGAGGCGCTCCTCGATGCGCCCGTCGACCACGAAGAAGGCGCGACGCAGGTTGCCGTCGACGACGATGGCGTTGGTCGGGACGACGGGCACCTCGAGGTCGCCCAGCGCGAGGTTGGCGGTCGCGAACATCCCGGGACGCAGGCGCTTGTCGGCGTTGGGGGCCACGGCCTCCACCATCAGCGAGCGGGAGCCGACCTGGAGCGACGGCCCGATGTAGCGGACCGAGCCCTTGAAGACCTCCTTGGGGAAGGTCGCCACGGTGAACTCGACCGCGAGCCCGACCTTCACCAGGGAGACCGACGCCTCGGGGACGACGATCTCGAGGCGCAGCGGGTCGATGGCGACCACGCGGGCCACCTTGGAGCTCGGCTGCACGTACTCGCCGGCCGTGACGTAGCGCTCGGCGATCATCCCGGCGAAGGGCGCGCGCACGCTCGCGTCCACGAGGCCCTTGCTCGCCGTCGCCACACGCGCCTCGGCGGTCTTGGCGGCCCACAGCGCGGTGGTGCACGCGCCGTGTTGCTTGTCGTACTCGAGCCCACTCATGGCGCCCGCCTGGTAGAGCTTCTCGACGCGAGCGCACTCGGTCTGGGCGACCTCGAGCTGGGCCTTGGCCTGGCCGAGCGCCGCGCTCGCCTCGGCGGCCCCGAGCGCCGCGTTGCGGGCGTCGAGGCGGGCGAGCACGAAGCCCTTGTCGACCATCGAGCCGCGCTCGACGAAGGTGTCGAGGACGGCGCCGCTCGCATTGGCGGCCACGTCGGAGGCCTCGTTCGGCGTGAGCGAGCCGGTGAGGACCAGGAACCGCGGCATCGCCTTGTCGACCACCGTGGTCGTGGTCACGGAGACCGCAGGGATGGCGGGCGGCGGCGCCTCGTCGACCACCTTCGGGCGGCAACCCGCGGCGAGGAGGAAGAGGAGGACGGGGACGGAGGTTCGGGTGAAGGGGGAGTGCGGGCGCATGCGCGGTCGGGCCTGGGATGCCAAAGCCCGGGAGGGGTAGCATCGACGGCGCGGAGCGGGGGTCGCCCGAGTTTTCTCTGGTGGTTGCTGTCGCCGACCGGCGCTAGCGCTGGGAAGGCGGCTCCCGCATCGTGTCGCGGAGCGTGCGCACCTGGCCGATGAGGCGCT
Organism: uncultured Polyangiales bacterium; assembly: GCA_964624885.1. GTDB lineage: Bacteria > Myxococcota_A > Polyangia > Polyangiales > JADJMO01 > JADJMO01. Next base: position 1,069 of record CAZUZY010000134.1, on the reverse strand, counting down.
CGAGGGCGGCCCGCGAGATCTCGTTCACCTCGCGGGCGAAGCGCTGCTCGGCGTCGAGGATCTTGGGTTCCAACGTCCACCAGCGTTCCTTGGCTTCCATGCCGGCGAGGTGGATCTCGAGCCGGATCTCGTCGCGCAGACGCTGGAGCTCGGAGAGGCCGTCGTGCAGGGTCTCCTTGAGGCGGTGGCTGTCCGTCATCATGAGGGACCCCTCAGCACCTCGCATGCCATGTTCAGTGATCCAGGAAGACGCGCGGCGGAGACCGAGCGGTCCGCGATTCTTGCGTGCGACGCGCAGAACCCTCTGCGCCGCCCTGCGTCACTCGAGGGCCCAGGCGATCGGCTCGCGCATGCGGGCCTCGAAGTCGCGCGGCCAGGTGTGGCCTATCTTGCCCAGCGACACCCAGCGCGCCTCGAGGCCCGCGGTCTTCGCCGCGGCGACGGTGGCGACCATGCCGGCGCGGGCGCCGTCCCAGTCGCCCGCCGCCATCACGAGGCGTCGTATCCCGAGCTCACGGAGCAGCCCGAGGTCGAGCCCGACGGCAGCGGCGACGAGCACGAGCCCGCGGAAGCGACCCGGCAGCGCGCGCGTCTGCAACACGTCCCTCGCGGCGAACGCGCCGCGCGACCAGCCGACGAGAACCCCTGCGCGCGACGCCACGAACGTGGGTACGGCCGCCTCGGCGAGCTCGATCGCTTGCGCGAGGAAGGCCGCCTTCACCTTCGGCGGACCGTGCCAGTCCGGCTCGCCGGCGCAGGTCGAGTTGCCCGACGGGCAGACGAGCCACGCGCCGTCCCGCCCCGCCGAGCCGAACGCATCGCAGACCCATCCCGGCTGCATGCAGGTCGCGTGCAGGAACACCACGAGCGGCGCCGCGGCGGTCGGCTCGAGGCTCGCGGCGAGCGGTGGATAGACCTCGACGGGGCGCCCGAGCGCGTCGTCGAGGGTGAACGGCTCCGTCGGTCGCAGAGGCGCGGGCTCGGCGGGAGGAGCGGGAGGCGTGGGCAGCGCGGCCGAAGCAGCCGGCGCCGCGACGGGTGCCATCGACGCGGGCGCGGGCGTGGGCGC
>CAZUZY010000133.1:0-18886 GCA_964624885.1 uncultured Polyangiales bacterium | reverse complement strand
CTTTACGTCTTCGGCAATGAAAAGGCCGGGCAGGCGCGGGTGGTCGCGGCGTTCCGCATCGCGACCTGGCTCCTGCGCACCGGGCAGACCGAGCGCTCCGAGTCGGTCGGGGCCACGGTGGCGCCCGACGCCGCGCGCCTCTCGCACGACCCGCTGGTCCGCGCGTGGGACGCGGTCGTGCGCGCCGAGATCTGCTCCCACCACGGCGACCCGGGCGCCTCGCTCGAGTACCTGAGCACCGCGGTCGAGGCGTTCGCCGAGGCCGGCGACGCGCGGAACGCCTGCGTCCAGCGCCAGAACCTCGCCAACAGCTACATCCAGCTCGGCGCCTACGCCGAGGCCGGCGCGGTGCTCGGCGACGTGCTCAAGGCCGCGGAGGCGATGAAGCTCGAGATGGCCTCGGTGGTGAAGGCCAACTACGCCGTGGTGCTCGTGCGCATGGGAGAGGTGGAGGCGGCGGAGCGCATGGCGCGCGAGGCGGTGGACGAGCTCGCGCGGCGTGGCAACCGTCGCGCCGAAGCGTTCTGCCGCATCTACCTCGCCGGCATCCTCTCGTTCCAGAAGGACTTCGTCGCGGCGGAGGACGAGGCGCGCGGCGCGATCGCGGCCGCGAGCAGCGCCCCCGAGGCGCGGGCCTATGGGTTCGCCACGCTGGGCGCCCTTCTGTTGCGGCAGAAGCGCGCCGAGGAGGCCTACGAGGTCGCCGCGCGCGCGATGGAGCTCATGCACGGCCTCGGCGGCGTGAGCGAGGGCGAGTCGCTGATCCGGCTCGTGCACGCGGTCTCCCTGCGCATGCAGAAGCGCACCGCCGAGGCCGATCAGGCGCTCTCCGAGGCGGTGGACCGCCTGCAGGAGCGCGCGGCGTCGATCAGCGACGAGGGCTGGCGACGCAGCTTCCTCGAGAACATCGCCGAGAACGCGAGCACCCTCGCGCGGGCGGAGAAGGTGGGGCTCTGATGCGGTGGCTCGGGGTCGTCGGGATCGCCGTCGTCGCCGGCGCGCTGGTCGCGAGCTGCGGCGCCAGCGTGGCGACGGAGGGCGAGGTGTGCAGCGGCTGCCCGATGCCAGGCGCGCTCTGCGCGGACGGGACCAACCCCTACACCGGCCGGTGCCTCCGCGACGCGGTGGGCGCTTGCACGGCGGAGCGCCGCCCGTGCCCCGGCGACGACTGCGCGACGACCGACTGCGGTCCGCCGATCCGCATGGCGACCTACAGCTGCGAGGACGGCACCACCGGCGGGCCGACCGGCCGCTGCCGGCGCGCGGCGAGCGGCACCTGCGCCTGGGAGATCCGCACCTGCGTGCGCACGTGCGAGCCCACCGAGTGCGACGTGCCCAGCATCGCGTGCGCCGACGGCAGCCTGCCCACCTACGGCCCCTGCAAGCGCGGCGCGGACGGCCGGTGCGCCGTGACCACCTGGACCTGCCCGAAGCCCAAGCCGTGCGATGGTCCCCACACCAGCACGAGCGACATCGCGACGAAGGCCATGGCCGACTCGATCTGCACGTCGGTGCGGGCCGGTGGCAAGGACTGCGTGGTGTGCGTGCAGTCCGTCGATCCGAGCGGCGTCGCGTGTCAGTGGTCCGCCGTCGAGATGCCGACCGACTGCCCCTGCTCGAAGCCGATGACTCTCCCGAAGTGCCCGGGCTGACCTATCCTGGTGCGCGTGGGGGGCAGGTGGACGACAGCCGGCGTGGGCCTCGCGCTCGTGCTCGTGGTCGCCGACGTCGCGTCCGAGGACGCCGCGGTCCCGCCCGTGCTGCAGGCGCAGCTGCTCGCCAAGGTGGCCGCGTACGACAAGAACTTCGAGGCCCGCGCCGGCGAGCGGGCGCAGGTGTGGATCGTCGTGCGCCCGGGCGACGACACCTCCGCGCGGGTGGGCAAGGCCATGCAGAAAGAGCTCGGCACCCAGGCCACCGTCGGCGGGCTGCCCCACGACGACACGATCGTCGCCTACCCGGGCGCGACGGCGCTGGCCGACAAGATCAAGAAGAGCAAGGTCGCCATCGCGTACTTCGCGCCCGGCTTCGGCGACCAGGTCGGCGCGATCCGCGACGCCCTCGCCGGCGGCGACGTGCTCAGCGTGTCCGCGGTGCCCGAGCACGTGCCCCAGGGCATCGTCCTCGGGTTCGATCTGGTCTCCGGCAAGTCCAAGCTGCTCTGCCACCTCGGGCAGGCCAAGAAGCAGCACGTCGCGTTCAAGGCCGAGGTGCTCAAGCTCATGAAGGTGTACGAATGAACGCGCGCGGCCGCACCACCCTCGCCCTCGGGGGAGCGTTGCTCGCGTACCTCCACGCGAGCCCCGCCCGCGCCGACGACACGAGCGAGCTCGAGGGCACGCTCGACACGCCGGTCACCACCACCGCCTCCCACGCGGCCGAGACCACGGCCAGCGCGCCGGCCACGGTCACCGTCGTCACGGCCGAGGACCTGCGCCGCTACGGCATCCTCACCCTCGACCAGGCGCTCGACTTCCTCTCGCGGGGCGTGACCACGGGCAACCCGCTGCACCAGGTGGACGTGGGCGCGCGCGGCGTCCTCCTGACCAAGGATCAGGGCAACCACTTCCTCCTCCTGGTCAACGGCCACGCGATGAACGAGCCGCTGTTCGGCTCCGCGCGCTTCGAGCGCGGCCTCGGGATCGCGCTCGAGGAGGTGGATCACATCGAGGTGATGGTGGGGCCGAGCTCGGTGCTCTACGGCAGCAACGCGATGCTCGGGGTGATCAACGTCATCACCAAGCGCGCCAAGGACTACGCCGGCCCGCACCTCGTGGCCGAGGCGGAGCCCGGCAAGTCCTGGCGCGCCGCCGCGGGGATCGGCCTCACGTTCGGGGTGTTCGGCAAGCCGGCCGAGCTCGTGGTGCAGCTCGACGGCACCTACCAGTACGGCCCGACCTTCACCGTCGGACCGCAGGACGTGGGGCTCGACCTCGCGAGCGGCAAGCCGATCCGGTGGAAGCGCGACGGCTCCATCGCCGGGGTCTGGGGCGGCAGCATCGACGACCAGCACTATGCGATCGTGCCGGGCGTACACGTGCGCTTCGTCCGCGGGGGCACCGAGCTCAACCTGTTCGCCTCGTCCTACAAGCGCGCCTGGCCGTTCTTCGACGCGCGCACCCGCACGGCCACCACCCTGAACGACCCGGACAACTACGAGCGCGATCGGAGCCTGCGCTTCGACCTCTCGCACCGGCTCGTGCTCTCGCCGATCGTCTCGCTGTACGGACGCCTCTACGCCGACGGCTGGGACAACGTGCAGAACGGCATCGACGCGCGCGCCGGCGGCTGCGTGTACCCGGGCACGACCACCTGCCACAACGTGAGCCTCGGCCTCTCGCGCTGGGGTGGCGTCGAGCTGCGCGGCGCGTTCGACTGGCGCGCCGACGGCGCCTACGTCACGACGATCGGGCTCGATGCGCGACGCATGCAGGTCGGCCACAAGTACGACCAGAGCGACCTCGACACCGGCAAGCCGCTCGCCTCGAGCGCCAGCGTCATCGACGCCTGGGACTCCACGCTCGGCGCCTACGCCCAGCAGGCGTTCCGCCCGAGCGCCCGGGTCGACGGGAACCTCGGCGCCCGCCTCGACGTCGGCGAGCAGTACCACCCCGTGATCTCGCCGCGCGCCGCGCTGGGGCTCGGGCTCTGGCGGGGCGGCGTGCTCAAGGTCATCTACGCCGAGGCGTTCCGCGCGCCCACCTGGTACGAGCGCGGCGCGAAGGAGCTCGGGGTGCAGGCCGCCGGGGAGCTCGCGCCCGAGCGCGTGCGCGCGGTGGAGGCCGATCTCGAGCACCGGTTCGGTACCCATCGCGTGTTCTTCGGCGCGTTCTTCTCGCGGTTCCGCGACCTCATCGCGCCCCACGTGCTCACCCGCGACGAGATCCTCGCCGCCGCATCGCGCGGGGAGATCGACGCGCTGCGCGGGCGGGTGTGGCGCCAGTACCGCAACGTCGACACCATCGACGACTACGGCGGCGAGGTCGGCGCCGACGGCAGCTTCCTCGGGGGCGCGCTCCGCTACGGGCTCGCGTTCACGACCGCCCTCGCCATGCGCAGCGGTAGCTCCCAGAGCGACGCCGAGACCTTGCCGGTGGCCCCTCACCTGTTCGGCAACGCGCGGATCTCGTACGCGCTCGGGGGCAACCTCCCCACCTTCGCGATCGTCGGGCGCTACGTGTCCGACCGGCCCGCCGACCGCGCGTACGACGGTGGGTTCACGCCGCTGCCGATGGCGCCCGCGTTCGTCGAGCTCCGGTTCACGATGACGGGCCGCGTCCCCTGGATTCCCGGGGTCTCGTACCGCGCCGGCGTGGACTGGGTCTCCACCGGCCGGGGTCCCTACGTCATCGGCCCCGTGCAGTCCGTGAAGGACGGCCCGACGCCCGAGCTGGTCCCGGTGGACCGGCTGCGCGCGTTCGTCGGCTTGCGCTACGATCTCGAGCCATGAGGGGCGGGTCGATGGTCGCCTTCGCGCTCCTCGTCGGGTGCGTCGACGTCTCGCCGGTCACCGTGGTCGATGCCAGCGTGACCGACGGGAGCGACGCGGCCACCGACGCCGCCGGCCTGCGCGGCCCCTGCCGCGACTGCCTCGAGGGCCTGCTTGCCGACGGCGGGCCCGGCTGCAAGGCCGAGATCGCCAAGTGCTTCTCGTTCAAGCTCTGCGAGCTCACCTACTACTGCGCGCTCGCCAACGGCTGCCTCGAGGGACGCACGTTCACCTCGACCATCGACTGCGGGATCCCTTGCGCGCAGAAGGTGGGTCTGATCGACCAGACCTCGGCCGAGGCCGCGGCGGTCGTGGAGCTCGTGGCCTGCGCGCAGTCCACCTGCGCCGTCGCGTGCCACAACGGCGACGATGCCGGCAAGTGACCGTCCGCCGAGCTCGGCACGCCGGCCCCCCGGCGGCGCGTTCCTCTCGCTCGGGGTCAAGCTCGCGGTGGCCGTCGCCGCCGTGGTCGCGCTGGTCAGCGTGCTCGCGTTCGTCGAGCTCACCTCGCGCGAGCGGCAGCGCTCGCTGGCCCAGAAGAGCGTGGCCGCCCGCATGGTCTCCGACCTTCTGGCCGCCTCGCTGGTGGCGCCGCTCGACTTCGGCGACGAGGAGGCGATCGAGAAGGAGCTGCAGCACCTGGCGAGCAACCGCGACGTGGTGGGCGCGCGCGTGTTCGGGCCGACCGGGCTGCCGATCGCCTCGCTGCAGAGAGCCGACGGCCTCGCGGCGCCCACCGGCCAGGCGCTCGTCACCTACGACGATCGCCTCGAGATCGGCCAGCTCGTGCGCACCCCCGCAGGCAAGCACCTCGGCGCGCTCTCGATCGCGCTCTCGCTCGGCCCCGAGAACGCCGCGTTCGCCGCCACCCGCCGGCGGATCGCCTGGCTCACGCTGCTCGTGGCAGCGGCCACCGCCACCCTGCTCCTCCTCGTCACCCGCCGCTTGCTGCTCCGACCGCTGTCCCGCATGGCGCGGGCCGCGGCCCGCATCGGCGCCGGGGAGCGAGGCGTCACGGTGGACCCCCGCGCCGCCGACGAGCTCGGGGTCCTCGCGCAGGCCATGAACACCATGAGCGCCTCCATCGTCGCCCGCGAGGAGGAGCTCGCCCGGACCACGCGCAGCCGACAGGAGCTGCTCGATCACATGCGGCAGGCGATCGTCGTGGTCGACGGCGAGGGCTGCGTGGAGCAGGTCTCGTCGGCCGCCGCGCGCGCCATCTTCGGAGAGGTCGAAGGACAGCGCCTCGTCGACGTGCTGTACGCCGGTCTGCCCGCGGACGCCGTCGAGGTCGAGGCGTTCGAGGAGTGGCGGCGCCTCGCGCTGGGGAGCGACCTCGAGGCCTTCGAGGAGCTCCGCACGCTCGCCCCGAACCGGGTCGTGGTCGGCGATCGCCACCTCGCGCTGGAGTTCCGGCCGCTCGACCGCGACGGCGTGGTCGGCAAGGTGATGCTGCTCGCCATCGACGAGACCGATCGGCGCCGCCTCGAGGACGATCTGCGCAAGAAGGAGGAGGCCCACGGCCGCCAGCTCCGCGCGATGCGTCGGCTGCTCGCCGGCTCGGCGGCCTCGTTCGTCCGCTTCGTCGAGACCGCGGGTGGGCGGCTCGAGGAGTGTCGCCGCGCGTTCGCCGAGGGTCCGTTGACCGCCGCCCGCGTGGACGAGATCTACCGGGTCGCCCACACCGTGAAGGGCGAGGCGCTGGCGTTCGAGCTCGAGAGCGTCGCCGCCGAGGTGCACGCGATCGAGGACGTGCTCGAGCAGGTGCGCGTGGCGCCGTCGCCGCTCGAGCTCACCGAGGCCCAGGCCGCGGCGTTCGCGGCGGCGGTGGAGCGGGCCGAGCGCGCCCTGCGCGACGCGCGCGACCTCATGATCGCGGCCTCGCCGATCGGGGCCGCCGTCCTCGACCAGGTCACCGTGCGCCGCTCGGAGCTCGACGCCCTCGTGGCGCTCACCACCGAGGGCAGCGCGATCGCGAGCGTCGTGCGCCGGCTCACCGCGCGCCCGTTCGGCGAGTCCGCCGGGCTGCTCGCGGAGCGCGCCGAGGGGTGGGCCGCGTCGGTCGGCAAGCAGGTGCGCCTGGTGATCGAGGGCGGCGAGCGGCCGATCCCCGGCGACCTGGCCGCGCGCCTGCCAGGCCTGCTCGCCCAGCTGGTGCGCAACGCGGTGGTCCACGGGATCGAGGCGCCCGAGGCCCGCCGCGCCGCCGGCAAGCCCGCGGAGGGGAGCATCGTCGTGTCGTGCGACGCGGCCGGCGTCGTGTCGGTGGCCGACGACGGTGCCGGCGTCCTCGACGCGGAGCCGACCGCGCGGCCCGCCGATCTCCTCGCCGGTCGTGGGATCGGGCTCCGTGCGGTACGCTCCCTGGCCATGGAGGTGGGTCGCTCGCTCGAGGTGGTGGCCGAGCCCACGCGGGGGTCGCGCTTCCGCCTGGTGCCGCAGCACCCCTCGATCCCGCCGCCGAGGGCGCCCGCGTGAGCAAGGGCCGCGTCCTCTACATCGACGACAGCGAGGTGTTCCTCGAGCGCGTACGCATCGCCCTGGGCGACGCTGGCTACGAGGTGGTGGCCACCACCCAGACCGTCGGCGCGGCCCGTCACCTCGCCGGGTGCGACCTCGTCCTGGTCGACTACCACATGCCGGGGTTCGACGGCGCGTCGGTGCTCTCGTCGCTGCGCGCCGCCGTCGAGAAGAGCGAGCAGAAGCCGAGCTTCTACCTCTACACGAGCAACAAGGCCGTGGCCTCCGACTACTCCATCCTCGGCTTCGACGGGGCGTTCCAGCACAAGGGAGACGACCGGGCCCTCGTGCCCCAGGTCGACGCCGCCATGCGCATGCGGAAGCTCCGCGCCCTCTCCGCCGCCCGTGCGGGCGGGACCCGCGGGCGCGGGTAGCGCGGAGGCACCGGCGGCGGCGGTCCGGCAGCGACAAAGCCAGAGGCCGTCTGCTATTCTCTCGGGCCCCCATGAAGCTCCTCGTCGCCGATCGCCTCGAGCCCTTGGCCCTCGAAGAGCTCAAGCACCTCGGCGCCGAGCTGGTCTACGAGCCCGACATCCCCGCCGAGGCCCTCGCGGCCAAGCTCGAGGGGGTCGGCGTGCTGGTCGTCCGCAGCAAGAGGGTCGACTCGTTCGCCATCGACGCCGGGCGCCACCTGCACCTGATCGTGCGGGCCGGCGCCGGCACCCAGAACATCGACGTGGCGGCGGCGTCGGCGCGCGGCATCTACGTCGCGCACTGCCCGGGCAAGAACGCCATCGCGGTCGCCGAGCTCACCATGGCGCTCATCGCTGCCATCGACCGGCGCATCCCCGACGCGGTGGCCCAGCTGCGCGCCGGCCGCTGGGAGCGCGCCGATCTCTCCCGCGCCGACGGCCTGTTCGGCCGGACGCTGGGGCTCGCTGGCTTCGGCGCGATCGCGCGCGAGGTCTCGGTGCGCGCCCGCGCGTTCGGCATGAACGTGGTCGCCCACGGGCGTTCGCTCACGCCGCAGCGCGCCGCCGAGCACGGGGTCGGGCACGCGCGGAGCCTCGAGGAGCTCGCGAGCCGCGCGCAGATCTTCTCGGTCCACCTGCCCCTCAACAGCGGCACGCGCGGCGCGATCGACAAGAAGGTGCTCGCCGCGCTCCCCGAGCGGGCCATCTTCGTCAACACGGCGCGCGCCGAGGTGGTCGACGAGGACGCGCTGGTCGAGGCGGTGGAGAAGCGCCGGTTGCGGGTCGGTCTCGACGTGTTCGCGGACGCGCCCCAGGCTGGCTCCGCCCCCTACGACGGCCGCCTCCTCGGCCTCGACGGCCTGGTCTACGGCACGCCCAACGTCGGCGCGGCCACCGCGCAGGCCCAGTCGGCCGTCGCCTCCGAGACCGTCCGCATCATCCGCTCGTTCCTGCGCCTCGGCGACGTGCCCAACTGCGTGAACATCTGCGCCACCTCCCCTGCGCGCTACCAGATGGTCATCCGCTGCCTCGACAAGGTCGGGGTGCTCGCCAACGTGCTCGGCGTGGTCAAGCGCCACGGGCTCAACGTCGAGGAGCTGGCCTCCACCATCTTCGAGGGCGCCACCGCCGCGTGCACCAAGCTCCGGGTGACCGGCCGACCGAGCGAGGCCTGCGTGAGCGAGATCAAGGCGTTCGCCGAGGTGTTCCACGTGGACGTGGTCGCCCTGCCCAACATGGCCTGACCGACCATGCAGGTGACGGAGCTGCGCTGGAGCCTGGTCTTCGAGGACGGGTCCAATGCCCCCGTCGAGCTGCCGGTCGGCGAGCGCCTCACGGCAGGCCGCGCGCGCGACGCGCCGATCCGGCTCCCGGAGGGCGACCAGAACGCCTCTCGCTACCACGCGGCGTTCGAGGCCACGCCGATCGGCGTCGAGGTCACCGATCTCGACAGCCGCAACGGCGTGCTGGTGCACGAGGCGCGGGTGCGGGCGGTGACCCTGCGCCCGGGCGAGCGCGTGCGCCTCGGCCAGACCCTCCTGCGCGTCGAGTGCCGGTCGGTCACCCTCGATGTGCCTGCGCCGGCCCCCACCGCGTTCCGCGACGCTCCGGCGTGGGGCCTCGGCACCGTCAAGGCCACGCCCTACCACTGCGAGATCTGCGGCAAGGACGGCCCGGTGCCGGCGCTCGGCCACGAGCCGTGGTGGATCGAGATCGCCTGGATCTGCCCGGCCTGCGCCGAGGCGCGCAAGACACCGCCGAACACCTGGGACGAGCCCGCCCCGGCCCAGATCGGCGTCTACACCGTGCTGCGGTTCCTGGCCCGTGGCGGCATGGCGGCGGTGTACGAAGGACGACACCCGAGCGGCATGCGCGCCGCGATCAAGGTCATGCTGCCCCAGCGACAGCTCGAGACCGAGGGCCGCCTGCGGTTCCTCAAGGAGCAGCGGATCACCCGCTCGCTCGCGCATCGCCGCATCGTGCGCTGCCTCGACGTCGGCGAGCTGAACGAGGGCAAGCTGTGGGTCGCGACCGAGCTCCTCGACGCCGGCGACGCCGAGTCGGTGGCGGGTCCGAACAGCGCGATCCCCGCGATGGTGACGCTCGCGGCCGACATGGTGGAGGCGCTCGCCTACGCCCACGGTCTCGGGATCGTCCACCGCGACATCAAGCCCTCGAACCTGCTGCTCCTGCGCGACGCGCGCGGCGCCCTGCGCGCCAAGCTCTCCGATTTCGGCCTCGCCAAGAGCTTCCGCACCGCGGGCGGGACCATCATCACCAAGGACAACGAGATCCGTGGCTCGGCACCGTTCATCGCCCCCGAGCAGCTGCTCGGCTTCCGCGACGTCTCGGTGAGCGCGGACGTGTACTCCGCCGGGGCCACGCTCTACTACCTGCTGACGGGTGAGCTGCCGATCGCCGTGAACGGGTCGCCGTGGGACGCGACGGACGCGCAGCTGTGTCTCGCCACGCTGGCCGACGAGCGGGTGCCGCTCACCACGCGCCGGCCTTCGGTGCACCCGTTCCTCGCCCAGTGGGTCGACCTGATGGTCTGTCGCGACTGGGACCAGCGCAAGCACGTCGGGGCTGCCGACGTGCTCGCTGCGCTGCGCGCCTTCCCGGGTTGAGGTCGAGGCTCAGTCGTCGTCGTCCTTGCGGCGGGGGCTCGCCTCGGCGGCGACCTTGGCCTGCAGCTGGGGCGAGCACGGTTCGTAGTGCGAGAAGGTCATCGCGAACGTGCCCCGTCCCTGGGTCATCGCCGAGAGCCGGGGCTCGTAGTCGAGCAGCTTCTCGAGGGGCGCCGAGGCCTTGATGACGCTCGATTCGTCGGCGCTGTCCTGGCCGTGGATGCGCCCACCGAGGCCGTTGAGGTGGCCCATCACGTCGCCGATGTGCGACGAGGGGATGGTCACCTCGAGCGACATGTACGGCTCGAGCAGCACCGGCGCGCCGCCCTCGAGCGCGGCGCGCATCGCGCGGTAACCCGCGATCTGGAACGCCGCGTCCGACGAGTCGACCGAGTGGAACTTGCCGTCGTACAGGCGGGCCCGCACGTCCACCACCGGGTAGCCGGCGATGGGCCCGGCCGCGAGCGCGCGCTGGATCCCCTTCTCGACCGAACCGATGAACTGGCGAGGCACCGCGCCACCGACGACGGCGTCGACGAACTGGAAGCCCTGCCCGCGCTCGAGCGGCTCGGCGTCGATGTAACAGACGGCGTACTGCCCGTGGCCGCCCGTCTGCTTCTTCTGCTTGCCCTCGACCTTGGGGACGGCGACGCCGAGCGTCTCGCGGTAGGCGATGCGCGGCGGCCCGAGCTTGCACTGGATGCCCGAGCGCCGCTTCAGGCGCTCGACCGCGAGGTCGAGGTGGGTCGCGCCGAGCCCCGAGAGCACGAGCAGGTGCGAGACCTCATCGAGGGCGTACGAGAGCGCCGGATCCTCCTCCACCAGCTTGTCGAGCGCGTCGGCGAGCTTGTCCTCGGCGCCCCTTCCCTCGGCCTGGAGCGACCGCGAGAACAGGCGAGGCGGGAGCCCGGGAGAGGTGTGGGCGTGCACGTCGCTCGGGTCGCTCAGGGTCTCGCCGGTGTGGGTGGTCTTGAGCTTGGCGATCGCGACGATGTCGCCCGCCACGGCCTCGTTCGGGTGGGGCGCGTTCTTGTCCGAGCCCTCCGCCAGCGTGCCGATGCGCTCGCGCTGACCGGTGGCCGCGTTGACCACCTGGTCGTCGGTGTGGAGCACGCCCGCGAAGATGCGGGTGTAGCTGGCCCGACCGCTGTGCGGGTCGATGTGGGTCTTGAACACGTAGGCCTCGAGCGGCGCGTCGGTGCGCGCCTCGGGCGGAGGGACGAGCGAGACGAGCCCGTCGAGGAGCGCGAGGATGCCCTGCGGCTTGGTGCTCGCCGCCACGAACAGCGGCACGATCGCGCGACGCCGCACCGCGCTCTTCAGGCCCGCCGTGCAGTCCTCGTCGGCGAGATCGCCGGCTTCGAGGTACTTCTCGGTGAGCCCGTCGTCGGTCGCGGCGACGTCCTCGGCCAGCTGCGCGCGCGCCTTGTCGACCCGCGGCGCCTGCCCGCCGAGATCGGTGATCGGCTTGGTCTTCGCGTTCTCGGGGCTCGCGTAGGCGCGACGCGGGAGCACCGACAGCACGCCGGCGTCGGCGGTCGGCAGCGTGATCATGGCGAGCGGGAGGTGGAGCCGCTGGCGGAGCTCGGTCACCACCTCGTCGACGCGAGCGCGCGCGTCGTCGACGCGGGTCAGCGCGACGAGGAACGGCATCTTGGCCTCGGCGAGCCACTGCAGCACGCGCTCGGTGCCGCTCTGGATGCCCTCCTTCGCGGAGACGACGAGCAGCGCGGCGTCGACGGCGCCGAGGGCGAGGCGCGTCTCGGAGAGCGCCGAGGCGTCTCCTGGCGTGTCGATCAGGTTGACCTTGACGTCGCCCCAGTGGAGCGGCTCGAGGCGGGACTCGAGGGTCGCGCCGTGCGCCTTCTCCTCCGGGGTGTCGTCGAGGAAGTGCCCGTGCGCATCACGGGTCACGCCCTTGGGCGCGGCGCCGGCGAGGAGGAGCATCGCCTCCACCAGCGCGGTCTTGCCCGATCCCTTGTGTCCGACGACGGCGACGTTGCGAATCAGATTGGCGGACGGAACGACCATCGAGGCTTCCCCTTGTGGACTGGTGCGGCCCGTCCATGCGTCATGCGGGCCAAGCACGGGCTCGACGCCAGCGAGGGAAAAGCCGCCGATTTCCGCGAACTTGCACGAGGGAGAGCGCGCACGGTCTGCGCGCGACGCGATGGCTGCGCACCTTGCGGTACCTCGGGCCCAGAGGGGGCCGACCTCCACCCGTCCACGCGCGTGGCGCGCTCTCAGGCGAGCTCGTAGCGATCGATCACCCAGGGCTCGGACTCCGCCGCGGCGTACCACTCCTTCATCGCGGGCAGCGCGAGGATGGCCGACGAGTAGGCGCGCGCCGAAGGAGGCAGCTCGACCACGTAGGTCTCGAAGCGGGTGACGACGGGCGCGAACATCGCATCGGCGATGGTGAAGTGCCCGAACAGGAACGGCCCCGCGCCGCCGAACCGCGCGCGGCAGTCGGCCCACAGCGCGAGGATGCGCGCGATGTCCTCGGACACCCCCGGCGCGCGGCCACGGCCGGGCAGGCGGCGGCGCACGTTCATGCCCATGTTGGTGCGCAGCGCGGAGAAGCCCGCGTGCATCTCGGACGACACCGCGCGCGCCACCGCCCGCGCCGCCGGATCCTCGGGCCAGAGCCCGCGGTCGGGGAACCGCTCGGCGAGGTACTCGACGATGGCCAGCGACTCCCACACGACGAGATCGCCCGCGTGGAGGACGGGGACCTTGCCGACGGGAGACAGGGCACGCATCCGCTCGGCCGAGCCCTCCTCGTACAGCGGGATCACCGTCTCCTCGAAGGGGATCCCGGCCACCTTCGCGGCGAGCCACGGCCGCAGCGACCACGACGAGTACGCCTTGTTGCCGATGTACAGGTGGAGGGGTGCGACCATCTGCCATCGCTAGTGCAGCCACGCGCCGGCGAACACCCCGGGCGCGAGCGAGGCTGCTATGGTCGAGCCGTGCGCTGGGTGCTCTCGTTCCTGCTGTTGGTCGTCGGTTGCGGTGGCGGTGGTGTCGGCGGTCGCCCAGGGGGCGGCGTCGCCGTCGGCAACGGCGGCAAGCCACAGTGTGGCGCCTTCGGCGTCGCCTGCATCGGCCAGAAGCTCGACGCGCCCATCGCCCTCGGCAGCACGGTCGACCTCGACCTCCGCTACCAGATCGCCGGCACCTCTGGTCCGCCGACCGTCGTCGAGTCGGCCGACCCGACCGTGCTGCGCGTCGAGAGCGGTGCACGCCTGAAGGCCGTCGGCGCGGGCGCGAGCGCGATCCTGTTCGTCGGCCCCGACAAGGCGGTGATCGACTTCATCCACCTGTGGGTGCAGCCGCCGACCGAGCTGCGCGTCGTGCGCTACACACCGCAAGGCACGGCCCTCGGGCGCGTGCTCCCTTCGTTCAAGCTCCTGGTCAAGGACGAGATCCTGGTGGCGGTCGAGCCCTACGCCAACGGTCAGCCGCTGCTCGGCAACTTCGAGCTGCAGCGCAAGCTCCAGGGCACCAGCGTCGCGATCGTGCCCGACTCGATCAGCGGCTGGTACCGCATCGTGGCGCGCGCGCCCGGAACGACCGAGATCAACTTCGTCGCCCTCGGGCTCTCGGCCCCGCTGACCGTGGAGGTGGAGCCGTGAAGCACGCGCACCTGTGGTGGTCCCTCTTGCTCCTCGGCGCGTGCGTGCCCGAGGTGCAACGCCGCGTGGAGCTCTACCCGGTGACCAGCGCGCCCCCCGCGCGCGCGCTCCGGCTCACCAGCCGGGACGACAAGCACGCGGTGGTGGTCGACGCGGGCGTCGCGTTCGCCGTCAGCGTCGTCGACAACTGCCCCTCGACCGGGGCCGCCGCCGCGACACCACCGACCCTCACCATCGCGGACCCGACGGTGCTCGAGAGCCGCGGGCTCTCCCGCAGTCCGGGTCAGCGCGAGTGGGTGCTCTTCGCCAAGAAGTCCGGCCGGACGACGATCGAGCTGGTCGCGCCGTGCGCCAAGCAGTCCTACGAGGTCGAGGTCACGACGCCGATCGGCGCGCCGCAGCACTGAACCGTCGATGCAGGGCCCGCGAGCGTCCGCTCACGGGGTGCCGCGACACTTCTGCGCGGCGCCGCGCGCGCACAGATCGGCGGCCTTCATGGGCACGCCCGCGAGGCGCGCCTTCACGAAGTCGACGATCTCGGGGAGGGACCAGGTGGTGGCCTTGGTGTGCGCGGCGCCCGCGCACTCGAGGTACTGCATCTTCATGCCCTGCCCGCAGAGCGTGTCGAACGCCTTGCGCTCGGTGGCGGGGTCCACGAGCGTGTCGGCCTCGCCGACGACGAACAGCACGCCGTACCCGGGCGCCGTCGGCGGCAGGCGCTTGACCGAGGTCGTGGTCAGGCCGTTCTCGGTGACCATGCACCCCCAGGGCGAGAGCGCCGCGAGCCCGGCGTCCGTCGCGGCGGTGTCGAGGAACGACTTCTGGAAGTACGCGTCGCGCGTCGAGGCGTCGAGCTTGGGGTCGCAGCTCTTGGCCATCGCGGCCGGGACGTCCTTGTCCCACGGCGAGACGAGCACCTCGCCGAGTCGCGCCTCGTAGCCGTACCAGCCGGTCGCGGCCCCGTAGAACGCGAGGATGTTCTTGCTGGCGGGAACGTCGGCGCGGAGCGCGCGTCCGGCCTCGCCCAGCATGTCGGCGGGCGGCACCGTCGCGACCACGCCCATGTGCTCGAGCTCCTTCGCGTAGTACGGCGCCAGGCGGTCGACCCACAGCGCAGCGTGTCCCCCCTGCGAACCGCCGACGGTGACGAAGCGCGGCTTGGCGCAGACACCGAGGTCGCCCTTCTGCAGCAGCTTCTGCGAAGCGCGCACGGCGTCGAGCGAAGCGGTCGCGGTCGTCTGACCGACGAGGTACGGGTGGAGGAAGCCGGTCGGCGCACCGAGGGCCCGCAACCCCACGTAGTCGGGCGCGACCACCACGTAGCCGAGCGAGGCGAGCGCGGCAGCGAGCGGGCGGGCGTCGGCACTCGCGGAGGGCGCGCAGCTGTCGGTGAAGCCCGCGGTGCCGTGGAGCACCACGAGCACGTCGAGGTCGGCGCGCGTCTCGTAGTCCGAAGGGTAGGCGACGAGCGCCGTGGCCTCGATCTTCGCGCCGCGATCCTGCGTGACGTACGCGATCTGATCCATGTCCACGTCGTGCACGGTGGCCGGGACGTCGACCTTGCCCGCCACGAGGAGCACCTTGTTGGCCGTCGCGGTGAAGTGATCGTGGAACCCCTTCTTGGTGACGTCGCCGAGGTCCGGGGTGGCGAGCCAGGTGAACGGCTTCTGACCACAGGCTCCGGGCGACGCCGCGAGCGCCACGGCCTCGGCGCTCGTGCCGAGCTGCGGTGTCGGGACGGCGGTGCACGCCGCGCCCGCGTCGGCGTCGGCGTCCGCGCCAGCGTCCGTGGGCACCGCTTCGTCCTTCGACGAACAGGCGAGGAGCGGGAGGCAAGCAAACGGGAGGGCGATCCAGCGGCGCAGCACCCCTTCTCCTACCACGGCTCCCGCGCCGTCGACCGAACCACTGCGGTCAGAAGCGTTGCGTCGTAGTCCAGCCTCGACCGCTTTCGTTGGATCGTCCGCCGACGAGCGCCCGTATCCTCGTCGGATGAGGGTACGCACGACGGTCGGGGTCTTGGTGTCACTGACCGCGGCGTGTTCGAGCGAGCCGCCGCGCGAACCGCTCGACGCGGGGGTCGTCGCGGCGCCGACCAAGGTGGAGAGCACCGTCGCGCGGCTCCGGCG
This sequence comes from uncultured Polyangiales bacterium, assembly GCA_964624885.1. GTDB lineage: Bacteria > Myxococcota_A > Polyangia > Polyangiales > JADJMO01 > JADJMO01. The sequence continues at coordinate 3,070 of CAZUZY010000133.1, read as the reverse complement.
CACACCGATCGTCGGGGAGCTGCTGGCCGCGCGCGGACCGCAGCGCTGGTCCACGGGCGGCCCGATCGAGCTGCCACGCGACGGGACCGGCCCGATCCGCGTGCGCTTCGCCGGTGGGCGGACGCTCACCCTCGAGGTCCCCCACTCCGCGAGCGCACACGTCGAGGACGACGTGCTCGTACGCCCCGGTGCCACGGTCGACACCGCGATCTTCGCGGCGGGCGCGGCGGTGGAGGAGCTCCGCGTCGTGCGCGAGCCGACCACCACCGCCTACGACGTCCACCTCGGCCTCGAGGGCGGCCTGCAGGCGGCGGTGGTCGACGGCCACGTCGAGGTGCTCGACGGACAGCGCGTGGTCGCGCGTTCGAGCAGTGTCACCGCGATCGACGCGACGGGGACGCGCGCGGTGCTTTCGCTTTCGCTCGTGGGAGAGTCGTCGGGCGCGCGCGTCACCGCGACCCTGCCGGCCGGACTCGTCTACCCGGTGGTCGTCGACCCGCTGTGGACGGCCGACACCACGATGGCCCAGGCCCACGGGTCGTGGGTCCAGCTCACGACCGGCGAAGTCCTCGCCGTGGGGGGGTTCTCCGACAACGGCCTCGTCGAGCTGCGCAGCAGCGCCGGCACCTGGACGACGACCGGACGCCTCGTGACCGGCCGCGACCGCCCCGGGCTCGTCGCGCTGCCGTCCGGCGACGCCCTCGCGGTGAACGGCATCTCGGTGAGCACCGCGGAGCGCTTCTCGTACGCCACCAAGACCTGGTCCGCCGTGCCCTCACCGCCCGCGGACTTCACCAACGTCAGCGGCGTGTGGATCCCCTCGATCTCGCGCGCGCTGTTCGCGGGTCAGAGCGCGGCGCTGTTCGACCCGGCCACCAACACCTGGAGCGCGGCGACGGCGCTCGCGCAGAACCACCAGAGCGGCGGACGGACGGCGCTGCTGACCGGAGGCAAGGTGCTCGTCGTCGGCGGCGGGTTCCCCACGCTGACGGCCGTGGCCGAGCTCTTCGATCCGGCGACCAAGACCTGGGCGACGACCGGCTCGATGGTCGAGGCACGCGGACAGATGGGCCTCACCGCCCTCCCCGACGGTCGGGCGCTCGTGACCGGCGGCTACGACACGACGGCCTTCAACTCGACGTCGCGCTCGACGGTCGAGATCTACGACCCGATCACCGCCAAGTTCACCCTCGGCCCGGCGATGTTCGAGCGACGCGGCGAGCACGGCGCCGTGCTCCTCGGCACCGGCCGCGTGCTGGTCTACGGCGGCGGCGACGGGACCTCGCGCACCAACCTGACCGAGCTCTTCGACCCGCTCGGCGGCACCTGGGTGCGCAGCGACAGCATGGTCTTCGGTTGCAAGGCCATGGGCGCGTTCTACGTGGGCGGCACGACCAGCACCGCCGTGGTCTCGGTCGGCGGCATCAACATCGGCGGGCTCACGTCGAGCGTGCAGGCGTGGGAAGCGAGCGCGAACGGGGTCGCCTGCACCGGCCCCGGGCAGTGCGCCTCGGGCAAGTGCGTGGACGGCGTGTGCTGCAACTCGGCGTGCACCGAGCAGTGCAAGGCGTGCAACACCGCGAGCGCCAAGGGCACGTGCACCAACGTGACGACGCCCGTCGCGCCGCGCCCCGCGTGCGGTCCTTCGTACGTGTGCGTCGCGGGGGCGTGCGCCACGAGCTGCACGGGGGACGGCGCCACCGAGTGCGTGGCCACCGCCTACTGCGCCGCGGGCAAGTGCGCCCCCAAGAAGCCGCTCGGGGAGGCGTGCGCCGCCACGGCGGAGTGCAGCTCCGGCCGGTGCGTCGACGGGGTGTGTTGCGACTCCCCCTGCACCGAGCAGTGCCTCGCGTGCGACGTCCCCGGCAAGCTCGGCACCTGCTCCCCGGTGAGCCTCGGGGTCCCCCACGGGACCCGCCCCTCGTGTGCGCCGTATGCGTGCCTCGACGGCAAGTGCGCGACGAGCTGCGCGACCCTCGGCGCCTGCGCCACGGGCTACTACTGCGCCGCTGGCACGTCGTGCGTCGCCGCCCGCAAGGACGGCGAGGCCTGCGCGACCGACGACGTGTGCACGTCCAAGCACTGCGTCGACGGGTACTGCTGCGGGAGCGCCTGCGACGGCCAGTGCGTGGCCTGCGACGTGCCCGGCAAGCTCGGCACCTGCACCGGCGTCGACGGCGCGCCGCACGGCAAGCGCGCTTCGTGCGCCCCCTATGCGTGCTCGGCCACCACCGCCGGCGGCGGCTGCGTGGGCGCCTGCACCAAGGACTCCGAGTGCGACGCGGCGAGCACCTGCGAGGCGAGCAAGTGCGTCCCGCGCAAGGACCTCGGCGTGGCCTGCACCGCCGGCACGCAGTGCAAGAGCGGGGCGTGCGTGGACGGCGTGTGCTGCAACCGCGCGTGCGACGGCCAGTGCGAGGCGTGCGACGTCGCGGGCTCGGTGGGCACGTGCGGCCCGGTCAACGGCCCGCCCCACGGGACCCGGACCAAGTGCAGCGACGGCGCCGGCGAGGTCTGCCGGGCGCGCGCGTGCGACGGCGCCAAGGACCCGACCCGCTGCACGGGCTTCGAGAAGGGCCCGACCGACGCGTGCAAGGCCGCCGTGTGCGAGGGAGACCGGTTCTCGCCGAGCTCCACCTGCAGCGGCGCCGGGGCCTGCGTCGACAAGGACACGATCTCGTGTCGACCGTTCGCGTGCGACGCGAGCGGCTGTCTGACCAGCTGCACCGGCGACACCCAGTGCTCGTCCGGGTTCTTCTGCCGCGCGGGCGCCTGCGTGCCGCGCGAGGGCCTGAACGTGTGCACGACCGACAAGCTCGGGTCGGTCTCGCCGGACGGGCGTCGCACCAACTGCAACCCGTATCTCTGCGACGACGGCACCGCGCCGGCGACGGCGGGGCGCTGCCGGACCTCGTGCGCCTCGAGCGCCGAGTGCGCGTCGGGGTTCGCGTGCGCCGACGGCGCGTGCCTGCCGGCGACCTCGGACGTGGTGAGCGACGGCGGCTGCTCGACCTCGCGAGGCGGCGGTCGTGGCGGCTTCGCGATCGCGCTGCTGCTCGCCGGGGTCCTC
>CAZUZY010000132.1:0-18920 GCA_964624885.1 uncultured Polyangiales bacterium | reverse complement strand
CCCGGTCCGAAGTGGACGCCGAGCCCGCCCACCGGGCCCTCGCCCACGGCGACCCCAGGGCCCACCTCCACCGCGGCGCCACCGCCCATGCCGGGACCGACCAACGTGCCGATGCCGACCGGCAAACCCGCACCGCCGCCGACGTACACGCCACCGCCGGCGCCGGGCCCGGCGCCCACGTACACGCCGAAGCCAGGCCCCACCTACGCGCCCGTGCCGAAGCCCGCGCCGCCGCCGACGTACACGCCGACGCCCGCACCGAACCCGGGGCCGCCGCCGACCTACACCCCGCCCAACCCGCAACCGAAGCCGCCCATCCTGCCGACGCCGGGGCCCGCGCCCGGCCCGGCGCCCACGGCGAAGCCGAAGCCCAAGCCGCTCCCCGCACCAGGGAAGTGAACGAAGCGAGCCGCAGTGAACGGCGGCCGCCTGCGCGAGCCGCCACTCGGACGCGCACGGGCTTGCATCACCGCGGGGACATCCTTACTCGCATGCGACCCATGGCGCCCTCCGCGATCCCCTACGTCGACGAGCAGTCCTTCGAGCGTGAGATCCTCCGTTCCGAGCTCCCCGTGCTCGTCGAGTTCTCGGCGGTGTGGTGCGGCCCCTGCAAGCAGGTCGAGCCCGACGTGATCGCGCTCATGCACGAGCTCGAGGGCAAGGCCAAGGTCGTCAAGGTCGACGTCGACAAGTGCCCGGCCCTCGCCCAGGAGCTGCAGATCAAGAGCGTCCCCACGTTCATGGTCTTCAAGGGCGGCCGCATCGCCGGCGGGCAGCCGGGCGCCCTCCGCCGTGCGCAGCTGCGCGCGATGATCGAGCCGTTCTTGCCGCGCTCGGAGTCCGCGGTGCGCGTCGAGGAGTTCCTCAAGCTCGCGCAGGCGGGGCGGGTCGTCGCCGTCGACACCCGCGACGTGCAGTCGTTCACGCGCGCGCACATCCCGGGCGCGCTGCACCTGCCGCTGGCCGAGATCGAGGGCAAGGCCGACGTGCTGATGTCCACCGGTCGCGCGGCGGTCCTCTACTGCCGCGCCGGCACCGAGACCAAGACGCTCGCCGAGAAGCTCGCCGAGGATGGCTATCCCGTCGCGTTCCTCGAGGGCGGCTTCCTCGCGTGGGAGGTGTCGGGTCAGCCGATCGAGCGCGGCGCGCCGGCGCCGACCACGAACTGAACGACCGGACGGGGACGGTCCGGGAGCGAAAGAAGCAAACCCGCCGGGAGCGACAAAAGCGAAGAGGGGCGCGTGGGCACCCCTCTTTCGACGACGAACCGAGGCCGCTCAGAACGCGACGCACTCGCCGGCGAAGACGACGCCGCAGCGGTTGTCCTTGGTGCAGCACGCGCCGTCGCCGCAGTCCTTGTCCGCGGCGCACGTGGGGCCGAAGCCCGGGGCGAACGCTCCGACCTCGAAGCCGCCGCCGTCGCTGCCACCGCTGTCGGTGCCGCCGAAGTCCGGGAAGTCGGAGTCCGCGAGCTCACCGGTGTCGGGATCGCCCGTGTCGGTCGAAGCCGAGCCCGTGTCGGGGGTGCCCGTGTCCTTCGTGCCCGTGTCGCCCGACGAGCTGTCCTTGGAGCCCGTGTCCGTGGCGGTCGTGCCCGTGTCGACGTCGCTCGTCGTCTCGGAGTCGACCGACTCTGCACAGCCCACGCCGACGAGGCCGGCCGGGACGACGATGACGGAGGTCAAGAGGAGGGCACGGAGGAGCTTCTTCATCGCGGTGGTCCACAGAATACGGAAACCCCGTCCGTCCGCTACTTCATACGTAAAGGATTCCGTCGACACCGCCCCGCCTGCAGCATTCCACCCGTGCTGTCCTGGCGGAGGTCGCGTCGATTTGGGCCCGAAGCCCGCGGATCGCCTAGGCTTCCTGGGTGTCGCGAACTCCTTGGCGGGCAGTGGTCGGGACGGTCGTGCTCGCCGCATCCGTCCGGGGCGCTGCCGCCCCGACGACCAGCACGAGCTGGGTCAAGGAGACCGTCTCCCCGCAGGGTGGCGTCGCGTTGCCGCTCTCGGACGCACCGCTCGCCAAGGCGTGTGGGGGAGGCCTCGACCGCGCGCTGACGACCGTCGCGCTCGAGCTCGCCAGGGTGCTGGCCGAGCGCGGCAAGCTCCCCGACGCGCAGGAGATCGAGTGGCTCCAGCGCAAGGCCGGCAACCCCCACGTGTGGCCGCGCACGTGGGGCGCGGTCGTCGAGGGGCAGCTCGATCGCAAGGCGCTCGGCAAGGACGTCGCCGCCTGGCTGGGGACGCACGCGCCCCGCGCGCGCTGCGGCGTGGGCAGCTACAAGGGGGGCGGCAAGGACTCCCTCGCGCTCGTCATGATCGACCCCGTCGCCGACCTCGCCGCGATCCCGACCCAGGTGAGCACCAACACGTGGATCGACGTCGACGCGCGCCTGCTCGGCGGGCAGACCGAGGGCCGTGTCGTGCTCCTGCCGCCCACCGGCGCGCCGAAGACCATCCTCTCGTCGGTCACCGGCAGCGCGCCCCACGTCCGCGCGAAGTTCCTCGTCGCGACGGCGGGCCGACACGTGGTGCAGATCCTGGCCGACGACGAGGCCGGACCGCGACCGGTGCTCGAGGCCGAGGTCTGGGCCGGCGTCGCGCCTCCCGAGCAGCCGCCGTCGAGCGAGGTGCCGGGCGAGGCCGCCGGCGACAAGGAGAAGGACCCCGCCAACGCGCTGTTCCTCCGCCTCGACGGCGCGCGCAAGGCCGAGAAGCTCCCCTCGCTCGTGCGCGACGCGAGCCTCGACAAGCTGGCCCGCGCCCACGCCGAGGCCATGCGCAAGGCCAAGCTCCTCGGGCACGACGTGGGCGACGGCGACCCGGCGGCGCGCGCGGCGGCGAGCGGCAAGAAATGGAAGGTCGTGGGCGAGAACGTCGCCAAGGCCAAGACCGAGAAGGCCGCGCACCGGGCGCTGTACGCCTCGCCTTCGCACCGCGGCAACATGCTCGAGACGCGCTTCACCAAGGTCGGCATCGGCGTGGTCGTCGACGACAAGACCGAGGAGACCTGGGTCACGGAGCTCTACGGCGGCTGACGATGGACCTCCGGGCGAGCCCCCTCGACGCCGCGCGCATCGTCGCGGACGCCACCATCTTCCGCCTCAAGAAGCGCGAGATGGGCAACCTCGTCACGAGCACCACCCTCGCCTTCGCGCTGGGGTTGCCGCTGCTCGACGTCGGGCACCGCCTGGTGTTCGGCGCCGTGCTCAACGCGTTCGTCTACCTGGTCAACGACCTCTTCGACGTCGAGATCGACGTGCGCGCCGAGGGCCGTGACGTCGCGCGCACGCGGTTCCTCGCCGACCACGTCGCGTCGGGCTGGCTCGGCGCGATCGGGCTCCTGGGCATCGCCGCCGCGGTCGCCGCGCTGCACGGCAGAGGCCTGCTCGTGGTGCTCGCGGCCAACACCGTCGTCATCGTCCTCTACTCGCGGTGGCTCAAGCGCCACCCCGGCGTGGACATCCTCGCGATGGCCACCTGGGGCACCACCATGGCGCTGGTCGGCTGTCCGCTCGACCACCGCGTGGGCCTGCGCCTGGTCGGCCTGCTCGCGCTGCTCTGCATGGTCACCGAGGGCGTGCAGGTGATCCGCGACGCCGAGACCGACGCCCGTGCGGGCCTGCGCACGACCGCGGTGGTGTTCGGGGTAGGCCTCACCGCCGTGACCACGCGGGTGCTGATCGTGGTCGCGGCGGCGTACACCACGCTCTACCTGCACGCGTTCCTCGGTCCCGTGCTGCTCGTCGGCCTGCTGTGGCCGCTCACGCCAGCGACCGCCTCGCGCACCTGGGATCTGCTACGCGGGCTGTTCGGCGCCACCTGGCTCGGCCTCCTCGCCTACCTGCGGGTGGTCGGCCACCTGCGGCCGCTCCTGCCATGAACCCGCGTCGCTTCGCCGTGGTGTTCGCGCTGCTCTTCGCGGCGCACCTCGGCGTGATGCTCTACATGTCGCCGGCGTCGGTCGTGCTCGGGCGCGAGCCGATGATCTCGCTCGACTGGGCCACGCACTACGAGCAGTGCAAGCGCGCCGTCGAGGCGTGGCAGGCCTCCGGCCGCACCTGGCTCTGGGACCCGCACCTGCTCGCGGGCCAGCCCTCGGGGGCCATCTTCGACGCCGACAACAAGCTCTACGAGGTGTTCTGCATCGCGCTCGTGAAGCTCGGCGTGCGCTTCGATCGCGCCTTCAACCTGTTCGCGTGGGTGGTGTCGATCGGCGTGTTCCCGGTGGTGGTGGCCTCGGCGCGGCTCCTCGGCGCGCGGCCCCGGGCAGCCCTGATCGCGGGCTCGCTCGCGGCGCTCGTGTGGTGGTTCGACGGGTTCACCCACTGGCTGTGGTTCGTCGGCATGGTGTGCTGGGCCGCGGCCGCGTACTGCTTCCTGTTGCCGCTCGGGCTGCTCGTGGCCTACGTCCGCGAGCGCAAGCGCTGGCAGCTCGGGTTGCTCGGGCCGGTGCTCGCGCTCGTGCACACGCTGCACCCCTACACGTTCCTCGCGCTCGCGGGCCCGATGCTGGTGCTCTACGTCCGCGAACGCAAGGCGCTGTCGCGGCGCGAGCACGCGGGCATCCTCGCCGCCGCGGCGCTCACGGTGCTCGCCAACCTGTGGTGGCTGAAGACCGCGCTGCGCTTCTGGCACTACATCCTCGACAGCGGCTACTACCTCGACGCCACCCCCGATTTCGTCGTCTGGGACTGGCTAGCCATCACCAAGGAGCCGTGGGTGACCGGGGTGCTCGGCAACCGCTCCGGGTTCCGCTTCGTCGCGCTCGCCGCGTGCGCGGCCGCGCTCTACCGCCTGCGCAAGGAGAAGGACGCGCGCCTGCCGTGGGTGTGGCCGGCGCTGCTGTTCCCGCTGTTCGTCGCCTACGTCGGGTCGCTCGTGCCGCTCCTGCGGCAGGTGCAGCCCTATCGCTTCGTGCTGCCGGCGATCATGCTCGCGACGGTGTTCGCGGGCGAGCTGCTCGACGAGATCGCGGCGCCGATCGCCGCCGCGATCCGTGAGCGCGGTGCCCTCGCCGCGGCGCTCGGCGTCCTCGCGCTCGTCGGCGCCCCGCGCCTGCTGCGGGACGTCCTCTACTTCGTCCCCGACCTCGTGCCGCGCCACAAGAAGGCCCTGCCCCTCGCGCCACCCAACATCGCCGGACCGCTCGAGCTCGGCGCGCAGTCGTGGCCCGAGCCGTTCGTCTACCGCCACGCGCCCGACGTGCTGTTCCCGGCCATCGAGGACTTCGTGAAGAAGCGCGACGACGGCCGCGGTCGCTGGCTGGTCGAGTGGTGGATGACCGGGGAGCAGCTCGCGGGCCGCACCGACGCCCAGGTGCTCGGCGGGTTCCGCGAGATCAACCTCGCCCACTCCGACGCCAACTTCTTCCGCGTGCAGCCCGAGGATCGCCCCGTCGACGTGGAGGCCTTCCGCAAGTACCTCGAGACGTTCAACGTGCAGTGGGTGGTGCTCGTGAAGCACTGGCCCGCCCTCGAGGCGCGGAGGGACCTGCTCGAGCCGGTGCCGGGGCCGCTCGGCGGGCTCTTCTTCCGCACCCGCCTCCTGCACAACTGGTTCCTGCCGGCGGGCCCCGGGGTCGTGCAGGCGCGCAACGATCGGATCGTGGTCACGGGCTCGGCGGGCGGGAGCCTGGTGCTCAAGTACCACTACCTCGAGACGCTCCGCTGCAAGCCGGGCTGCACCGTCCGCCGGGTGCCGGTGGCGGGCACCCGCGTGGGGTTCGTCGGCGTCGACGGCGCCCCGCCCGACTTCGAGATCTGGAACCCGTGACCCGGGCTGGCCCGGGACTTGAAGAGCCGGGGCCGTGCTCGCCACGCTGACCCTCCTCGCGGCCACCGCGCTCCCCGCCTCGCCGACCGAGTTCGTGCGCGTCGGGGGGAGCGTCTCGACGGTGAACGGCAGCCGCCTGATCGGCGAGGGCACCCGCCAGGGCTACCGTGGCAGCGCGATCGCCCTCGATTTCGAGGTGATGCGCTTCCCCTCCGAGTTCGCGGGGTTCGAGATCGGCTTCCTGTGGGGCGGCACCGCGGTCCCCTGGGGGAACAAGGCGACGACGTACCGGATCGAGGGCGCCCTCGACGGGGTGCTGTTCGCGAGCCCGCGGGGCAGCGTGATCGTGGGGCTCGGCCCGGGCCTCGAGCTCGGCGACCGGCTCTGGTGGGCCCACGACGGCGTGCGCGGCAACGTCGCCGGCCTCCTGCGCACGCGGCTCTTCCCGGCGCGCGACCTCGCGATCCACGCCAACGCCCGCCTCGATCTGTTCGCCACGGGCGACCTCGCGTCCCGCACCCTGCGCGGCGAGCTGCTGTTCGGCTGGTCCCTCGGGATGCTCGGCGTGCACTGGACCCGCACCTGGGTGAGCGGGGGCGCCCCGAACCGCACCTATGTCGACGACCAGGTCGGGGTCTCGATCTCGCTCGGCATCCACGGCTGACCACGACAGCCGGATCACGTCCGGCGTGAACGGCGACGGGCCTGCGTGCTGCTAGAGAGGTGGGCATGAACGTCCGGGTCGTGCCCCTCGTCCTGGTCGCGACGTGCGCGTCCGTCCCCGCGCCCGCGGCCCCGACCGAGGAAGCCTGGGCGATCGGCGCGCAGGTCGGGTTCCAGGTGCCGCCCGACGTCAACCTCCCGGCGATCCCCTACGGCTTCCACGTCAGGAGGGTGCTGGTTCCCCACGCCTCCGTCGGCGTCTCGTACGAGCACCACGCCTACGACGTGCACTACGACAAGTGCCGCAGCAGCGACTGTCCGGACACCGTGGATGCGCTCCGTGCATTCGGCGAGCTGCACCTGCGCCCGGCCGCGTGGTTCGACCCCTGGGTCCGCGTCGGCGTCGGCCCCGACGTGCGCCGGGGATCGAAGTGGTACGACACCACCAAACCCTCGGGCACCCGCGTCCGCTTCGGCCTCGACGCGCTGCTCGGCCTCGATCTGCACGTGCCGCACTTCGCCATCGGTCCCCACGTGCGCCACGGCATGCTCGGGCTGGGCTTCGGCGTGCACGCCGAGGCGCGGTTCTGACCGCAGGGGTTGCTAGACTCCGTGGGTGCAGAGGGTGGTCGTCGGGGTCTTCGCGCTCGCGGCCGCGTGCGCACCGCCACGGGTCGCGCAGCAGGCCGGCCGGGCCCGCACCGACCTCGGCGAGGGCACGCGGGTCACCACCATCGACACCGCCTTCGTCCTCGCCGCGCCGGCCAGCGTCTCAGCGGAGGACTTCGCGGACACCGAGGCCGCGTTGCGCCGCCTGTACGCGGGCCTCGCCGGCGCCGGGCTCGGCGTCCCCGCGGGTGGCGCGGCGACCGCGCTCTACCTGCTGCCCGACGCCGGCACCTACCAGACGTTCTGCACGACGCGGTGGGGCAAGCCCTGCCTCTCGGACCGCGGCTTCTACGTCGCCGACGAGCGGCTGGCGGTGGTCGACCTCGTGCGCGGCGGTCGGCTCACCGTGCTGCACGAGGCCGTGCACCCGCTGGTGCTGGCGCGGTTCCCGCAGATCCCGGCCTGGTTCTACGAGGGGCTGTCCGCGCTGTTCGAGAACCCTCGCTACGAGGCGAACGGCGTCCTCCACGGGAGCCCGCGGGCCCGCATGTTCGACATTCCCCACCACGAGCGAAAGCTCGCGCCGCGGGTGCGACTCGAGGCGCTGTTCGCGATGGACGAGCCCACGTTCCGCAAGAACGAGGCGGAGAACTACGCCATCGCGCGCTTCGTGTGCCTGTGGCTCGACGAGAAGGGCTACCTGTGGCCGTTCTTCGAGCGGTTCCGCGAGACCGCGTGGCGCGACTCCGGCGCCCAGGCGTTCCGCGAGGTGGTGGGGCTGACCCTGGCCGAGGCGCAGGTCGTCTGGGAATCGTGGGTGATTGCGCGGATCTACGGCGATTGATCGGCGGCCGCCGGCTCCTTTTCATCCACGGCCAGCGTCTCGGCGAGCACCTCTTCCGAGACGACCGAGCGGTGCAGCCAGTCGAACAGCGGAATGGTGACGTTGAAGTTCCACCGCTGCATCAGGCGGGGATGATGGTGCCGGCGGTGGTGCTCGCGGAGGAACCGCACCAGCGCGAGCCGGCCGATGAACGAGTCGGGGGCGAGGTGGTAGCTCGTGTGCGAGAGCTCGTACCCGACCATGTAGACCGCCGAACAAACGAGGAACAGCCAGCCGCGGTTCGGCGACCAGAAGTGCCCGAGCGCCCACGCGAGCGGCGCGACGGCGACCACGATGCCGAGCACGCCGATCCACGGGATGAGCACGCGGTGCAGCTCGCGCGGCTCGCGGATGGCCATGTCGTCGTAGCCGAAGACCATGTGGTGCTCGGGGGTGTGGCGGTCGTAGAGCTCGTGCAGCGGCGGGCGGCGGTGGTGGAGGAGATCCTTGTGGGCCCGCCACTCGAAGGCGTTGGCGAACACGAAGACCAGCGGGATGGTCAAGAGCTCGCGCCAGGTGGGCGCGTGGATCATCACGAGCCCGACCACCAGCGCCGAGACGCCGATGCCGGTCGTCGCGCCGAGGTGCAGCCAGGGGTTGTAGTTCGCGGGGATGCTCGCCTGCAGGCGGTCGCGCGCGGCGTTGCGCGCCCGGAGGATGCCGCGTCGACCCGCGCCCAGCTCTGCGATGACGGCTGCCATGGTGAGCGTATCGTATATTCTGCAAACACAGAATGCAAGTGGGACCCGCCCGAAAGGGGAGCGGCGACGACGGCGATCGATGCGCAAGGTGGAATGCGCTTCTATGACTGGAGAGCATGGTGCCCCCCAACGATCCCAAGCCGCCGAACCCCGAGCGGGACGACGACCTCGTCGTCGAGGAGGAGCGCAAGATCCAGCGCCCCAAGCGCTGGAAGGTGCTGTTCCACAACGACGACTACACCACCAAGGAGTTCGTCATCGAGGTCCTGGTGCGGTTCTTCGAGAAGAGCGAGTCCGAGGCGACCTACGTGATGCTCTCGGTGCATCACAAGGGCATGGGCGTCGCCGGCTTCTACCCGAAGGACATCGCCGAATCGAAGGTCGACAAGACGATGACCTACGCGCGCGAGCACGGCATGCCCCTCAAGGTCACGGCGGAGCAGGAATGAGCGCGGCAACGGTCTCTGTGGTGGAACGGGAGAGCACAGCAACATGAAGATGTCGGTCGAGGTCGAGATCGCGCTGAACCAGGTCGTCGAGGAGGCGAGCCGGCGGCAGCACGAGTTCATGACCGTGGAGCACCTGCTCCTCGCGCTGTGCTTCGATCCGGGGGTCACCAAGGTCCTCAAGCACTCGGGGGGCGACGTCGACGCGCTGAAGAAGGCGCTCACCAAGTACCTCGACGAGGAGATGCCGCGGTCGCCCGACGGCCCGCCCTCCCCTTCGCTCGGGCTCTCCCGCGTCGTGCGCCGCGCGACGATGCACGCCCAGGGCGCCGAGAAGAACGAGGTCACGCCGGCCGACCTGCTCATCGCGATCTTCAGCGAGCGCGACTCGATGGCGGCCGCGCTGCTCGACGAGCAGGGGGTCACCCGGCTCGCGGTGGTGGAGTACGTCTCGCACGGGGTCTCCCGCATCGGCGAGGACGACCCGGCGGACGGCGCCGGCGACGACAAGGCCGACGCGAGCGGCGAGCCCGACGAGCGGAGCGGCCGCCCCAAGGTGGCCAAGAACCCGCTCGCCGCCTACGCGGTGCACCTCAACAAGGAGGCCGCCGAGGGCCGGATCGACCCGCTGATCGGCCGCCAGAAAGAGGTCGACCGCTGCATCCACGTGCTCGCGCGCCGGCGCAAGAACAACCCGCTGCTGGTCGGCGACGCGGGCGTCGGCAAGACCGCGATCGTCGAGGGCCTGGCCTGGAAGATCATGCGCGGCGAGGTGCCCCCCGCCCTGCTCGACGCGCAGCTGTACACGCTCGACATGGGCGCGCTGGTCGCCGGCACGCGCTACCGCGGCGACTTCGAGGAGCGCATGAAGGGCGTCATCGAGGCCGTCACCAAGCAGAAGAACGCCATCCTGTTCATCGACGAGATCCACACCATCATCGGCGCCGGCTCGGCGAGCGGGGGCACGCTCGACGCGGGCAACCTGCTCAAGCCCGCGCTCTCGAGCGGCAAGCTCCGCTGCATCGGGTCGACCACGTTCGCCGAGCTGCGCACCCACTTCGAGCGCGATCGCGCGCTGTCCCGGCGGTTCCAGAAGGTCGAGGTCAACGAGCCCTCGCTCGAGGACGCCATCGCCATCTGCGCCGGCCTCAGGTCCAAGTACGAGGAGTTCCACGGCGTGGTCTACCAGGCGGCCACCATCGAGGCCGCGGTCAACCTCTCCGCCAAGTACCTCCACGACCGCAAGCTCCCCGACAAGGCGATCGACCTGATGGACGAGGCGGGCGCGATGGTGAAGCTGCGCGGTCGCGCCGAGGGCGTGGGCACGGACGTGCCGCTCGAGGTGGTGGTCGCCGACGTCGAGACCGTCGTCGCCAAGATGGCCCAGATCCCGCCCAAGGAGGTCTCGACCGACGACAAGGAGGGCCTGCGCCACCTCGAGCGCGACCTCGGCCGCGTGATCTTCGGCCAGGACGAGGCCGTCCGCGAGGTCACCCAGGCGATCAAGCTCGCGCGGGCCGGCCTGCGCGGGGGCGAGAAGCCGATCGGGAGCTTCCTCTTCACCGGCCCCACCGGCGTCGGCAAGACCGAGCTCGCCAAGCAGCTCGCCAAGTGCCTCGGCATCGCCTTCGTCCGCTTCGACATGAGCGAGTACATGGAGCCGCACACGGTCTCGCGCCTCATCGGCGCCCCGCCCGGCTACGTGGGCTTCGACCGCGGCGGCCTGCTCACCGACGCCATCGCCAAGACCCCGCACGCGGTGCTGCTGCTCGACGAGATCGAGAAGGCGCACCCCTCGATCTTCAACGTGCTCCTCCAGGTGATGGACCACGGCAAGCTCACCGACAACAACGGCGTGGCCAGCGATTTCCGGCACGTCGTGCTGATCATGACCAGCAACGTCGGCGCCCGCGACCTCGCGCGCAAGCGGGTCGGGTTCGGCGACAGCGGCCCGCAGAAGGGCAACGAGGAGAAGGCCTACAAGGACCTGTTCTCCCCCGAGTTCCGCAACCGGCTCGACGCCAAGGTGGGCTTCAACCCGCTCGCGCCGTCGGTCGTCGCGAGCATCGTCGACAAGTTCATCGGCGAGCTCGACGCCCAGCTCCGCGAGCGCCGCGCCACGATCCAGATCACCGAGCCCGCGCGCAAGTGGCTCGCCGAGAAGGGCTACGATCCGGAGATGGGCGCCCGCCCGCTGGCGCGCGTCATCCAGAACGAGGTGAAGAAGCGCCTGACCGACGTGCTCCTCTTCGGGGAGCTCGAGAACGGTGGCGAGGCGCTCGTCGACGTGAAGGACGGCGAGCTCGTGTTCAGCTACACGCCCCGGCCCCGCGAGGTCGTGGCCGAGAAGGTCGAAGGGCCTTCCGCGTAGCGTGCGGGCGCGGGCGGGAAAACGCCTTGCGTTCGTGCTCCGGCACCGCCCGGATTCGGTGGGGCTCGCGCTCGATCCGCAAGGGTTCCTGCCGTGCGAGGCGCTCGCCGCCGCGCTCGGGTGGAGCTCGGCGGAGCTGCTCGAGGTCGTCGAGACCGACGACAAGGGCCGCTTCGCGCGGTCGGCGGACGGGCTCCGCGTGCGGGCCTGCCAGGGTCACTCGGTGGTGGTGGATCTGGGGCTCGAGGCGCGCGAGCCGCCGGTCGTGCTGTTCCACGGGACGGTCGCGAGGAGCCTCGCGGCGATCGCCGAGGAAGGGCTGCGGCCGATGGGACGCACCCACGTGCACCTGTCGGTGGACGAGGAGACGGCGCGGCGGGTCGGTGCCCGTCGCGGCGAGCCCTGCGTCCTCCGCGTGGACTGCGCCGCAATGGCCCGCGAGGGGTTCGTGTTCCACCGCAGCGAGAACGGCGTCTGGCTGACGGACTCGGTTCCGCCGCGCTTCCTCACGACGCCACCGGTTGCTCCGCGAAGGTGAGCAGCCGGCCGAGGGCCGCCTCCCAGTCGAGGACCGGGACGAGGCCGACGGGCGGGTGCTGGTGCTTCTGCGGCCCGAAGAGGAGCCGCAGCTCGACGATGCCGGCCATGGGCAGGAGCACGTCGGCGCGATCGTCGACGAACGCGTGCAGGCCGAGGCGGCTGGCGATGCCCGCCTTCTCGCGGCGCTCGCGGCAGAAGTGCACCTGGCGCGGCGCGAGGCCGGTGACCTCGTGGAACCGGTGCCGGGCGAGCCAGCGGAGCGAGCGCTGCTGGACGCCGGGGCCGCACTTCGAGACGAGGTGGACGCGGCCCTCGTAGGCCTCGACCAGCAGCGTCACGGCCGCGAGGGCGCCGGGCATGGGCGGCGTCTCGAGGGCGACGGCCTCGGTGCTGCCGAGGAAGGAGGTGTCGCCGGGCTGGTCCCCGGCGGAGATGAGGACTCGACCGATGTCGATGCCCAGGGTGGGTCGGAGTGGATGTTTCATGGTGACCCGAGGGTGCCGCCCCGAAGACTCCTCCGGAAGAAGTACGTTCCGAGCTACACTCAGGAATCCTGATGACTGTCCTCGACGCCGAGCAGCTCGAGACCCTGCGAATCTTCGCGGAAGACCCGAACCTCACGCACACCGCGCAGCGACGGCACCTGTCACAGCCCGCGGTGCACCTGCAGCTCGCGCGGCTCGCCGAGTCGGTCGGTTCGGCGCTGTACCGGCGGGTCGGGCGGCGGCTCGTGCTGACCGAGGTGGGCGAGGCGCTCGCGCGGCACGCGGTCGACGTGCGCACCCGCGAGGCCGAGGTGCTCGGGCGTCTGTCGGGCGAGGAGCAGAGCTCGCCGGCGGTGCTCGCGGCGGGCGAGGGAGCGCTGCTCTACCTGCTCGGCCCGGCGCTGTCGGCGTTCGCCCACGAGGGCGGCCGCGTGCTGGTGCGCACGCGCGATCGCGAGGGCACGGTCGCGGCGATCAAGAACGGGGAGGCCCACCTCGGGGTGACCACCCTCGACGCCGACGTGCCGCGGCTGGTCGACGTGCCGCTGGTGACGGCGGTACCCGTGCTCGCCATGCCGCGCACCCACCGGCTCGCGCGGCGCCGGGTGCTGCGGCTCGCGGATCTGGAGGGCGAGCGGCTCGTGGTCCCGCCGCGGGGAAGGCCTCTGCGGGAGGCGATCGCGGGCGCGCTCGGCGGCGCCGGTGTGCGGTGGCAGGTGGCGGTCGAGGCCACAGGGTGGGCGCCGATCCTCCATTTCGTGTCGCTGGGTCTCGGGGTGGCCGTCGTGAACGGGTGCTGTGCGCTGCCCAAGGGCGTGATCGGCCGGCCGATCGAGGGGTTGCCCCGCGCGCGCTACCGGATCGTGTGGGCCGAGGGGCTCGCGCACCCCGGGGCGCTGCGGCTGCGGGCGCTCCTCCGGGCCCGGTCGCCGATATCCCGGTAGCCCACGGCGGTTGGGCGTAGGCTCGGCGGATGGAAGTCGAGAGCTGCCGGATCTGTGGGGGCGACGGGCGCATCGGCAACGCCTTCGGCGGGAGCAGCACGACCTGCCCCGGGTGCCACGGCACCGGGCGGCGCGCCGAGAGCACCGGCCTGCGCGACGTGACCAAGACCAAGCCCTCGCACCACAAGCCGGCGGCGGTGGTGGCGGAGAAGGACAAGTGGCCGACCTCGCTCGAGGGCGCGGCGCTGGCCAAGCAGATCCGCGACGGCAGCGGCACCCCCGAGGTGAAGGCGCGCCTGATCGCGGAGATCATGGAGCACGAGGCCACGCACGGCCGGTGCACCCAGACGTTCGTGAAGAAGATGCGCAAGCAGATCCCGGCCGCGGGAAGCTAGCGGCCTCCGATGCAGGTCGTTTCGCGCACGACGTAGACCACCTCGCGGAGGTCCCTCGCGCCGGCTGCGTCCCGGATCACCGCGCGGAAGCGCACGACCGTGTTGGGTCCCTTGAGGTTGCGCACACGGAGGTCGGCACACAAGCGCTGGCCCTTCTTGGCGCCGACGAAGGTGTCCTCCACACCGTCCGCGTCGGTGTCCATGGTCTTCACCACCCCTCCGCAGGCGGGATCCGAGGACAGCGCGCGCGGGGCGCCGAGGACGAGCTCCGCGATGGTGGGCTTGGTGACCTCGCCCTCCAGACCCACCTTGAAGTCACCATCGTTCGGGGCGACGAAGACGAACCGATCCCCGAGCGGGGTCTTGGCGTCTCCGCAGCCTGTCCCCAGCACCAGCATGCCGTGGTGGGTCGGATCGGGATCGGTGGCCCCGGCAAGGCCGAGCACGACCAGCGCCGCGTCGCGCCGGATGCCGCCCTGGCTGGCCGTCACCACCGACCACCGGGACTCGTCCGCGCGGACCACGGTCGACACGAAGCGAGGGCCGACGAAGCTGCCGACGCTCGGGTCGGACAGCGTGAAAACGGTCTCGACGGTGACGTCGCTGCCCGGATCGCGACGGACGACGAAGTCGACGACTGCGGGCTCTGGAGTGGTGAGGAGAGGATCCACGATGGCGGTGGGCTCCCGCGGCTCCAGGATGAGGCTCGCCGGCTCCGGCGGCGGTGCCGAGTCGATGCACAGGTCGCAGCCGGTGTCGGCGATCGCATCTACTTCTGCATCGGACGTCGGTGCGGGAGCGGTGTCGACGCGACCGCCGCAGGCGGCCAGGAAGACAGTCACGAACGGCCAGATGCGCATGCCGTAGTATGCCGCGTCCGCGGGCCGCCGCGCGTACGGCAAATTCGGCCTACCTGACCGTCCACGGGATGACGCTCTCGGCGAACACGCGCGCGGCTTGACCCGTCGCGCACCCACGCTGCCGACCGACGAAGCGATCGACGACCAGGTCCCGTTCGCCCTCGACCTCGACCGCTTGCCCTCCGCTTCGCCGCGTTGGCCACCAATGTAAACAATCAGTCCATGTTCTGCCGATGTGATACCGTTCGACATCCAATCACGGCGAAACCGTCGCCCGATTCGCAACAACGAGCGCGGTTTTCGATGCATTCATCACGATGACGAACACTCGGCCGCCGCGCGCTTCCCTCGAGGATCTCGCCGTCTTCGTCGCCGTGGCCGAGACGGGCGGCTTCTCGACCGCCGCCGAGCGCCTCCGCGTGTCCAAGGCCGCGGTGTCGGTCGCCGTCGCCCGCCTCGAGCGACAGCTCGGTGTGCAGCTCCTCCGGCGGACCACCCGACGCACCTCGCTCACCGAGGCGGGCGCGGCCACGCTCCCGCATGCGCAGCGCTCCCTCCTCGCGGCGCGCGACGCCGAGGAGGCGGCGATGGCGGCGGTGGCCTCTCCGCGCGGCCTCCTCCGGGTCCACGCGCCCACGACCTTCGGCCTCCTGCACGTCGCGCCCCACGTCGCCGACTTCGCGCGCGCCCACCCCGAGGTGCAGCTGGAGCTCACCTTCGACGACGGAGACGACGGAACGTTCGACGTTGCGATCGGCGCGGGCGAAGGCGCGGTCCTGACGTCGGCGCAGCGGGTGCTCGTCGCGAGCCCGGCCTACCTCTCGCGCGGCGTACCAACGACCCCGATCGAGCTGACCCGCCACGTCGGCCTCGTCCACGACCGCGCCGACCCGACCTGGACCCTCACGCGGGGCGACCGCCGGGAGACCGTGACCGTCCGGGGCCCGCTCGCGTCGAGCCACGACCTCGCCCTCTACACCGCCGCGCTCGAAGGGCTCGGGATCGCCGCGCTGCCCTCCTACGTGGTCGGCGCCGATCTCGCCGCGAAGCGCCTCCTCCGGGTGCTCCCCGACTGGGAGCTGCCTACATCGAGCCTCGTGGTGCGCACGGCGAAGGATCACCGACCGGCCCAGGCCTTCGTCGCGTTCCTGCGATCACGCCTCTGAGCCGTCGCCACGAGGCGCGGGCCGGGCTATCCGTGCTCGAGCATGCGCCTCGTCCTCGCCTCGACCAGCCCCCATCGGCGCGCGATCCTCGAGGCGGCGAGCATCGTCCACGAGGCGGTCGCGCCGACCTTCGTGGAGAACCACGGCGACGAGCCGCCGGAGCAGATCGCGATCGCCTTCGCCCGGGCCAAGGCAGAGAGCGTCGCCGCGCGCTTCCCCGACGCCGTGGTCATCGGCGCCGACCAGGTGCCCGAGCTCGACGGCAAGCCGCTCACCAAGCCCGCGAACACCGCCGAGGCCGAAGCCCAGCTCCGCGCGCTCCGTGGCCAGACCCACCGCCTCTGGACCGCCGTCGCGGTGCACGCCGAGGGGCGCACCGAGCACCGCCTGGTCGTCCACCACATGCACATGCGCGCCCTCTCCGACGCGGAGATCGCCGCCTACGTGGCCCGCGATCGACCGATCGGGTGCGCGGGCGCGTACAAGGTCGAGGCCGCGGGCGCGCTGCTGTTCTCGTCGATGGAGGGGCCCGATCACACGGCCATCGTGGGGTTGCCCCTCGCCGCGCTCGCCGACCTCCTCGCCGAGCGGGGGCTCTCGCTGCTCTAGACGGCCTGTTGGCAAGATTGCCTACTGGCAAAGTTGCCTACTGGCAAGATTGCCTACTGGCGGAGTCGTCCCTACTCTCGGGAGATGTTCCAGGCGAGCCGCCCCGTGTCGGGAGCGATCTTCCACGATCGCGCCGCCGAGATCGCGCGCCTGGAGCAACACCTCGCGGCGTTCCGCGCGGGCTCCGCCCAGTGGCTCGCCCTGATCGGCCCGCGGAAGATCGGCAAGACGAGCCTGCTGCTCGAGCTGTCCCGGCGGGTCTCGGACCTCCCGATCGTCGCGGTCGACACCCAGGAGGTCTCTCCTCCGTCCCTCGAGGTCTTCCGCGTCGCGGCGCTGCGGGTGGTCGACGTGCTGCTCGGCGCCGAGCTCGGACTGTCGCTCGAGATCCTGGCCGCCACGCGCGGCGACGCGACCGCGGTCCTCGACGCGAGCCCTCGCTTCGGTGCGTTGCCCGGGTCGCTCAAGGCGACGATCCGCGCGCTGCCGCGCGGCGAGATGACCGACGACTTCGCGCGGGTGTGCCTCGACCTCCCGGAGCGGCTCGCGGAGGCGCTCGACGCTTCGCTGGTCGTCGCGGTGGACGAGTTCCAGGAGCTCGCCACCCTGCCCCGGCGGAGCGCCGACCCGTTGCCGCTGATCCGCAGCGTCTGGCAGCGCCACCGACGGGTGGCCTACATCGTGTCGGGTTCGGGTCGCACGCTGCTCGAGGAGATGGTCACGCGCGAGCACTCCCCCTTCTTCCAGCACTTCGATCTGATGCGCGTCGGCCCCTTCGCGACCGACGACGCGGTCGCGCTGCTCCGCGCCGAAGCGCCCCCGGATCGACCGGTCCCCGCCGAGGTCGCGCGCCGCGCGGTCGAGGTCCTGGGAGGGCATCCGTTCTATCTGCAGCTGCTCGGTGAGGCCCTCGTCTCGAGCCCGCCGCCGTACGACGAGGCCGCCCTCAAGGACGCGCTCCAATCGGTGCTGTTCTCCCGCACCGGTCGCCTATCGCTGTACTTCCAGCTGACCTACGAGCGCACGGTCGGGCGCTCGACCCACCTCGCGGCGACGCTCGACGTGCTCGCGGCCGGTGCCATCCGCCTCTCGGCGGTCGCGCGCGCGCTCGGCATCGGGGCCGCTGACGTGGCGCGCTACCTCGAGCGCCTCGGCGACGTCGTGGAGAAGCGCGCCGACGGCGCCTACCAGCTCGAGGACCGCGTGTTCGGGCTGTGGCTGCGGTGGCGACGCCCCGGTGGTTCGGCGGTGCCGATGGGCGTGGTGGGGGACGCGGCGGAGCGCGACGTCGCCGACCACCTCGCACGCCTCGGCTTCGACCTCGTCTACCAGTCCCGCGCCTCGCGGGGCGCGTTCGACCTCCTCGCCACCCGTGGCGCCGCGCAGCTCGGGATCCAGGTGAAGCGTAGCCCGCTGCCCCTCCGCTTCGCCGCCCCGGATTGGCAGCGGATGGCCGCGGACGCCAAGCGGCTCGGGTGGCGCTGGGTCGTCGCCAGCGTCGACACCGACGGCGCCGTACGCTTCCTCGATCCCGCGAAGGTCCGGCGCGGCAAGGAGCTCCGGCTCGGTGAAGCCGCGGTGCTCGACAGCCTCGTCGAGTGGCTCGAGCGGTGAGAGCCGCCCGCTCCCGCGAGACCGCCGCCCGCCCGACGACAGCGCGGGTGCGCAGCCAGCTGCAGGCGCACCTGGCCTGGCTGCGTGGCGCGCCGCTGGAGGTCACGACCGACGGGCTCCGCTGGCTCGTGCTCGCCACCGAGCGCGAGGCCGAGCACACGATCGTCGTCGATCGCGGCCGGCTGCACGCGGCCGCCCGCTGCATCCGCGAGCTCTACCGCGAGCAGCCCGACGCGCTCGCGCGGGTGGTGGGTGACGTCGACCGCTGGCAGGCGCGCGTCTCGCTCGTCCTCGACGCGCTCAAGCCCTCGGTCCACGCGGGAGCACCCATGGCCGGGGCGATCGCGCCGCTCGTGGAGGCGCTGCCGACCGCGCTCGGCAAGCACGCGCGTCGGCTGCTCGACGGCCCGCTGCACGTGCTCGTCGAGGCTCTGCTCTTCGCCCACGCCGTCGAGCCCGCGGGCCTCTCGAAGACGCTCACGCAGGTGGACACGCACGCCGAGATGCTCGCGGCGCTGCTCGCGCGGCCTTCCGGTCTTTCCTGCGCGCTCGCGTGCGTCACCCTGGTCGAGGAGGACCGGGAGCGCGCTCTCGGGTTGCTCGCCCTGCTCGAGGAGGCCCGCGCGTTCGATCCGGCCACCTGTCGCAAGGAGCCGTTCCGCGGCATGTTCCCGCTCGACCTAGGGAGCGCGGGGACGATGGAAGTGCGGCCGGCCGAGCGGCCGCGACGACGGGTGTTCGACGTCCTCTCTGCGCTGCTTCCCTCCCTCGCGCGAACCGAGCAGCGCGCGCGCCGCGCGGTCCTCGCGCTCCTGGACGCGAGCGCACCGCGGGGCGTGTTGCAGGCCTGGGCCGAG
>CAZUZY010000131.1:0-18955 GCA_964624885.1 uncultured Polyangiales bacterium | reverse complement strand
CCCGCCTCTGCGGGTCCGAGCGCCGTGGCCTCCAGCGCATCGGCCGTGGCCGTGGCGAGCGCTCCGCCGGCCGCGCCTCCCTCGACGGCGGCACCGGCGTACCCGCCCAAGACCGGCTACCTGATGCGCGAGGCCGACGGGCGCTGCCTCTACCGACCGCACCTCTACTACTGCCCCCCCGGAGCCCTGTGCAAGCCGCTCCCGGAGCCCGACGTGGTGGTCTGCCCGCGCCTCCTCGGCGGCCCGCCTGGCAAGAAGGTGGAGAAGCTCCCCGAGGTGGAGGGCTTCCTCGAGCGACACGTCGACGGCAGCTGCTGGTGGGCGAAGGAGGCACCCGGCGAGTGTGTCGCGGGCTCCCCCTGCCCACCGATGCCCACTTCCAAGCAGGTCGAGTGTCACCCCTGAAACGGAGCGGCCGGCGCTGGAGCGCCAGCGATTCGTGTGCCGCAGCAGGGTCACCGCCGAGCGACCAGGCCGTGGTGTCCACCCGACCGTCGTTGCGGGAGGCCAATGGTTGCTCTACTGGTTGCCGCTTCGTCGGCCGCCATGCGCATCCACCCCTCGCTCCGCACGTGGCTGGTCCTGGGGCTCGCGCTCACGCCGGCTTCGGCGTTCGCCCAGGCTGGTCCGCCTGCCGGCCACGACGACACCGCGTTCGACGTGATGAACCTGCTGGCCGAGCACAAGCTGCACGACCTCGAGAACGAGAGCTGGAACGCCTATGGCCAGTTCACCTACATCTCGAGCTGGAAGCTGCCGTTCTCGGCGCCGTACACGAACCTGAACGGCAGCCCGAACTCGCTCTCCCCGGAACGGGAGCGGAGCTTCACCGGGACCTTCACGCTGTTCCTCGGCGTCCGCCTCTGGCCGGGTGGAGAGGCGTACTTCGTCCCAGAGGTGGTCGCGCTCCGGCCGCTCTCCGACCTACGCGGCCTCGGCGGCGCGATCCAGAACTTCGAGCTCCAGCGCGGCGGGACCGAGACGCCACAGCTCTATCGGTCGCGGACGTACCTGCGCCAGACGCTCGGGTTCGGCGGTGTGAAGGTGGTGAAATCCTCCGACCCAACCCAGCTCGGCACCACCGTGGACGGCCGACGCCTCGTGCTCACCGTCGGGAACCTCTCGATCCTCGATCTGTTCGATCGCAATGGCGTCACCTGGGATTCGCGTCAGACGTTCCTCAACCTCGCGTTCATGACCCACGCCGCGTGGGACTTTGCGGCCGACGCTCGCGGCTACTCGTATGGCGCCGCCGCCGAGCTCTACTTCGACGACTGGACAGCGCGGTTCGGCCGCTTCGCGACGCCGAAGTATCCGAACCAGCTACAGATGGACTTCCGGGTAGACGAGTTCTACGGCGACCAGCTCGAGCTCGAGCACCGCCACCGGCTCGCCGGCGTCGACGGCGCGGTCCGGGTGCTCGGCTACCGCAACCGGGTGAACGGGGGCCGCTTCGCGGACGCGGTCGCGGTGTTCCGGGCCGATCGTGGCAAGAACGCCACGACCTGCCCCGGCTTCTCGTATGGGTCCGAGAACACGGGCGCCCCCGATCTGTGCTGGGTTCGACAGCCGAACGTCAAATACGGGATCGGGGTGAGTCTCGAGCAGTTCGTGGCCAAGGACATCGGCGTGTTCTTCCGTGGGATGATCTCGGACGGGAGCACCGAGGTCTACGGCTACACCTCCACCGATCGATCCGTGTCTCTCGGCGCGGTCGCCAAGGGGACGCTGTGGCACCGGGACCTGGACGTCACCGGGATCGGCGTCGGTGTGGGCTGGATCTCGGACGCCCACGCCGACTACCTGCGGCTCGGGGGGATCGATGGCTTCGTCGGCGACGGCACCCTCACGCCCGGCGCGGAAACGGTCTTCGAGGTGTTCTACAGCGTGAACTTCCTGCGGGCCGTGTGGCTCACCGCCGACTTCCAGCACCTCGTGCACCCGGCGTTCAACCGGGATCGCGGCCACGTCGAGGTGCTCGGCGGGAGGATCCATGCGGAGTTCTGACCGCTTTCTGCTCGTGCTCGCGCTCACGTCGAGCGGCGGTGCCGCGCGCGCCGCGGACGCGAACGGCTACGCGCTGGAGCGCTTCTCCCCGGCGCCGGCGGGCGCGGGGTGGCTCGTGCTCGATGACCTCTCGATGCACGGCGGGCTCGGCGGAGCGCTCTCGGTGTCGACCGGGTTCTCGCGACGCCCGCTGCACGTGGGCGAAGGCAGCGGCCGCCTCGACGTGGTGTCGAGCCAGGCGTTCGTCGGCGTGGGCGCTGCGCTCACCTGGGATCGACTGCGACTCACCCTCGACTTCTCGTCGCCGCTCCGCATCCGGGGCCAGGGCGGCGCGGTGGACGGCGTCGTGTACCGCAGCCCCTCCGTCGATCCCGAGAGCCACCCCGACAGCCTCGGTGACGCCCGCCTCGGGTTGGACGCGCGGCTGCTCGGCGAGGCGGGGGGACCGTTCCGTCTCGGCCTCGGCGCGGCTCTGCTCTTCCCCTCCGGCGACCGCGAGGACTACCAGACCGACGGCACCTACCGCGGGGTGTTCAAGCTCCTGCTCGCGTCCGACCTCGCGCCCTTCACACTCGCTGCACACCTCGGCTTCCACGTACGGCCGCTCGACGAATCCGCCGCGCCCGCCTACCCGCGCGGCCACGAGGTGGTGTTCGGCTTCGCGTTTGGACCACGCCTCCCGCTGCGCCCGGGTACGAGCCTCGTGATCGGCCCGGAGGTGTTCGGCGCGACGGCCACGAGAGGCCTCTTCTCCGGCACGACGACAGCCGCGGAGGCCCTGCTCACCGCACGCCTCGAGCAGGGAACGAGCGACAGCCCACTCTTGCGCTTCAAGCTCGGCCTCGGGGTAGGCCTCCACCGTGAGTTCGGCGCGCCGGAGTGGCGCGCGGTGCTCGCGGTCGATCTGTCCGATCACGCGGGACGAAGTCCCTGAATGCGGAGAGCCAGGCGAGCTGACGCACGAGTAGCCGTGAGGCTCGTGTATGCTGGTGCCCGGACGAGCTGCGAGGTGAACGGATGCGCGTCGGCGTGCTGCTGTCGATCGTGTTGCTGGCGGGGTGCGAGGCGCGGGTCACCCGCCTGAAGGCCCCCCCGGATCCCAAGAGCGTGACGTTCGTCGCGTCCACCGAGGTCCGCCGCGTCGTCGTCGGCTGGAACGACATCTGCGTGCTGATGGCCGACGGCAACGTCCGCTGCAAGCGGGACTGGCGGCCCGATGGCAAGCGAGGCCTGATGAGCTTCGCGTACGTGGCGGGCGCGAAGGACGCCGTCGACGTCTCCGTGGGCGTGGAGCACGCTTGCGCGACGACCAGCAAGGGCACCGTGCTCTGCTGGGGCAGCAACGAGTCGGGCCAGTCGGGCGGCGACGAGCCCGTGGTGCGCGCGGCGCGCCCGGTGCCCCTCGATGGTCCCGCCGCAGAGGCCCATGTCGGAGAGAAGCAGACCTGCGCGCGCCTGGTCAGCGGCGCGGTCCGCTGCTGGGGGCAGGTCGCCGGCACCGATCACGCTCCGCCGACGCCGATCGACTGGTTCGGCGACTCGGCGGGCCTCGCGGTGTCCACCGAGGCGGTGTGCACCTTCACCAAGGCCGGCGCGGTGCGCTGCTCGTTCACAGGGGCCCGGCCCCTCGAGCCGCTCCCCGAAGGCACCAAGACGACGGCGCTGGCGCTCGGCCGCTTCCGCGGCTGCGCGTTGCTCCAGGACGGCACCGTGCAGTGCTTCCAGCTCACGCGGCCGACCAACGCGCCCGTCACCGGCAAGGTACCCCCGTGGGCCGAGCCGGTCGCCACGCTCACGGACGTCGTGCAGCTCGGCGCGGGGCTCTCTCACTTCTGTGCGCGGCGCAAGGACGCCTCGGTGTGGTGCTGGGGCTCGAACAACTACGGGCAGCTCGGGCACGGGGATCGCGAGGGATCGAACACGCCGTTGGCGGTCAAGCGACTGCCGGACGCGCTCGATCTCTCGGTCGGCGGCGACCGCGCCTGCGCCCGCAAGGAGAAGGGGGCGATCGTGTGCTGGGGCGCCGATCTGCTGGCGGACTCGATGTATCGCGCGCTCACCGGGATCCAGTCGGACCCAGGCCCCCCCGGGCCGCACGACTCGCTCGCCCCCGAGGAGCTCCGCGTCCCGATGGGAGGCACACCGTGAGGCGTTGGACCACTCTTGTCACCGTGTCGCTGTCGCTGATCACCGGGTCTGCGTGGGCAGCCTCGCCTCCCCCGGCTCCCGCCGCGCAGCCCGCGCCAGCGGCCGCCCCCGCGACCGCCGAGGCAGAGGAGACGCCAGGCGAGATCGCCGACACCGATCACGAGGCCAACCGCCTGCGCCTCGGGGTCGGCTACTTCGGGCGCTTCGACGTGCCGCTCGGCAACCCGGGCTCGCGCGCCGCGGGCGAGATGCAGCCGACCCACCAGGTCGGGGTCCGCTACTGGTTCCGTCGCCGGCTCGCGTTCGAGGCCGCGGTCGGCGGATCCGTGCAGTCGGGCTCACCGAAGACGCTCGTGTGGTCGGTGCGCATCGCGCTCCCGATCGCCGCGCTCGTCGAGAAACACCTCACCCTCTTCGTGGCGCCCACCGCGGCCTACGGTCAGGGCACCGAGACGGTCCGGGGCGAGAAGGCGGTCTCGCCGATCACAGGCCTCGAGTTCACGCCGCCCGATGCCCAGCACACCGGGCTGCGACTCTCGATCGGCGGGCGCGTCGGCGCGGAGCTGCACCTCGGCTTCCTCGGCATGCAGCGGCTCTCGTTCATCGGCGCCGTCGGCCTCGACGCGAACTACGTGCGCGGTGCCTCGAACGCGGCCGGGCCACCGACGACCAAGGACCCCGAGCCGAAGGCCGTCGACACCAAGGCGAGCCGAGTGTCCTTGCGGACCACCTTCTCGGACGACCCATGGGCCTCGTTCCTCGGCAACGTCGCCATCGTCGGCTACTTCTGAATCGCGGAAGGTCTACAAAGGCGCGCCGCACGTCTCGACCGTGCGGGACAAGCACCGCCCACGGATGCACTCGGGGGGATAGCCCGCACACGCGTGCTCGCCCGCCGATCCGCAGAGCCCCCCCTCCGGGAGCGCCGGGCCACAACGCCCGTTCACGCAACGGGCCGGCGGCTCGCAGAGCGTGAGCTCGTTCGCCGACAGCGAGCACGCTTCGCCGAGCTTCGCGACGCTGGCGCGCGCGCAGTGCAGGGTGACCGAGCAGAACGCCGCGTCGAAAGGGTTGCACTCGCCGAGACCGCCGCAGGCCTCGCCGAGCGCGCGCCGCGGGACGCACTTGTCGAAGTCGCAGAAGAGCAGCCGGCCACACGGCGCGTTGGGGCCGCACGCCGCGCCGATCGCGCCCGGCTTCGCGCAGGTGCGCGACGACGTGCAGACCAGGCCCGGCGCGCACTCGCCGCCGATGCAAGCGTGCCCGACGTCCGGGGCGACCGCGCAGGTGCCGCACGCGGTGTCGTCGGCGCGACCACAGAACGCGCTCGCGCACTGCTCGCCGAACGCGCACGACGCCCCGAGCGGGCGTGCGCCCGCGGGGATCGGGCACACCTCTGGGTAGCGCTCGAGGAAGGCCGCGCAGCCCGTCGCCTTCACCGTGGCGCCGCACGTCGCGAGGTCGGCGAGGGTGCGTCGAGAACCGCCGAGCCCGACGCGTCGCAGGCAGTCGTCCCGGAGCTGGTCGGTGCACAGGGAGCCGAGCCCCACCTCGACGCGGGCGTACTCGGGGGCGCACGCGGCGAGCCGGTCGCACACCGTGGTGGCGAGCTCGGTGCAGGCCGCCGCCCTCGGCGACGCGTCGAGCCACGCGCCGGAGTCGCTCGGAGCAACGGCAACGCTCGGGTCGCACCCGACGAGCAGCAGGACCACGAGCCACGCCTGCCTCATGGGCACGCCTGCAGCATGCGGAACGTCTTGTTCGAGCCGCACATCCAGCGACTCGCCGACACGTGCTCGATGATGCAGGTGATGAAGGCCGGGGAGAAATCCCGGATGTCCTTCACCTCGAGCAGGCACCCCTCCTTGTCGAACACGAGGTAGAGGTCTCCGCACTCGGTCGCGACCTTGGCCGCGCAGGTCTCGTAGGCCTTGATCAGCGCGAAGCGCGGGCCGAAGTCGTCGATCGGGCAATCGCCGGGGCGCGTGGCGCAGGCCGGCCCCGGTGCCACCTCCTCGGTCCTCACCTCGCCCGCGGTGTCCTCGAGGGCCGTGTCCGCGGCGTCGAGCGTCGCGTCCTCGGCGACGTCGGCCGCGTCGGACCGCGACGAGTGCAGCGTCGAACGCGACGCACACCCGAGAACGGCCACGAGCGACAACAGCATGGCCCGAGGGAGGGCGCGCACCTGGCGAGGCTATCGCGCGCCGGGGGATTGGTCGAGGCAGCGCCGGATGTTATGGATGGTCGGTCGCGATGCCTCGATCCCTCTGCCAGGCGCTCTCCGCGGCCGTCCTGCTCGTGGTGCTCCCCGCGCAGCGGGCCTCCGCCGACGGCGCCGAGGCGCGGCTCGCCGCCGAGACCGCGCCGCCCGTCGACGAGATGGCCGCGAGCGGAGGGCCCACGGGGCTCGTGCACACCGTGAGCGCCAAGACCGGCCCTGCGGGCGCGGTGCGCTCCGCCCTGTTCTTCGAGGGGTTCCGCGCCCCGTTCCTCTGCACGGCCGCCCAGCCCTGCGGTGGGAGCGCACCTTCGCCGCGGGCCGACCACGCCCACATGGGCGTCGCGGTCTCGGCCGGCGCGACGGTGTCCAGCGGGCTCGAGCTCTTCCTGCTCGGGCGGGCGACGTCGAACCGCAGCTCGCGCTCCGCCGATGTGCTCGAGGTGATCGGCGACACGAGCTTCGGCGTGAAGTACGTGCGCCCGCTCGGCGAAGGCGGGCTGCACGTCGGCGGCGCCGCGGAGCTCCTCTTCGGAGCGGGCGCGGGCCGGGTCGGTCTCACGCTCGGCGCGACCAGCCTGCGCGTCCGTGGGCTCCTCACGTTCGCCGCCGACGAGTCGACCGCGCGCCTGCCGCTCCGCCTGCACGTGGGGCTCGGCTACCTGCTCGACAACTCGGCCAGGCTCGTCGAGGACATCGAGGCGCAACGCAGCGAGGACGCCGGCGCACCCCGGCAGGTGACCCGCGTGGAGCGCTTCGGGCTCGGCATCAACAAGCTGGACCGCGTCGAGCTCGACGTCGGCCTCGAGTGGCTGCCGCGCCCCAGCGTGCGCCCGTTCGTCGAGTTCGGCCTCGCGGTGCCGATCGATCGACAGCGGGCGTCGTGCACGAATCCCGGGCTCGCGAAGGACCCGGCGTTCCGGCCCGACACCGAGGACTGCTCGCTGTCCCTCGCGGCCCTCCCCTCGCGCTTCACGCTCGGCGTCCGCACGGCACCGTTCGTCGGTGAGAGCGGCACGCTCTCGGTCCTCGTCGGCATCGACCTCGGCCTGAGCGGCACGTCTCACTTCGTCTCGGGCCTCGCGCCCCAGGCACCCTACACGCTCTGGCTCGGGCTCGCCGCCTCGCTGCAGGCCTCGCCGCGCCCGCCGCGGGTCGTGCACGACAAGGTCGAGGTGCCGGTCGTGCCACCGATCATCACGGTGCGCGGGTTCGTCCACCCCGTCGGGAAGTCCACGCCGATCGCCGATGCGAAGGTGGTCTACGTGGGCGCGCAACGCCCCGACCTCTCGACCGACGCCGCCGGCTTCTTCGGCGACGACGTCCCGCCGGGCACCTACGAGCTCGAGATCCGGGCTCCGGGCTATCTGCCGAACCGCTGCGGGGGCACCGCGGTCGGCCGGCCCCGCAAGGCGCCCTCCATCGCCACGCCCTGGCCCCCGAAGCCCGGACAGGCCGACGTGCTCCTGCTCGACTGCCCGCTCGAGCCCGCGCCATGACGCGCTACCTCCTCCTCCTCGCGCTCGCGCTCGTGGCGTGCGGTCGCAACGGCGAGGCGATCGGCTCCGTGAAGGAGTCCTCCGACGCGGCCCCGCCCGCGAGCCTGCCCATCGTGCGCACGCTGCTCGACATCGAGGCGGCGGATCACAAGCGCGCGGTGGTCTACGGCCTCTACAGCATCGAGCCCGTGCGCCCGCACCAGAAGGGCGGACGGCGGACCGCCATCGTTCTCTCGGACGGCACGTTCCTTCACCGCGCGGTCGGCGTGGTGCAGGACGAGCTCCCGTTCTTCAACAAGCTCGTGAAGGTGACGGGCCTCGTCACCAAGACGGCCTCCGGTCCCCACGCGCAAGGGTTCGGCGGCCCCCGCGTGCAGGTCGAGAAGATCGAGCTCGCGGGTGGCGAGTCGCCGATAGAGCCGGCGCCCAAGGTGGTGCCCGCGCCGCCCCTGCTCACCAGCCTGTCCACGCTGTCGGGTCAGGAGGGCCGCTGGGTCGCGGTGAACGCCACCGTGGACTCGGTCCTCGTGACGACCTCCCCCTATGGCGCGGCCCTGCTCAAGCTCTCGGACGGTGGTCTCGTCGACGTCGACGGCGTGCTCGAGAGCGAGTGGAAGCCGCTGGTCGGCACCTCGATCACGGTGCTCGCGCGCGTCGTTCGCGACACCACGGCGGCGGGGCGCCTGAGCCTGCACGGCGCCGGCCCTCCCTGCGCGGGCGTCGTGCCCCGGTGCGGGCTCGACGACTGACGCCTCAGTGCTGCGACTGACACGCGAGGGTGAGCTTCCCGTTCTTCTCGAGCTCGATGCAGAGGCCCAGCTTGCCGGGCGCGAACTCGCACGACTGCCCGACCTTGGTGCACACGGTCACGGGCGCCTCCGTCGGCTTGCTCGGGCCCCGCGAGCAACCCACGAGCAGCAGGAGGGCGAGCCACTGGAATCGCGACATCCCGCGCACCGTACGGCCCACCGCCCCTCGTGTCATGCTGAGCGCTAGGTCACCGGGCGCGCGCGGCGCGGCGGAACGTGCCCGGCGGCGTGCCGGTCCAGCGCCGGAAGGCCCGCGTGAACGGCGCCACGTCGGAGAACCCCACCCGCGCGGCGACCTCCGCGAGCGGGAGGTCTCCCTCCCGCAGCAGCGTGCGCGCGAGCGTGGCGCGCGCGCCGTCGAGCACCTCCGAGAAGCTCGTACCCTCCATCTCGAGCCAGCGCTGCACCGTGCGCGGACTCGCGTGCAGCACCCGGCTCACCGACTCGAGCGTCGTGTCCGGGAGCGCGATCGCCTGCGCCACCCGCGCCGCGTAGGAGATCGGCGCCTTGGCCGAGACCACCGCGCCGGCGAGGTCGTCCATCGTCGCCGCGAGCCGCGGGTCGGCGCCGACGAGGGCCAGGGAGAGATCGACGGTCGTGAGCACGAAGCCGTCGTCCTCGCGCCCGAACTCCAGCTCCTCGGTGCCGAAGAACCGGTGCACCGGGCCGAGGTCCCGCGGGCGCGCATGGACGAACCACACGCGCGCGGGGCGGATCCACTGCCCGCTCGCGACCCGGAGGGTGTGGAGCGCGTGCGAAAGGCCGAACTCGTGCAGCACCCGCGAAGGCCGCCGCGCGCGCCAGACGTGCCGCAAGTGCAGCGCCTCGCCGACGACCTCGCCCTGTGCGCCCGGCACCGCGAGCGGGGCGTAGCGCGCGAGCCGGTGCAGCGCGGAGCGCACGTCGCTGCTGGAGCGCGCCGCGAGCTCGCCGTACCCGTAGCGCGGGAACACGAGCCGCTCGGGCAAGAGGAGACCGAGCTCGGGCTCGCCGCGCGCGAAGGCCAGCTCCTCGAGGGTGTCCTCGATCGCGCTCGGCGAGAGCAGCACCTCGTCGTGCGGGGCCTCACGACCGGCCCACCGCAGGGCCGCCGGCACCAGCGTCGTCGCGAGGGGCGGCTCGTGGGAGGGGCGGGCCACGACAGCGAGGATAGCGAGCGCGCGCGGGCCGGACGGTTTCGTCGCGATCGGTCAATTCTTCGGCGCGCGCGGCCCTCGCGCGGGGCGGCGGGCGTCGTCATCCTCGGACCATGACCCACGAAGCGGTGCACGCCGAGATCCACAACCCCCACACGCGTCGACGCCTGGTCGCCATGGCCGCCGCCCAGCTCGGGAGCGAGGCCGACGCCGAGGACTGCGTCCAGGAGGCGCTGCTCCTCGCGGCCCGCAGCGCCGACGGCTTCGCCGGACGGGCGAGCGCGTTCACCTGGCTCTACCGGGTGGTCGTCAACGCCTGTCGCATGCAGCGTCGCGCGCGGAGACGCGTCCGCCGTGGCGCCGGGGCGCACCACCTCGCCCTCGAGGACCTGGTCGTGCACCCGCCGGCCGACACCGGGTCCGACCCGGAGGCGACCCTGATCGGGCACGAGCTGTCGCTCGCCGTGGCCGACGAGCTGCGCGCGGTGCCCGCGCAGGAGTCACGGCTGTTCGCCCAGCTGCTCGTCGACCCGCGGAGCAGCGCGGAGATCGCCCGCGAGGCCGGGATCACCCGCCAGGCCCTGAAATCGAAGGTGTTTCGTGTGCGACGGCGACTCGAGTCGCGACTCCTCTCGGCGTCCGTCTAGAATGCGAGGCTCGTCATGTCGTTCGAGATCCATCACCGCGACGGACATCGCCTGTTCCTCGCGCTCGAGGCCCGCGACGCGCGGGGGGCGGTGTCGGAGGCGGTGCAGCGCGGCGTCGACCTCGGCGGCGCGGCGCTCGCCGACGCCGATCTCTCGGGGGCAGACCTGGAGCGCGCTCGACTCGTCGGCGCCGATCTGCGCCGGGCCCGGCTGCGCAAGGCCAACGTCGAGGACGCCGACCTGACGGCCGCCGACCTGTCGGGCGCCGACCTCGACGGGTCGAACCTCGAGGACCTGGTCGCGAAGGGCGCGAACCTCGAGGGCGCCACGGCACGCGGCGCCAACCTCGAGCACGCCGTCCTGGAGGGGGCCGATCTGCGACGGGTCTGCTTCGACGGCGCGAACCTCGAGAAGGCGCGGCTGCGCAAGGCCGACCTGCGCGAGGCCTCGCTGCGACGCGCGAACGTGGAGCGGGCGGACCTCGAGGGGATCGAGGGCGACGGCCTCGTCGCGGAGGGCGCCAACCTCGAGCACGTGAACCTGCGCGACGCGACGCTGGTGGGGGCCCAGTTCGCGGGGAGCAACCTCGAGCGCGCCGACCTTCAGGCCGTGCGGGCCGACCGCTCCAGCTTCGTGGGTGCCAACCTCGAGCGCGCCGATCTTCGCCGCGGACGGCTCGTCGGGGCCGACCTGCGCGAGGCCAACCTCGAGCGCGCCGACGTCGCCGACCTCGATCTCGAGGGGGCGCGGCTCGACGGCGCGAACCTCGAGAGCGTGCGCGGCACGCCGCGCGTGGGGGTACAGGGGTACCGGTAGACGGCGCGGGGCCGTGCTACGGCGGGGCCATGCGACGGGCCCTCGTCCCCCTGTTCCTCGCGGCCTGCGGGCCGAGCGCACCGAAGCCCGAGCCGGCGGCCCCGGCCCATGGCGGCCACCACGGCGCCATGCACCACCGCTTCGACGACCCCGCCGCGTGGTCGCTCGTGTTCGACGACCCGGCGCGCGACGCGTGGCAACGGCCCGCGGACGTGGTCGCTGCGATGCGCATCACCGCCGGCATGACGGTGGCCGACCTCGGGGCCGGGACGGGCTATTTCCTCTCGTACCTCTCGGCGGCCGCGGGGCCGAGCGGCAAGGTGCTCGCGCTCGACGTCGAACCGAAGCTCGTCGCGCACATGAAGGAGCGCGCACAGAAGGCCGGCTGGACCAACGTGGAGGCGCGCGAGATCCCGACCGACGACCCGAAGCTCGCCGACGCGAGCGTCGATCGCATCCTGATCGTCGACACCTGGCACCACGTCGAGGGCCGCAAGGCGTACGCGGCCAAGCTGCTGCGCGCGCTGCGCCCGGGGGGCGCGGTGTTCGTCGTCGACTTCACGCTCACGAGCGACAAGGGGCCGCCCAAGGCGCATCGGCTGGCGCCGGAGCAGGTGATCGGCGAGCTCGCGGCCGGGGGGCTCTCGGCCAAGGTGCTGCCGGTCGGGCTGCCCGACCAGTACGTGATCGAGGGCGCGCGCCCGTGATCGGCGTGCAGGGTCTCGGCAAGTCGTACGGCGCGCGCACCCTGTTCGAGGACGTCACGCTCAAGCTCGTGGCGGGCTCGCGCTACGGCCTCGTCGGCGCGAACGGCTCGGGCAAGACCACGTTCCTCGAGATCGTGGCCGGGGACACGCCGGCGAGCGAGGGCACCGTCTCGATCAACAAGGGCGCGCGCCTCGGCGTGCTCCGCCAGGACCACTACCTGCGTGACGAGGAGGCGATCCTCGCGGTCGCCATGGCGGGCGACGCGCTCGTCACCGAGGCGCTCGCCGAGCAGCACGCGCTGGTCGAGGCCGGCGTGCCCGACGCCGCGCGGCTCGCCGAGCTGGAGGACCGCATCGCGACCCACGACGGGTACACGCTCGAGGCGCGGGCGAGCGCCATCCTCGAGGGCCTCGGGATCCCGGTCGCCCAGCACCGCCTGCCGCTCGCCACCCTCTCGGGCGGGTTCAAGCTGCGCGTGCTGCTCGCCCAGGTGCTGCTCGGCGGCCCCGACGTCCTCTTGCTGGACGAGCCCACCAACCACCTCGACATCCTCTCCATTCGCTGGCTCGAGAAGTTCCTCGCGGGCTACCAGGGGTGCGCGCTGGTGATCTCGCACGACCAGCGCTTCCTCGACAACGTCGCGACCCACGTGCTCGACGTCGACTACGGCACCATCACCCTCTACCCGGGGAACTACACGGCCTTCACCCGCGACAAGCAGGCGATCCGCGAGCGCAAGGAGGCGGAGATCGCGCGGGCGGAGGCCACCATCGCCGAGAAGAAGGCCTGGGTCGAGCGGTTCGGCGCCAAGGCCACCAAGGCGCGGCAGGCCCAGAGCCGCATGAAGCAGATCGAGAAGATCGAGGTCGAGGAGCTCGAGGCCTCGTCGCGCCGGGCCCCGCTGTTCCAGTTCACGCCCGAGCGTCCGAGCGGCCGCGACGTGCTCGAGATCACCGACGTCTCGCACTCCTATGGGCCCAAGCAGGTGCTGCGCGACGTCTCGCTGCTGGTGCGGCGCGGCGAGCGGGTCGCCATCATCGGCCCGAACGGGCTCGGCAAGTCGACGTTGCTGAAGATCGCCGTCGGCGAGCTCACCCCCACCGCCGGCGCGGTGAAATGGGGTCACGAGACCCGGGTCGGCTACTTCGCCCAGGACCACCACGAGGTGCTGCGCAGCGAGGACGCGACGCCGCTGCAGGTCATCTGGGACACGGTCCCGAAGGAGAGCACGAGCTACGTGCGCGGCCAGCTCGGGCGGGTGCTGTTCTCGGGGTCGGACGTGGAGAAGAAGGTGTCGGCGCTCTCCGGCGGCGAGGCCGCCCGGCTCGTGTTCTGCCGGATCATGGTGCAGCGCCCCAACGTGCTCGTGCTCGACGAGCCGACCAACCACCTCGACCTCGAGGCCATCGAGGGGCTCGTGGGCGCGCTCTCGGCGTTCGAGGGCACGCTGGTGTTCGTGTCCCACGACCGCGCGTTCGTCTCGGCGCTCGCCACGCGCATCCTCGAGGTGAACCCGCAGGGTTTCCGCGATTTCCCGGGCACCTACGACGAGTACCTCGCGCGGTGCGGCGACGACCACCTCGACGCGGCGGCGGTGGTGCTGCGCGCCAAGGAGGCCAAGAAGGCGGAGGCGCCGGCCGAGACGAGCGCGCCCTCGTGGGAGGAGCAGAAGCGCCGCAACAACCGGATCAAGCAGCTGCCGCTCCGGCGCGACGAGCTGCTGTCGGCGATCGACGCCGCCGAGGCGCGCAAGGGCGAGATCCAGGCGCTCTACTGCGAGCCGGGCTTCTACGAGGCGACGCCGAAGGAGCGGGTCGACGCGCTGGTCGCCGAGGAGAAGGCCCTCGGACCGAAGATCGACGCGCTCGTCGCCGAGTGGGAGGCCGTGGAGGCCGAGCTCGCGCAGCTCGGCTAGCGCCGGGTCAGGCGGCGAGGTCGGGGGGCGGGTACGGGCCCACGCCGACGAACGGGCGAGGCTGACCGGCGCAGCGGTCGACCGAGGCGGGACACGGCGCGAGGGGCACGGCCGAAGGGGAGGGCTCGAGCGGGCACGCGCAGGCGGGGCCGGCGTGGCACACGAAGCCCTCGTGGCCGCGCTCGCCGGCGAAGCAGGTGCGGGGCAGACCCGCGACGGCCGGGTCGCCCGTGCACACGCAGTCCCCGCGCACCGGTGGGGGAACGGTGGCCGACGGGGGCGCCGTCGCGACCACGGTGGCCGAGATGGTCGCCGAGGCGCTCACCGACGCGCTCGCCGACGTGCTCTCGGCTTCGCGGTGCACGGGCGCGATCTTCTTCTTCTCGGGCTCGCTCGGCCGGTCGCACCCCGCCGAGGCGACGAAGGCGAGGGCCTGCAGGAACCGCACGCGCGATCGATCGGCCATCTCCGAGGAGTATCACGCCGGAGGATCGAGCGTGCGGTTCCGGACCGTCACCCGACCCCCGGCCCGACGAGTGCCGCCCTCACCCGCGCGAGGGCTTCGGCGAGCGGGAGCACCTCGCTGGAGCCGTCGGGTCTGCGCAGCGCCACCGCCCTCGCCTCGCGCTCGCGTCGCCCGAGCACGAACACGAACGGCACGCCGAGCGCGCGCGCGTCGACCAGCTTGCGCGACAGGGTCCCCTCCTTCGGAACGTGCACGTCGGCGCCGTCGCGGCGGAGCGCGGCGACCACCTCGTGCGCGTAGTCGGCGACCTCCTCCGAGACCGCGCAGACCGCGACGGCCTCGGGGGCGAGCCACGCCGGCAGCGCGCCCCGCGAGTGCTCGAGCACGATCCCGAAGAAGCGCTCGAGGCTCCCGCAGATCGCCCGGTGGAGCATCACCGGGCGCGCGCGGCGGCCGTCGCGATCCACGTAGCTCGCGCCCATGCGGTCGGGGATCACCAGGTCGAGCTGGATGGTCCCGCACTGCCAGGCGCGTCCGCGCGCGTCGTGGAGCACGAACTCGAGCTTCGGCCCGTAGAACGCCCCGTCGCCGGGGTGCTCTTCGTAGGCGATGCCTGCGGCGCGCGCCGCGGCGCCGAGGGCTCGCTCGGCGTGGTCCCAGATCTCGTCGGAGCCCGCGCGGACCGGGGGCCGGAGCGCGAGCGCCACCGACACCCGCTCGAACCCGAACGCGCCGTAGAACGACCACAAGAGCCGACAGAACCGCGCCACCTCCTCGTCGATCTGGTCCTCGCGGCAGAAGATGTGCGCGTCGTCCTGCACGAACGCGCGCAGGCGCATCAGGCCGTGGAGCGCGCCGCTCTGCTCGTCGCGGTGGCACGCGCCGAGCTCGGCGAGGCGCAGCGGCAGGTCACGGAACGAGCGGAGACCGTGGTTGAACACCTGCACGTGCCCGGGGCAGCTCACCGGCTTGAGCGCGGCGACGCGGTCGCCTCCCTCGACCTTGATCATGTGCTCGGAGAAGTTCGCCCAGTGGCCGCTCGCCTCCCAGATCGAGCGGTCGAGCAGCTGCGGGGTCCGGACCTCGACGTAGCCCTCGCCCCGGAGGCGCGCGCGGAGGTAGTCCTCGAGCCTCCGGTAGGCCGCGAACCCGCGGGGGTGCCAGAACACCATGCCCGGGGCTTCGTCCTGGAAGTGGAACAGATCCATCCGCTGCCCGAGGGCGCGGTGGTCGTCGGGGGACAGCTTCGACTCTTGGTTCTCGATGACGTTGGACATGACGTTCTCCGTGGCTGCTGCACGAAGACGCCGGTGAACGGAGGCACCCGGGTGAGCCCGAAAGTGACGTCGCGAAGGGGCCGAGGCGCCGTAGCGGCGGCACGTAGGGCGAACAAAGCAAACAGGGCCACCGTCACCGGCGGCCTCGTTCGTTGTGTTTCCTTCTACAGGGGTGCGGCTCTCACCCGCACGACACGACGCCCGTACCGCCGAAGCGATCCGTCGTCGTCGTGGTCGAGCGTCGAGACACCATCACGAGACGGAGTGTGCGGCGGCGCGGGCGATCGGTCAAGGCCGTCACAGAGCCGCCACTGCCGTGCCGCCGGACGTGCGCTATCGTGCGCGCATGCTTCGCCGCGCTGCCTTCGTGCCCTTCGCCCTCGTCGCCGCCTGCTCCTCGAGCGACCCGGAGACCCCCGCCACCGACGCGAGCACCGACACGAGCGACGCCGCCGAGGTCGGACTCCTGCCGGTGCCCGAGTGGGACAAGCCGGTCACGCCACCGGCCGACGACGCGGCCAAGGCGGCGCGCGAGGGGTGCAAGTACGACAAGGGCGCGCTGCCCGCGGAGACGGCTGGCAAGTCCGCGCCCGTGGGCGCGAGCATCCCGGTCGAGAACATCGTCGTCGTGATGATGGAGAACCGCTCGTTCGACCACTACTTCCAGAAGCTCAAGGAGAACGGCCACCCCGACGCCGACGTCGCGCCGGCCGACTTCTCCAACCCGGACGCCGACGGCAAGCCGGTGAAGATCTTCCGCGACACCCGGCTGTGCTTCGTCGACACCAACCACGAGTGGGACGGCTCGCACGAGCAGGTGGGCCCGAAGGACCTCATGGACGGGTTCGTGAAGACGAACGAGAAGCACGGCACCCCCGCGCCCAACGGCACCGCCGACATGATGAACGGCGCGCGCGCCATGGGGTACTACGAGAAGGCCGACGTGCCGTTCATGTACTGGGCGGCCGACCAGATGGCCATCGGCGACCGCTACTTCTGCTCGCTGCTCGGCCCCACCTGGCCGAACCGCATGTTCCTCTACGCGGCCACCTCGTTCGGGCGCACGTCGAACAAGCTGCCCGACGGCGTCGACGTGACGCTGTTCGACAACCTCGAGAAGCGCGGCGTCACCTGGAAGATCTACAACAGCGGCACGCCGGGCCTCGGCGTGATCGCCGACCGCGTGGTCAAGTACAAGGAGCACGTCGTCTCGATCGACGAGTACGAGACCGACGCCGCGGCCGGCACCCTGCCCCAGGTGGCCTTCGTCGACCCCAAGATCGGCGCCGAGGGCTACAACCAGAACGACGAGCACCCGCCCGCGATCATGCAGGTCGGCCAGGGCTTCCTCGCCAAGGTGACCACCACGCTCATGAAGAGCCCGCAGTGGAAGAAGTCGGCGCTGTTCATCACCTACGACGAGCACGGCGGCCTCTACGACCACGTGGTGCCGCCCAAGGCGTGCGCGCCCGACGACCGCCCCACCCAGCCGCCGGCCAAGCCCGAGGAGAAGTTCGACCGCTACGGCATCCGCGTGCCGTTCCTCGTGATCTCGCCGTTCGCCAAGAAGAGCTACGTCGGGCACCACGTGTACGACCACACCTCGATCGTCCGCTTCATCGAGGCGAAGTTCACCCTGCCCGCGATGACCCGCCGCGACGCGAACGCCGAGGCGCCGTACGACCTGTTCGACTTCGCGACCCCGGCGAACCTGGGCGCGCCGCTGCCGCCGGCGGTGACCACCGACCCGAAGGCCCTCAGCGACTGCAAGGCCATCTGGGTCAAGTAGTCAGGCGCGGACGCGCGCGGAGCCGGCGAGGTCCTTCTCGATGCGCAGCGAGGCGCCCTTGCCGCTCGACATCGCGCCGACGATCCCGTGCCCCGCGCGGGTGGACGCGCCGCACAGATAGAGCCCGGCGATCGGCGTCCGGTAGCCCGGGCGCTTGTCGAAGAACTGCCCCGGCGTGGCCGCGATGCCGTAGCCGGTGCCGTCGGTCGCGCCGGTGTAGCGCACGTGGCTCACCGGCGTCGCCGACTC
Organism: uncultured Polyangiales bacterium; assembly: GCA_964624885.1. Taxonomy (GTDB): domain Bacteria; phylum Myxococcota_A; class Polyangia; order Polyangiales; family JADJMO01; genus JADJMO01. The sequence continues at coordinate 1,271 of CAZUZY010000131.1, read as the reverse complement.
GCGGAACACGACGCGCTCCTTGGCGCCGGGGAACAGGCCGTCGAGGCGCGCGACCATGTCCTCCTCGAGGGCCTCCTTGATCGCGCGGTAGCGCTCGTTCTTGCGGTAGTCCCACGACTCGGCGTCGCGCGGCGAGACGCCGAAGCGCTCGACCGAGCCCGGCACCACCGTCATCACCTCCACGTTGGTCACGCCGACCGGGGCGTGGTGCGCGGCGTTCTTCGGGTCCTTGAGCGAGGCGCTCGTGACGTAGCAGCCGTGGGTGGTGATCGGGCCGGTCGGATCGTCGCGGTAGAACCCCTCCATGTCGAACGAGTCGAACTGCCAGTAGTTGGTGGCGCGCATGCCGGCGAGCGTGCCCTCGACGCCGAGGAAGGTGATCTGCAGGGCGGCGGCCATCTCGTAGTCCCGGGTGCGCGTGACCAGATCCGACGGCAGGTGCTCGGGGCCCACGAGCTCGAGCAGCGTGCGCTTGAGGTCGGCGTTGGAGAGCACCACGTCGGCGCGGACGTCGCGCGCGGCGCCACCGGCCTTGGGGGGCAGCCGCACGCCGACGGCGCGACCGTTCTCGATCAGGATCTTCTCCACCGGCCGACGCAGGTGCACCGCGCCGCCGAGGGCCTCGATGCGCGCCGCGAGCCGGTCGGCGATGACCTGGCCGCCGCCCTCGGGGTAGTAGGCGCCGCGGAAGTAGTGCCCCGCGAGGCCGAGGTGGAGCATCGCGCTCACCTTGCTCGGCGGCAGGCCGTAGTCGCCGCTCTGACCGAGCAGCACGGCGCGGAGGGCCGGGTCGCGCGCGCCGCACGCGTCGAGCACCGCGCCGATGGTGGCGTTCTTGTGCGGGGCGAGGCGCAGGCCGGCGAGCGCGAGCGCGGGCCAGTCGCGGAGGGCGGGACGACCGCCGCGGTCCATGGTGCGCGCCGCGGTCATGACGGCCTCGACCAGGTTCACGTAGCGGTCGATGGCCCGACGCTCGCTCGGGAACGTGTCGTGGAGGCGCGCGCGGTAGGCCTCGGTGGAGGCCGGGATGCGGAACTCGAGGCCGGGGAACACCAGCGTGTCGAAGCCGTCCTGGTCCATGGGGCGGAAGTCGACGTGGACGCCGACCTCGTCGAGCAGGCGGGGGATCTGGCCGTCACGGCCGCAGTCGCCCACGTAGTGCAGGCCGACGTCGAAGTGGTAGCGGGCGCTCTTCGGGCCGCGCGAGAACTGGGTGGCGCACCCACCGGCCACGTAGTGCCCCTCGAACACCGCGACGCGCCGCCCCGCCT
>CAZUZY010000130.1:0-19033 GCA_964624885.1 uncultured Polyangiales bacterium | reverse complement strand
CGAGGGGCAACGCCAGCGCGAGCAGCGCCCACGCCGAGCTCGGCCCCGCGCGCACCACCTCGCAGCCGCACCCGCCGGCGTCGGTCCCCGTCGGATCCGCCGGCAGCCCGTCGTCTGCGCCGGCGTCCCCGACCGTCGACCCGTCCGGGGTCGCGCCGCTGTCGCCGATCGCCGCGTCCGTCCCGCCGTCGGCGCTCGGCACGCCGGTGTCCGTCGGCGTCCCCGTGTCCGGCACCCCCGCGTCCGTGCCGGGCACCACGCCGTACTCGAACGCGCCGAGGTCGAGCTTGCCGCCGACGATCGCGCGGCCCTCGCTCCCCGCCGGGTGGACGTACTGCGCGATCGGCGTCAGCGCGAACGCGTCCGCCGAGCCCGGATCGACGCCCTTGTCGATGGCCGGCGAGCCCACCTTCAGGTGGTAGTCGTACCCCGCGCGGTTCACGAACAGCGGGTCGACGCCGCTCAGGTTGTCGGCGCTCAGCGCCCCCGTGCTCGAGATGGTGCCGGGGCCGAAGAAGAGGTTGTTCCGCGCGGTCAGGACGCCGCCGCCGGCCACGTTGATGAACGTGCCCTTGCTCGCGTCGTTCACGAACGTGTTGTTCACCACGAACAGGCGCTTGTCCGCCTTCTTCACGCCCTCCTCGCCCCAGGTGAGCAGCGTGAAGTTCCCCGGCGAGGGGCCCTTCTGCACCATGTTGCCGACCACGACACCGAGCCCGCCGTCGGGGAGATCGATCGCGTAGCTGTCGTGCCCCGCCTCGCCGGAGAACCGGTTGTAGAGGATCACCGCCTCGTCCGCGCGCGACTTGAGCAGGTGCCCGTCGGTCGCGATGTCGTGCGAGTAGTTGTAGCGGAACACCAGCTTGCCGCCGGCCTGCCCGACATACAGGTTGTGCGAGCACCCGCCGCAGGTGCACGCGGGCCCGAGGCCGTTCTTGGCGAACTCGGTGTACTCGATGGTCATCGTGCCGGCGCCGCCGAGGATGCCGTTCTGGTTGTCGTGGATGTAGCAGCCGCGCACCGTGAGGTTCTTGCCCTCGACCCGCAGGCCGGCGCCGTTCGCGCCGTTGCCGCAGGTGATGTTCGCGCCGGTGAGCTCGAGGTTGTCGACGGTGACGTCGTCGGCCGTCACCACGTAGATGCCCTTGTAGCCGGAGGGGTGGTCGGTGCCCGAGAGGTCGATCTTCGGGCGGCCCCCGACGCCCTTGAGCGTGAGGCCGGCGACGCCGATCGGACAGGTGTCGGTATAGGTGCCGGCCTGGACCTCCACCGTGTCACCGGGCTTGGCCGCCGCGATGGCGTCGCACGGCTTGCTGTAGGCCTTGCCCGGGCCCACCTGGAGGACGGCCGCGGACGCGGTGGAGGTCAGGGCGAACAGGAGGGGGGCGATCGGGGCGAGCGTGCGCATGGGGACCTCCGGGCGGCGTGCGTTCCACGCTATCCGAAACCTCGGGTCACGTGCAGCCACCCTGCGAGCACGCGCCTCCGTGGTCAGGCGCCCATCGCACCCGGCGCGGCCGTCGGCGGAGCCACCAGATCCGTGGTCTTCGTCTCGGCCGCCTTCTTCGCCCGCCGGCGCACGACCAGGAACACGCCGATCCACGCGCCGAACCCGACGATGCCGCCGATCAGCTTCCCGAGCGCCAGTTGGAAGCTGCCCTCGCGCTTGCTCGCGCTCTCGTCGAGCCAGTTCAGCTGGGTGTCGCGCGCGTCGCACCACCACTTCGCGCCGTCCGCCTTGACGCTCTTGTAGCCGTGCTCCGCGAGCGAGTAGCCCTTGCCGACGACGGCGGGGTCGTTCTTGAACTTGTCGTTCACGCAGGGGCCACAGCGGGGCTCCTTCTTCGAGCAGGTCTCGCCGTTCGGCATCTCTCCGTTCTCGATGCGGGCGAGCTGCTTCTTCACCTCGTGGTACTTCTCGCGGTCGCTGTTCGCGGAGAACTGACGCGTCTCCCAGGTCCCGACGAAGATGAGGAACCCGAGCGCGCAGAGACCGAGGAACCAGCCGACCGCGAGCAGGCGCGGCCCGAGCTTGCGGTTGAACTCGGCCGCCTTGGCCGCCTGCTCCGCGAGGTGGCGCTGGTACTCCGCCGCCTTGCGCGCCACCTCCGCCTCGAGCCACGCGCGCTTCTCGGGGCTCATCGGGTAGGCGCCGGCCGCGACCTGCTGGGCGAGCCAGCCGGGGAACGTGGTGGCGATGCGGTGCTGCTCGTCGAGACCCTCGGCGACACCGTAGAGGTCGACGCGGAAGCTCTGACCCTGGAACGGGCCGCAGTGCGGGTGGGGCCGCAGCGCCAGCATGGTCGGGGGCCCGCCGGGCACGATCTGCCCGTAGTGGGTGACCTTGGTCTCGACGTGGGCGAGATCGTCGAGGCCGAACACCTTCGGGTCCGTGGCCTCGCGGCGAGGCTTGTTGTCCCACATGCCGTCGCACTTGGTGCGGAAGAAGAACAGCCGGTGGTTGGTGAGCACCATCAGCCAGTTGTCGTTGCGCTCCGGCACCTGGAGCAGGTTCATCTGGGTCGGCTCGCGTGCGTGCGCACACCCCTGCACCACCTCGCCCGCCTGCAGCTGTGGCGCGACCAGCGCGCGCAGATATTCGTCGATCGCTCCCACGTCGGTTCCCTCCCGCGACGCGAGGTCGCGCTCGGGACACCCTAGCCAGCCGCCGCGATTCGACCGCTAAAACGTGGCCAATTTGGCGATGAAGGGAGCGGTCGCGCTCAGAACGGCGTGTGCGGCGCCACCGTGAGGTGGGTGGCCTCGGCCAGCGCGCGCAGGAACCCGTCGCGATCCTCGAGCGAGATCCACATCTGCTCCACGCCGACCTCGACGAGGACCCGCACCCGGAGCTCGCCATCGAACTTGAGGTTCACGATGTGGTCGGTGCTGCCGATCACCCCGACGCCGTGGTGGCCGAGCTTGACGCCGAGGCCGCCCCACCAGGGCCAGTCGGACGGCGCGAGGGCCTTGATGCGCGCAACGGGGATCTTCTCGTCGAACCAGCGGCCCATGCGGACGTGGAGGGTGCCGTCGTCCACCTCGACATAGCTGTCGTCGCGGCTGACGCCCATCGTCTTCATGAACGGCTCGAGCAGGAAGTTGTGGGTGATCGAGAGGGCGAAACGCATCGCCGCATGCGAGGCGCCTTCGGGTCGGATGTCAACCGATCCCCGCCGCGCTCGCCAGCGTCGGTCATCGCCCCTAGGCTCGGGCCCATGTCGTCGGGTCTCGCGATCGTCCGTGACGAGCGGGGGCGCTTCAATCGGCGCTTCGCGCTCCAGCTCGGCGACGGCGCCCTCGTCGAGGCGGTGCTCTACCGCGACGAAACGCTGTGCGTGAGCTGTCAGGTGGGGTGCGCCGTGCGCTGCCCGTTCTGCGCGTCGGGCGCCGACGGCCTCGGGCGCTCGCTGACGGTCGACGAGATCCTCGGACAGCTCGCCGCCGTGGAGGCCGTCCTCGCAGAGGAGCGCGCTCCGCCCCTGCACGGCGTGACCCTCTCGGGCATCGGCGAGCCGCTCCACGCCCACGAGGCCGCCCGCGCGTTCGTGGCGGCGGTCGGGCGGCGGGGGCTGCGGGCGACCCTCACCACTTCGGGCGGACCGATCGCGCGCCTGCGCGGGTGGTTGCTCGACGAGCCGCACCAGGGGCTCACGCTCTCCGTGCACGCGGGCACCGAGCCGACGCGGGCGCGCCTCGTGCCGCGGGCGCCCGAGCTCGCGGCCCTCTTCGGCGTGCTCGGCGAGATCGTGCCGCGCCTCTCCCGCAAGCGGCGCAAGCGAACCGCGCTCGCCTATCTGCTCCTCGCCGGCGAGAACGACGCCGACGACGAGGTCGACGCCTTCGTGGAGCGGGCGCGCGGCCTCGGCCTGTTCGTGCACCTCTACGCCTACAACCCGGTGCGCAGCAGCGACTGTCGCGCGGTGGGCCGCGAACGCTACGAGGCCGTGCACGCGCGCATGGTGGCCGCCGGCCTCACCGTACGCATGAGCGCGCAGGCGCGCATCGAGGCCAACGGCGGCTGCGGCACGCTGGTCGCGCTGCGGACGTGAGGGGGTGAGGACTACAGTCCTCACGACGAGCCCGAGGGGCGTCGCTACGATCTCGGGATGCGCCTCTCCCTCGCCGTCGCCTTCACCGTCGCCCTCGGCTGCAGCAGCAACACCGACGTGGCGCCCGAGCAGACCGGCAGCAGCTGCACGGCCCCGAGCCAGTGCTACCCCGGGGTGGCCGACGCCGGCGCGCTCAAGGGCACGGTCCTGTGTCTCGATCGCGTGAGCGGCGGCTACTGCACGCACACCTGCGCGTCGGACGGCGACTGCTGCGCGGCGACGGGCGAGTGCCGCACCGGCTTCAAGCAGGTGTGCGCGCCCTTCGAGTCGACCGGGCAGCAGATGTGCTTCCTCAGCTGCGAGGACAGCGACATCAAGAACGCGCTCGGCGGCGGCACCATGGACGCGACCGCGTACTGTCAGCAGTACGCGAATCGCCTCATGGGGTGTCGCTCGACGGGCGGCGGCAGCAAGAACCGCAAGGTCTGCCTGCCCTGAACCTCGCTCAGCCGTGCGCTACCCACGCCGATGGCACTGCACACAAGTGAGAGGACGAGGAGGGCGTGGGCATGGCCCACGGCTTGTCGGGAGGGGAACCGCTCTCGGCCGTGGCCCCTGTGAGATCGAACACCGCCACTGCCCGCTGCAGCTCGCGGGCCTGCCCCTCCATCGACTCCGCCGCGGCGGCGCTCTCCTCCACGAGCGCCGCGTTCTGCTCCGTCACCTGATCCATCTGCGAGATCGCCTCGTTCACCTGCGCGATGCCCACGCTCTGCTCCGCGCTCGCCGAGGAGATCTCGGCGATGACCTCCACCACGCCGCGCACGCTGGCGACCACCTCGCCGAGCTTCTCGCCGGCCCGGTCGACCCGCTCCGTGCCCTCGTCCACCCGCTGGCCGGCGTCGCGCACCAGGCCGGCGATCTGACGGGCCGCCGCGGTCGTGCGGCCGGCGAGATCCCGGACCTCGAGGGCGACCACCCCGAAGCCGCGGCCGTGCTCGCCCGCGCGCGCCGCCTCCACGGTGGCGTTGAGCGCGAGGATCCTGGTCTGGAAGGCAATGCCGTCGATCACGTCGGTGATCTCGGCGATCTGGCGCGAGGAGTCGCGGATGGCCTGCATGGTGTCGACCACCTCGTGCACCACCCGCCCGCCCTCCTCGGTCAACGCCGAAGCGGTGACCGAGAGATCGTGGGCGTGCGCGGCGCTCGCCGCGTTCTGCTTCACCGTGGCGGTCAGCTCCTCCATGCTGGCGGCGGTCCTCTCGAGGCTCGCGGCCTGCTCCTCGGTGCGCTGCGCGAGATCCGCGTTGCCGACGGCGATCTGCTGGGCCGCCGTGCCGACCGTGTCGGTCGCCTCGCGGATGCGCCCCACCACCTCGAACAGCTGGTCGCGCATGTGCTTCATGGCCGCGAGCAGGCTGTGATCGTCACCCGGGCGGGTCAGGACGGTGCAGGTCAGATCGCCCGCGGCGACCCTGCGGGCGACCGACGCGGCGTACTCCGGCTCGCCGCCGAGCTTGGTGAGGACAGCGCGGCCCTGGGACGCCCCGAGGCCCACGGCGACGCCGGCCGCGAGCAGCGACAGCAACGCGGAGAGCCAGGCGGTCCGGGCCGCCCGCGTGGCCTCTCCCGCGACCAGCTGCGCGCTCTCGTGGGCGAGCTGCCGCTCCACCTCGCGCATGCGCTCGATCTTGCCGGTGATCGCGCGGAACCATCGCGCCGGCTCCACGTCGAGCGGTTCGCCGGGCTTCTTCGCGAGGGCTCGCGCCCGCAGCGCGGCGGCCTCCTCGACGTCGGGGCCCTGCACGCCCGCGGTCACGGCGCGGCGCGCCTCGTCCGAGGCCTGGAGCTCGAACTGCGCGAGGTAGACGTCCTCGGTCGCGATGATGGAGAGCGCGCGCTGGTAGAGCGGGCCGTCGAAGGCCTTGGCGACGAAGACGTTGTTGAGCGTGGCGCGCTCGCGTCCGACGAACTCCTTGGCGTAGGAGAACGCGAAGGCCGCCGCCGCCCTGCGGGCCACGACCGGGTGCTCGGCCCGGACCGCCGAGCGACCGACGATGGCGAGCAGGTGGTCGATCGTCGCGCTGTAGCTGGTGAACGACTCGGGGCCGGTGAGGCCGAGCGCGTCGATGCGCGCGCGGAGCGCGATCTGCGCGGCGGCCGCGCGCGTGCCGTCGTCGACCACCGCGCGAAGGGGCTCGAGGGCCGTGGCCAGCTCCGGGGCGCGGGCGGCCGCGTCGACCTTGGCGAACGCCCGATCGGTGCGCTCGCGCTGCGCCCGGAGCTCCTCGGCGAAGCGCGCCCCCTTGCTGGCCAGGAACCCCGCCGACAGCCCGCGCTCCACCTGCAGCTCGTGGACGAGGGCGCCCACCTCCACGACGACGCCGTTCTGCTGGGCGAGCCGTCGCAGATCGCGCGCCTCTCGGAAGTTCCCGACCGCGGTCAAGAACCCGAGCACCAGCAGGCCGAGCAGCGCTGGCACGAGGATGAGTTGCAGTCGCAGACGCAGCGTCATGGGCCCCCTCCCGGGAGGGTTGCTCCCGATTCACCCAGGACAACGGCGCTTCCCTGGCCGACTTGAGCCGAAAGATGACATTCATCACGGGATCCCGACGCGAGCGCACGCCGCAGAACCGGGGAATGGCCCCACGCGGGGGAGCGTCCAGGATGGGTGAGGCGCACGAACGCCGTCGTCGAGCGCACCGTCGCGGTGACGTTCGCCTTCGGGGCCCTCGCGGGGCTGTATCCGCGCTTCGGCGCGGGCGGCTTCGTGACCGGGTTCGTCGCGGTGGCGCTCGGGATCGTCGGCACGTTCGTGGCGCGCACGGCCCTCGAACGCAGGGCAGGGGCCTCCACCGCGGCGCTGGCTGCGGGCGCGATCGGCGGCGCGGTGAGCGCCGTGTTGCCCGCGCTCTTCCATGCTGCGCAGGAGCCCGGCGCGCTGACGGGCGCCGCGTTCGTGCTGCGCTTCCTCGGCGCTTGCCTGCTCGGGTGCCCGATCGGTGTGATCGTCGGGGTCCTCTACGCGGTCACCGCGCTGCCGCTCCTCGCCTTCAGCCACGAGGTGCGCGATGGCTCGCAGCTCGGGCACCTCCGTGCCCTCGAGGCCTGCGGTGCGGCGCTCGTCGGTCTGCCTGCGCTGGCGCTCGCGCTGTCGTGGCTGGAGCACCTGCGGCTGGGCGATGGGTTCGAGGCCGAGGTCCTCGTGGGCGCGGCGCTGCTCGGGTTCGTCGGCCTGGGAATCGCCGCCCGCGCCCGCCATCGCCGGCTCCGGCTGGTCGCGTGGGTCGCAGACGTGCGGGCGGGGCACGTCCCCCGGCTCCACGTGCGCCCGGCCGACGCGGCCGACGATCTCACCGGCCTGCCGGTGCTCGACGGGGACGGCGCGGTGATCGTGCGCAGCGACGAGGCGTATCGATCGCGCTCCGAGCTCCACGCACGGGTCCGCCGATCGTGAGGTCCGTCTCCCTTCGTACCCTCGCTTCTCCGCGAGCAGACAGCGAAGATTTTCGCGAACTTCTCGCTCTGCGATGCATCGGATCGATCAGGAGCGTGAACATGACCGACCGCAGCCCTTACGCCCTTCTCCTGGTCCAGATCGCCATCGGGCAGTTCCTCGGCGTCGCGCCCGGCACCATCCGCGCGCGGCAGCGTCTCGATCGCGACCTGCACCTCGATCCCTTCGACACGGCCCTCATCGCCACCGCGCTCGGCGACCGCCTCGACGTCGAGGTGCGGCTCGACGACGTGGACGACGCAGCCACGGTCGGCGCCTTCGCGCGGTGCATCGAGCAAGCGCTCCTCACCGCGGCGGTGGACGAGGCGCCCGACACCGAGCGCTGCGCCTAGGAAGCCCCTCCTACGCCCTCTTCTTGCGCACGACCGTGGCGGGCTTCTTCGGCGCGAGGTCGGTGAGGATGCTCCTCACCAGCGGCCCGAGGCGGGTGTGCTTGCGCAGCGGTTCGAGCAGCGCGACCCAGCCCGGGTCGGCGCCCAGGTAGGTGCCGAGGCCGCTCCCCAGCACGGTCCCGTGGTGATCGGTGATCACACCGAGGCCGGCGCGGAGGATGTCGTGCGCGAGCTTCGCGCCGTGGGCCGAGGCGACGGCGTCGGCCGCGAACCGTGGCGCGAAGCGCGCGCTCGCGTGGGCCGGATCGAGCGCGAAGGCCGCGGCGAGGGGCGCGCGGAGCTCGGCGATGGTGTGATGGGCGTCCCACGCGAAGCGCCGCTTGGTGAGCGCGTCGAGCTTCTCGGCCTCTGCCTCGAGCGTCGGGCGATGGCCGAGGGCGAACAGGAGGCGGCGCGCCGAGTGGGCCATGACCGAACGCGCGCCCGACGCGAAAGCCTGGTGGACCGCGAGGCGTCGCGCTGCGACGTCGGTGGCGGGCGCGTACCGGTCGGCGATCAGCCGATCGGTGAGCACCCCGTCGAACGCGCACGCCGCGTGCGAGCCCGAAGAGCCCAGGGCCTCGTAGAGCGCGGTCAGCGCCGCCGGATCGCCCCACGCGGGGTGCTTCTCGAGGAACGCGAGCGCGTCGTCCCGATGCACGTAGCCGAGGGCGTCTCCGCGTACGGCCTCGGCGACCGCCTCGATCGGGAGGCGTCGCGCGAGCTCCGCCGGGATCTTCTCGAGGACCAAGCGGCCCGCGAGGAACATCTCGAGCAGCTCGTCCTCGGGCGTGTCGGCCTGCAGGCGATCGATCACGCCCTCGAGGCCGCGCTGGATCCAGGCCTCGAGGTAGTTCGGGGCGAAGTGCGTGTCGTCGAGGGGCAGCGCACCGCGCACCAGCGAGAACGCGGCGCCGCCGTCCAGCAGCGTGAGCAACGCGGGCGCGATCGCCAGGGCCGGATACGTGCGCGCCCTCAGGTCCGCGCGGAGCGCTTCGGGCGAGTCCCACAGCGCGCTCGCGTCGGTCTCCTCGAGCGTCGTGCCCCACTCGTCGTAGTCCACGCCCGTCGTCCCGAGCGACTCGAGCGAGCCCAGCAACGCGCTGGGATCCGCGGTCGCGAGCCAGTCACACGCCCGCTGCGCAGCCGCCACGAGCACGTCGGCCCGCGCCGCAGCCGCGGGAATCATGCGTGCCCTCCGACCGAGTCGCGCCTCCTGGTAGTCGACCATGGGCGCGATGGTAGAGGCTCACCGGGTCTTCCCACGAGCGCCGAGGGACTGGGCCTCGGCCACCGGCTGGAGTAGCGTGCCCTCGTGCGTACCCTCCTCCTCTCCTTCGCGCTCGTGGTCGTGGGTTGTGGTGGCAAGGAGCCGGAGCCTTCGACCCCGAAGCCCGAGCCCGTGACCACGCCGTCGGCGGTCCCCGAGAAGGCCCCCGAGAAGGACCCGGCGCCCGCGGCCAAGGTCGGCCCCGAGGGCTTCCCGTTGCCCGCCGACGCCGGCGAGCCCGACGCCGCAGGGGGTGGGGGTGGCAAGATCCTCGTGTTCAAGGTGCCGCGCGGCCGCGACGCCGTCGTCGCCGACCAGAAGGCGCTGCTGGCGAAGGGTGGCTACACCATCGACGACGAGAACACCTCCCCGAAGGGGGCCCTGCGCCTCACCGTCTCCAAGGGCGGCAAGACCTTCAAGGTCAGCATCCTCGGCGACGCGACCCAGACCGGGATCATCCTCACGATCCCCTGAGGTTCGGGTCTACCATCGCCGTATGAAGATCCTCTACGGCGTCGTGGGCGAGGGCATGGGGCACGCCATGCGCTCTCGGGTGGTGCTCGAGCACCTCGTCGCGCAGGGGCACGAGGTCACCATCATGGTGTCGGGCCGCGCGAAGGATTTCCTCGCGTCGCGCTTCGAGGGCGTGAAGGCGATCCACGGCTTCCACCTGGTGATGGAGGAGAACCGTGTCCGCAAGGGCAAGACCTTGTGGAGCAACGTGCTGTCGGGCCTCGCCGGGGTGCCGCAGAACATCGGCGCCTATTTCGAGCTGATCCGCGACTTCAAGCCGGACATGGTCATCAGCGACTTCGAGTCGTGGACCTACTTCTACGGGCAGACCCACCGCCTGCCGATCCTCTCGATTGACAACATGCAGATCATCAGCCGCTGCACGCTGCCGCGCGAGGTGGTCGAGGTGGACGAGGGCGCGTTCCGCATCGCCAAGGGGTTCGTGCGCAGCAAGCTCCCGTACTGCACCGCGTACTACGTCACCACGTTCTTCCGCCCGCCGATCCGCAAGCCCAACACGTTCCTGTTCCCGCCGATCCTGCGCCCCGAGATCCTCGCCGCCAAGAAGCTCGCGCGGCGCGGCGACCACCTGCTCGTCTACCAGACCCAGGAGGGCAACGACGGCCTCGCCAAGACCCTCGCCGCCACCGGCCTCGAGTGCCGCATCTACGGCATGCGCCGCGGGATCAAGGAGGAGCAGGTCGAGGGCAACCTGCGCTACCGCCCGTTCTCCGAAGGGGGCTTCATCGAGGACCTCGCCACCAGCAAGGCGGTCATCGCCGGCGGTGGCTTCACCCTCATGGGCGAGGCGGTGTTCCTCCACAAGCCGATGCTCGCGGTGCCGATCGAGCGCCAGTTCGAGCAGATCCTCAACGCCAAGTACCTCGAGGTCGAGGGCTTCGGGGCCTACGCGCCGACCCTCGACGACCCGCGGGCGATCCACCAGTTCCTCGAGCGCGTGCCGTCGTGCGAGGAGAAGCTCTCCCACTACGCCCAGGAGGACAACCGCCAGATCCTGGGCGCGGTGGACGAGTTCCTCGATCGCGTGGCGGCCGGCGTCGCCTGACGCCGCGGGCTACTTCACGGGCGGCGGCTTCGGCGGCTCGCCGTCGGGCTGCACGCACGACGACAGATCGAAGAACAGGAACTCGAGCGCCTTCTCCTGCGGGGAGAAGTCGCCGCCGGGCGCGCAGGCGCTGGGGAACGTGCCGCCGCCGGTGGTGTTCGAGATGTGGATGTCGCTGAACACGGCGCGGCCGCACTGCTCCTCGGCGGTCTTGCCGATCGGCGTCGCGAAGCTCATGTACTTGACCGACTCCGGCGCGGCGCCCTTGTAGATCCAGCGCGAGCTCGTCTTGGCGTTGATGGTGCCGACGTCGTTCTTCACGGCGGTGAGGGGGATCTGGCCGAGCGTGGTGGAGGCGCCCACGTTGACCAGCCACTCGCCGAACGCCTTGCCCTTGGGGAAGGTCATGTCGACCGAGTAGGGGCTGGTCGCGCCGCCGCCGGTCCACGTGGCCGTGCTCTGGAAGTCGGCCGGGCCGTTCTTGAACCAGGTGTAGTGGAAGTGCGAGGCGAACACGCGCCCGCCGCCGTTGGCGTACTGCTGGAGCGCGCCGAACGCGGCCGCGCCCTTGTTCTCGTTGTGCTCGGCGCCCTCGCAGGAGAGCACGACGATGTCGTACTTCTTGAGGTTGTCGAAGCTGCTCCAGAACGGCTGCGCGCCGGTCACCCCGGCCATCGTGGAGCCGCCGAACCCGTTGTAGAGGTGGATCGCGCCGGCGCCGCCGCCGCCCGAGAACTCGCTGTCGTCGACGCCGATCTCGCGCAGGAAGCACTCGAGCTCGTCGGCCGCGCCGGTGGTCACGGCGATCTGGGGCAGGTCACCCTCCTTGCGGCTCTTCGGCAGGCGGGTGAGGTTCTTGTCGGTGAGCGGGTTGTCGACGCACTCCTTCACCTCGGGGAGGATCACCTTGCGGCGCCACTTGCCGACCTGCATCACGAGCGGGATGTCCTTGCCCACCGGGACGTTCTTGAGCGTGAACTGACCCTTGGCGTCGGTGAGGGTGGTGACGATCGGGCTGCCCGAGGCGATGGCGCCGCACTTGTCGCAGCTGAGCGGCTTGGGGATCGGATCGAGCGGCGCGTTGGGGACGTAGACGATGACGTTGTAGAGCGGCACGCGCGCCGCCGGGTCGTAGACCGTGCCGCTGAGGCTCGTGGTCCCGCCGCCGGTGCAGGTCACCTGCTGGCACTTGAGGCCCACGCAAGGCGGATCGGTCGTGCCGTCGCCGACGGTGAATTCGGTGCCCGGGTCGCCGTCTATCAGGATGCCGCCGTCTTCCCCGCCGTCCTGCGTGTCGAGGTCGCCCCCGAGCTCGCCGGGCGATCCACAGCCGAGGGGAGCCGCTGCTGCGACGAAGGCCGCCGCGCAGACTGCGAAGGTAGAGCGTCGGATCATGAGGACCTCCAACCTCCGAGTGTGCGGCATGGAGCGTCGCTGGTCGAGTCACACGGGTGTGACTCGCGGCGAATCGTCGGTGTAATGTGAGGCATGGTGCGCCGCTCGGTCGTGTTCGTCGCTGCGCTGCTCGGGTGTTCGTCCAGCACCGAGCCCCCGGCTCCCGACCCGTGCTCGGTCACGATCGGCACGGGGGACGCCGACCTCGTGCTCGAGGGCCACGGCCGCTGCAGCGGCACCACCACGCTGCGCCTGCGGGTGGCGACGGGCGATCCCGCTTCACCCACCTGGTCCGACGCCGCGTCGGCGCCGGTGCGCGTGGGTGGGCGCTGGTCGCTCCAGGGCGAGGCGATCGTGCGCGAGATCACGATCGAGAACCCTGCGGGCGCGGACGTGAGGGTCGTGGGGCTGGAGTGGACCGCCGATCCACTGGCCCTCTCCGCGGACCGGTTGCTCCATGGTGGCTACCAGAGCTGGACGTACACGGGCGTCGAGGCCATCCCCGAGAAGGTGGGCGAGGCCCTCGGTACCGCGCAGCCCGGGGGCGACGGCGAGGACGCGGTCACCGAGAAGGCCGGCGTGTCGTGGTGGCTCGGCGCCGCGATGGACGCGGAGGGGCAGGGGTTGTTCGCCGCGGCCGAGGGCGCGACGGTGCTGCCCACCTTCGTCGCCGTCGACCGCGCGTCGCCGAGGACGCGCCTGCGGATCGTCCAGGGGATGCGCGGCGACGTGGTCACGCTGGCCCCCGGACAGAAACGCGCGCTCGACGGCGTGCGCGTCGCGCTGGGCGACGTGCCCACCCAGCTCGACCGGTGGGCGAAGCAGGTCGCCGCGCGCTTCCCGCCGGCCGTCCCCCGCCGCCCCGCGCTCGCGGGCTGGGGCTCTTGGAACGTCTACTACGCCAAGATCGACGCCACCAAGCTGCGCGAGGAGGCCGCGTGGGCGAGCAAGACCCTCGCCCCGCTCGGCATGAAGACCCTGCTGCTCGACGACGGCTACGAGCCCAACTGGGGCGCCTGGCAGGCCTCGACCGCCTTCGGCGCCGAGCTCGCCGCGCTCAACGCGGAGCAGGCCGCGCTCGGCCTCGAGCCCGCGGTGTGGCTCGCGCCGATCTACGTCGACACCAAGGACCCGCTGGTCGCCAGCAAGGCCGACTGGTTCGTCCGCAAGCCCACCGGCGAGCTGCGCACGTTCACCAACTTCGGCCCCACCTACGCGGCGCTCGACGTCACCCACCCCGACGCGCGCAAGTTCGTGACCGACGCGGTCGCGCGCTACAAGGCGTGGGGCTACAAGGCCATCAAGATCGACTTCCTGTTCGGCGCCGCGATCGCCGGCGTGCGCAAGGAGCCGATCACGGGGCTCGAGTCGTACGCGCGCTGGATGAAGGCGATCCGCGAGGCCGCGGGCGACATGCACGTGGTCGGCTGCGGCGCCCCGCTGCTGCCGTCGGTCGGGTTCGTCGACTCGATGCGCACGGGGCCCGACGTGGCCTTCGACCTGAGCCCCGAGGCGAGCTACGGCTTCCTCGCCTCGCAGGCGCGCCACACCGCGTTCCGGGCGTTCACCGATGCGTGGTGGTCGCTCGACCCCGACGTGGTCATCCTGCGCGGCAAGAACATCGACGACACCGAGGCGTGGACCTTCGTCGTGTCGAGCGTGCTCGCCGGTGGCAACTGGCTCTCCGGCGACGGACGGCAGGCGAGCGCCGCGCGGCTCGCGATGACGATCGCGCCCGAGGTGCTGGCCCTCGCGCGCGACGGGCAGGCGGCGCGCCCGGTCGACTTCGCCGCGCAGGCCGACGAGCGTCCGGTGGGCTCGCCGGTGCTCCTCGGGAGCGCGCCGGTCGGCGTGCCCCACGTGTGGCGCAAGGCGCACGCGCTGGCCGTGTTCGCCTGGGACGACCCGAGCTTCTCGCGCGACGTCGGGTTGCCGGCGGGCGCCAAGGAGCTCGTGCCGGAGGGGGGCAAGGTCGTGAGCAAGCCGGCACCCGCGGGGCCGATCGCGGTGCCGAGCCACGGCGCGCGGCTGTTCGTGTTCTAGCCGGCGACGGCCTGGTCGATCGCCTTCAGGAACACCCCGAGCGGCTGCGCGCCCGAGAGGGCCAGGCGGTCCTGCAGGATGAAGAACGGCACGCCGCTCACCCCCTGGCGCGAGGCGTCGGCGGCCTCGGCGCGCACCGCGGCGCGCTCCTGCTCGTCGCGCACGAGCGCGAGCGCCTCGTCGGCCTCGAAGCCGTGCGCGGTCGCGATCGACGCCAGCACGGTGGGGTCGCCGACGTTCTTCCCCTCGAGGAAATAGGCCTGGAACAGCGCACGGGCGAGGGCCACCTGCGTGCCCTTCTCCGCCGCCTTGCCGATCAGCACGTGCGCGCCCACGGTGTTCGGCGCGACCTTCACCTTGCGGAAGTCGAGCGGGATGCCCGACTCGCGGGCGGCCGACTCCACGCGACCGAACATCGTGTCGGGGTCCGCGTTGTACTTCTTGCGGAGGCGCGCGCGCAGGTCGGCGCCCTCCTCGGGGAGGTCGGGGTCGAGCAGGAACGGCGCGTACTCGACGGTGGCCGTGACGTCGGGCCGCTGGGCGAGGGCCTGGTGGAGTCGCTCGGTGCCGATGAGGCACCACGGGCACATGACGTCGGAGACCACGGTGATCGAGAGCGCGGGCATGGGCTTGCGATGCCCCGGCGACGGGCGGGGTGCCACGCATGCGCAGGGTGCATGTGAATCATCACGCACATGCATTGGACGGATGGCTACGGCGAACGCATCCTGGGTGCGTCCTCAGGAGGGAACACCATGTACGTCGTCTTCGGAGCCACAGGGAACACGGGTCACGTCGTCGCCGAAACGCTGCTCGCGCGCGGTCAGAAGGTGCGTGTCGTCGCGCGAGACCCCGCCAAGGTCGAGGCCTTGCGGGCGAAGGGCGCCGAGGTCGTCAAGGGTGACGTGCTCGACGCGGCGAGCCTCGCGCCGGCGCTCGCGGGCGCCACGGGCGCCTACTTCCTCGTCCCGCCGGACGCCGCCAGCGACGACCTCGTCGGTCGCGGTCGCCGCATCGTCGACGGCTACGTCGCCGCGCTCCGCAAGAGCCCGGTCGCGCACGCGGCGGTGCTCTCGTCGGTCGCGGCGCAGCACGAGAAGGGCACGGGCCCCATCGTGATCACGCACTACGCGGAGGCCGAGCTCGCCAAGGTCACCGGCACGGCGTTCACCTTCGTGCGCGCCGCGTACTTCATGGAGAACATCCTCGCCAACGCGCACCCGATGAAGGCCGACGGCGTGCTGCCGGTGTTCGGCGGCGGCGAGGGCTTCCCGTTCCCCATGATCGCCACCCGGGACATCGGTGAGGTGGCGGCCGAGGCGCTGCTGGCGGGCACCAAGGAGAACGCCTGGATCGAGCTCTCCGGGCCCGAGGAGTACAGCATGAACGACGCCGCCGCGATCGCCGGGAAGATCCTGGGTCGCGAGGTGAAGACCCTGGTGCTGCCGATCGACGCGATGGTGCCGACGCTGACCCAGTTCGGCCTCTCGACCAACGTGGCCGGCCTCTACAGAGAGATGACCGAGGGCCTCGGCAAGGGGCTCGTGGCCTTCGAGGGCAAGGGCCGCGCGGTCCGCGGCAAGGTCGGCCTCGAGCAGGTGCTCGCGGCGCTGAAGGGCTGAGCTCGGCGTCGCAGCGTCTGCGACATCGTCACCGACTGGACGGGGCTCGTCGGGCACCACGCTGCCCGCGGGCCCCGTATGCTCGCGGTCCATGCTTTCGCGCCGCGCACTGCCACTCCTCTTCACCGTCCTCGGCTGTGCCTCGAACGCGACCCCGACCTCGTCGACGCGGGAGGGTGTACTGCCCGCGCCCGCCGAGGCGCTGCTCCGGCGCGCGCAGCGGACACCTCGCGCGGAGGGGAGCTCGCTCGCGATCGCGACCGCGAGCCACGTGGCCACCGTCGACGCGCGCGGCGCGGTGCGCTTCGCGGGGCTCTCGTTCCGCGTCGTCGGTCCCGCCACGGCACCTCGCGTGGAAGGCCGCGCGGTGCGGGTCGGCGACGCACTCCTCTTCGACCAGGGTGCCTCCCTCGAGGTGCTGCACCACCTGCCGCGACCGACCGAGCTCGCCTACGACCTCGAGCTGCCCACGGGCCACACGCTCGCCCGCGACGGCGCGGACGTCGTCGTCGTCGATCCCCATCGCATCCCGCTCGTGCGCGTCTCGGCGGACGCGGCGTGGGACCGCGACGGTCGTCCGATCGAGGTTCGCCTCGCCTTCCACGGACCGCGCCTCTCCGTCGAATTGCCGGCGGGGGCCCGATATCCCGTCACCGTCGACCCCGCGTTCAGCCCGACCAACGCGCCGGGCAAGCTGCGCCAGGGCCACACCGCCACCGTGCTCGGCAACGGCCAGGTCCTGCTCGCGGGGGGCGGCACGTCGACCGCCGAGATCTTCGACCCGGTCACGGCCCGCTTCCGGCCGACCGGCTCGATGGCGGCCTCTCGCGCCGGCCACGCGGCGGTGGTCCTGCGCGACGGGCGCGTGCTGATCGTCGGTGGCGGGGGCGCGACCAGCGAGCTCTACGATCCGACGACCGGCACCTTCAAGGCCGGTCCGTCGCTGACCACGGTGACCGGCGCGGTGTCGGTGCTGGGCCTCGCCGACGGCAAGGTCCTCGTGGTCGACGAGGCCGCCGCGCCGAAGTCCGCGCGGCTGTTCGACCCCGCGACCGACACGCTGGCGACGGTCACGCAGAAG
The DNA here is from genome assembly GCA_964624885.1 of uncultured Polyangiales bacterium. GTDB lineage: Bacteria > Myxococcota_A > Polyangia > Polyangiales > JADJMO01 > JADJMO01. The sequence goes on along the minus strand of CAZUZY010000130.1, from coordinate 2,103 downwards.
ACGGGCGCCGGCGGGCCGCTCGTCGCGCTGGGCACGGGCGAGATCCTCGTGGTGGGAGCGGAAGGGCAGTCCGAGCTCTACCGCCCGGCGACCGGCGATTTCGCGGCCCTCGCGTCGCCCGCGTCGCTCGCCAAGGGGATGCGTGGTCTGTCGCTCGTCGATGGCAACGCGCTGGTTCACGGCGTGACCGGCGTGGCGGTGGTCGGCACCACGGTCACCGTCACCGTCGAGACCTGGTCCTACACCGCGACCACCAAGGCGTTCACGCGGCAGGCCGACCCTCTGCCGGCCGACGTGAGCGGGGCGGTGTTGCCCTCGGGGAACGCCCTGATCGCGAGCAAGAACGCGCAGCTCTGGGCGCCGAGCACCGCCACCTGGTCCGCGTCCATCGCGCTCCCCTACGACTTCACCGGCGGGACGACGACCGTGCTGCCGTCGGGCGCCGTGCTCCTCGCGGGGGGGATCGGCGGCGGCGCGGCGGTGCTGACGGGGACCGGTCAGCCGAGCAGTGGTGCCTTCACGGCGTCGGGCGACCTCGCGTTCGGCCGCGTGGGCGGACGCGCCACCCGCCTCCTCGACGGTCGCGTCCTCTTCGCGGGCGGCCTCCCTCCGTCGGGGGTCTCGGCCGATGGCAGCGCGAACGCGGAGCTCTTCGACCCCGTCGCCGGCACGACGTCGACCGCCAAGCCCCTCACCACCGCGCGCGTCGACGCGGCGCAGGTGCTCCTCGCGAGCGGCAAGGTGCTGATCGCCGGGGGCAAGGGCAAGTCGACCGCCGAGCTGTTCGATCCGACGACCTTGTCGTCGACCGCGACCGCGAGCCTCTCCGCCGTACGGGAGAACGCGACCGCCACGCTCCTCCCCGACGGGCGCGCGCTCGTGATCGGCGGGAGCGGCCTGTCCACCGCCGAGACGTTCGACGAGAAGACGGGGACCTTCACCGCGGTCACCAGCAAGACGAGCGCGCCGCGCACCGGGCACGGCGCGGTGCTCCTCCCGAGCGGCCAGGTGATGGTCGTCGATGGTCTCGAGAGCGAGCTGTTCGATCCGGCGAGCTCGACGTTCTCCGCCGGGCCTGGCCTCTCGGTGGCCCGCGACGGTCGGACCGCCACGGTGCTCGCCGACGGTGGGGTGCTCGTCGCGCCGAAGCTCAGCGGGTTCCCCTACGACCGCTTCCTCCCCGCCAAGTCGGTGTTCGAGTTGACCGAGGTGAGCGGGAGTGCGTTCCGGCGGCCCACGCTCGCCGGCCTGCCCTTCGGGCGCGTGCTGGTCGCGGGCGGAATCGACGCCGCGGGTGAAGCGACCAGCGCGAACGGCTTCCTGTTCGAGCCGGCGGCCGCCGCCGGTCGTGGCGCGTTCGGCCCGACCGCCGTGGCGCCGTTCCCCCGCAACGGCGGCACGCTGGTCCCGCTCGCGCGGGGTGGCGCGCTGTTCGCCCTCGGCGACGAGTGTGGCGACATCTGCCTCGGCGTCCCGTCGCGCGGGACGGCGGTGTTCGACCCGAGCGCGGTGCCGCTCGCGCAGCGCCCCACCATCACCAGCGCTCCGGCGAGCGTCGAGCCCGGCAAGCCGTTCGACCTCGTCGGTACGCGCCTCTTCGCGGCTGGCGCCAGCGCCCCGGTGGTCGCGTTCGTCCCCGCGAGCGGGCAAGGGTCGATCACCGCGACGACCACGGCGTTCACCGCCACGACGATGACGGTCGTGCTGCCGGCGACGGTGCTGCGGGGCAACGGCTTCCTCCACGTGTCGTCCAACGGCGTCGTCGGGCCGGGCAAGCTCGTGGCCGTGGCGGCGGCGACCAACGGCGTCGCGTGCGCCGTCGACGCCGAGTGCTCCTCGGGACACTGCGTCGACAGCGTCTGCTGCGACACCGCGTGCACCGGCCTCTGCTTCGCCTGCACCAAGGCGCGCAAGGGCTCGGGCAGTGACGGCACCTGTGGGGCCATCCCGCCCGGCAAGGACCCGAAGGACGCGTGCGCGCTGTTCCAGGGCGCTCCCTGCGCGGCCGACGGCGAGTGCGCCAGCGGCATCTGCGCCGACGGCGTGTGCTGCGACGCGCGCTGCGACGGCCAGTGCGAGGCCTGCACGGTGCCCGGCAGCACC
>CAZUZY010000129.1:0-19153 GCA_964624885.1 uncultured Polyangiales bacterium | reverse complement strand
GCCCCCGCCGCCGCCGCCCGCGGCGATGCCGCCGCCGCTGCCGCCCATGACGGCCCCCACGCAGCCGAACGTGCTCACCGCGCTCTACCAGGGCGAGCGCACCCCGGTGAACAAGGAGAAGTTCATCATCGGCCGCGGCCGACAGACGAGCGATCTCACCATCAAGGATCCGAACGTCTCGCGCCAGCACGCGATGGTCGAGTTCCAGAACGGCGTCTACTACATGGTCGATCTCGGCTCGACCAACGGCGTGGAGTTCCACGGTCAGCGGGTCACGCGCAAGGCCATCGCCGAGGGCGACCTGTTCCGCATCTGCGACCACGAAGTGCTCTTCACCTATCGGTGAGGGCGGGGTCGGTGAGCGGCGGGGTCGGTGAGGGCGAGGTCGGTGAGCGGCGGGGTCGGTGAGCGGCGGGGATCCGGTCGTCAGGTCTCCGCGATCGGGAGATCGGCGTACCACACGTCGTCGATGCCACGGACCAGCGTGGCCTCGTGGTTGGTGCTGCCCGGGCGCGTGATCTCGGGGAGCTCCACGCGGTAGCCCACCTCTCCGGCGGAGAGGCCGGTGGCGACGCGCCCGATGACCACCGCGCGCACCCAGCCCTGCTGTGCGCGCACCGCGCGAGGGCGCTGGTCGGGGCCGAGCTCCACCTCGACGGGCGACCAGTGGGAGAGCTCGGGCGGCGCGGCCCAGCCGGCCTCGCGGTAGATCGCGCGCAGGGTCCCGTCGAGCGTGCGGCTCGCGTGGCCGAGCGCGGCGTCGGTGGCGAGGATGGCGAGCAGCGCGTAGCCGTCGGGCAGCGCGTCGAGCATGTAGCCCTTGGTCGCGCCGAGCACCCACAGGCGCTTGGGCAGGCCCGCGCGCCGGCTGTGGGGGCCGGTCTCGAGCTCGACCAGGATGATGCGGAACGTGGCGGCCGCGACCTTGATGTCGAACGGGTCGATGGTGTCGCCCGCGTAGTCGACGGCCTCGCCCTCGGCGTCGACGATGGCGACGGCGAGGGCGCCGGGCGTGGCCTCGAGGTGGCGCTTGAGGATCGGCGTGAAGCCGGTCTCGTGCTCCTCGCGCGCGAACAGCACGCTCATCGCGGCTCCAGGGCCCGGGGCAGGAGGAGATCGTCGCCGCTCGCGAGCTCCTTGGGGGCCGCGGCGTCGAGGAGCCCTTGCAGCTTGGTCTGGTAGCGGGGCGCGGCCCGCTTGCGGACGAGCTCTGGCTCGAGGAGCGTGACCCGCTGATCGCGCGGCGCGACCTTGGCCGGGAACACCCCGAGGAGGCGGATCACGTGCACGCCGTACGAGGTCTCGACGATCTCGCTGGTGCCGCCGACCGCGGCCACGTCGAACGCTCCCTTGGCGAAGGCCACCTCGAGCCCGCGTGGGGGGCCCTTGACCGCCACGCGACCGTCGGCGGTGAACGGGTCCTCGAGGCGCTCGACGACGAGCGCGTGCCCGTCGGGCATCGGGAAGGTCTGCGCCTTGGCGACGAAGGCCTTGGCTTGCTCCTCGGCGGTGCCCGTCGCGGGCAGCTCGAGCAGGAACGCGCGGAGCTTCTTCGCGAGGCCGGCGGGATCGGGAGCCCCCTTGCGGACGAGGGCGTGCGCGGCGATGCGGGTCTCGGGGCGATCGATCTCCAGCCACAGGCCGCTCGCGCGGGCCGCAGCGTCGAGCTCGGCGTCGGTCCACGGCCCCTCGGCGACGGCCTCGGCGCGGAGACGGGCGACCAGCCGGCGCGCGAGCACGGCGCGGAGCTTTCGCTGCACGACCGGATCCTCGAGCGCCTTCTGACGCACGGCGAGCTCGGCCAGCAACGCCTCGGACACGAGGGTGTCCACGGCCTCGCGAGGCCCGAGCTTGCGGGCGAGGGCGACCTCGCGGGCGAGGCCCTTGCTCACGGTCTGACTGCCTACGGCCGCGACGTTCTCACCCCCGAGCGCGGCCTTGGCGGCGCCGGTCCCGGCCGGTGTGGGCTGCCCCCTGGGGGTGGGGTCGCCGCACGAGATCGACGCGGCCAGCGCGACCGCAAGGGCAGCGCCCCCACGCTCTCTGGACCTCGAGCGCCGGCTCGCCACGCTCCACCCTCAGGCGCGGTCCGCGCGGGCGAGGCTGCTGACGGCACGGATCGCCGCGACACCCACCACCATCCAGTAGATGGCGTGGAGGTCTTCGCGGCTCGCGATGTGGCGCGCCCCGAAGAGGAACGCGACGCCGGCGAAGACCAGCATCAACAGTGCCAGAGCGTCGAGGAGCCGCGCCGTCACCGAATCGGTATATCACGACCACTCGCGTGAGGGGGCCGAGGGAGGGTATGCTCGTCCCTCGCTCGGAGTTGCGGCGTTCTGGGGCGGGCTCGGTCGTCGAGTCCGCCGACTGGCAGGGGCTGGAGGCGCGATGATTCAGGTGAGGTTCTGGGGGGTTCGCGGCAGCATTCCCACCCCAGGTCCGACGACGGTGGAGATCGGCGGCAACACGAGTTGCGTCGAGATGCGTGTCGGCGGGCGGATCCTCATCTTCGACGCCGGCACCGGCATCCGCCTGCTCGGCAACGCCCTCATGAAGGAGCTGCCGCTCGAGGCGTTCATCTTCTTCAGTCACGTGCACTGGGATCACATCCAGGGGTTCCCGTTCTTCACCCCCGCGTTCGTGCGGGGCAACGTGTTCCACCTGCACGGCGGCATGAAGGTCTCGCGCACGCTCGAGGAGACCCTCGCCGGGCAGATGGAGAACCCGTCGTTCCCCGTCCACCTCTCGGAGATGGGCGCCCAGATGACCTTCCGCGATCTGTTCGAGGGCGAGCCGCTCGAGATCCCGAGCAAGGACGGCAGCGGCCCGGTGCGCATCACCAACACCCGCGGCAACCACCCCGACGGCGTCTACGCCTACCGCGTGGAGCACGAGGGCAGCTCGGTGATGTACGCCACCGACACCGAGCACTACGCGGTCGTCGACCCCAAGCTGCGCAAGCTCGCCGAGAACGCCGACGTCCTCATCTACGACGCCATGTACACCCCCGAGGAGTACGCCGGCGAGCGGGGCATGCCCAAGCTCGGGTGGGGTCACTCCACGCACGAGGAGGCAGTGAAGCTCGCCAAGGCCGCCGGGGTGAAGCAGCTCGTGCTGTTCCACCACGATCCGATGCAGGACGACGCCGCGGTGCGTGACAAGGAGCGGCGCGCCCGGGAGCTGTTCCCGAGCTCGCTCGCGGCCTACGAGGGCCTCGAGCTCGAGGTCTAGGGCGCCCGTGTCGACGATCCGGCCCTAGGGGGCAGCGCCTCCCTTGCGTGTGGTCGCAGCTTCTGCGCGGCACCGAGCCTGCACGTCGCTGGCAATCCGCCCCTTGCGGGTGCGCACGAAAGCCGCATGGATCCAGGCATGACCTGGTTCTCGACCCCCGTCCGCGAGTACGCCAGCAAGAAGCTGATCTCCGTCCCCGAAGACGCCTCGCTCCGGGAGATCGAGCACGTGCTCGACAAGCACGACGTCTCGGCGGTGGCGGTCGTCGACCCCACGGGCGACACGGTCGGGCTGGTCTCGATGACCGACCTCCTGCGGGTGGGCAAGCTCGCGCCCGCCGCGCTCGGGGGCCCGGTGAAGGTGGCGGACGGAGACGGCCACACGGCCCGGGACATCATGGTCGCGCCGGTGGTCGCGGTCGACGACGACGCGCCCGTCCGGTACGCGGCGGCGCTCATGGTCGGCCACCACATCCACCGGGTGTTCGTGCGGCGGGCCGGGCGGATCGACGCGGTGATCAGCACCCGCGACGTCGCCCAGGCCGTCGTGTTCCACCACGTGGACACCCCCATCGAACGCCTGCTCAACCGCGAGGTGGCGTCGGTCGAGATCGGCGACTCGATCGCGCTGGCCCTCGACCGGCTGCGCGAGCGCGACGTGCGGGGCCTCGTGGTGCTCGACGGCGCCCTGCCGGTGGGCGTGTTCACCCAGACCGAGGCGCTGAAGGCGCGCGCGCTGCCACACGACCTGCTCGAGTCGCCGGTGGAGCAGGTGATGTCCTACGAGACCATCTGCCTCGACGTGAAGACCCCGGTCTACCGCGCGGCCGGCCACCTGCTCGCCCTGCGGGTGCGCCGCATCCTCGCGGTGGAGGACCGTCACCTGGTCGGGATCCTCACCGGCTGGGACGTGGCGCGCGTCGCGACGACCGAGCAGCCCTGATCGGGGTGGGCTCGATCAAGCCCAGGGGCGCACGCGGCCGCGGGCGCGCTCGATCGCGGCCTCGACCATGCGGTCCTGCTCGGCCTTGTCCTTCCACCGCGCCTGGGCGGCGGGCGAGAGCAGCGTGAGCGGGTCGTAGTAGAGATAGAACTGGCCCTCGTGCACCGCGGGGGAGCGGTAGACGCTGATGCCGTTCTCGCGATCGTAGGTCTCGAACGAGTGCACGTCGCGCTTGCCGCCGCCACCAGGGGCGTCGACGACGAAGGTGGGCGTGTTGAACCCCGCGGTGCTGCCGCGGATGTTCTTCTCGAGCTCGATGGCGGTGTCGACCGTGGTGCGCAGATCCTCCACGCCCTGCACGAGGTCGTGCACGTAGACGTAGTAGGGGTGCACGTTCACGTGGCCGAGCCGCTTGACCAGGAGCCGCATGGTCTCGATCGTGTCGTTCACCCCCCGCTGCAGCACCGACTGGTTGCGCACGGTGATCCCGCGCTCCATGAACACGTTCAGCGCGGCCTCGGTGATGCCCGTGATCTCCTTCGGGTGGTTGAAGTGCGTGTGCACCACGACCTCCTTGTGGAGCTTGCGCCCTCGCTCGACGATCGCGGTGAGCGCGTCGACCCACGCCGCGTCGCTGAGGATCTTCTGCGGCATGACCGCGGGGCCCTTGGTGGCGAAGCGGATGCGACGGATGTTGTCCATCGCGAGGAGCGCCTCGCCGATCTCGGTGATCTGCGTGGCGCGCAGGTTGTATGCGTCACCACCGCTCACCACGATGTCCTCGAGCTCGGGGCGAGAGGCGATGTAGCGGAACGCCTGCTGCCAGCGGTCGTTCTTGGCCTTGAAGTGCACCTTCTCGACGCCCTCGGTGTCGAGGCCGATGGCGTAGCTGCGCGTGCAGAACCGGCAGTAGACGGGGCAGGTGTCGAGCGGCAGGAACAGCGCCTTGTCCGGGTAGCGGTGGGTGAGACCCGGCGTCGGCGCGTCGGCCTGCTCGTGGAGCGAGTCGAGCCCGAGCTTCGGGTGGTCGGGCAGGAGGCGCGAGGCCACCGGCACGAACTGGATGCGCAGCGGGTCCTCGTAGGGGTGCTCCCAGTCGATCAGCGAGAGCAGGTACGGCGAGACGCGCAGGCTCATCGGCGCGCGCTCGAAGCCGATGCGCACGTCCTCGACGAACTCGGGGGAGACCAGGCCCTGCAAGGCCTCGATCAGCTTCTCCGGGCGCGTGATGGTGTTCTTGCTCTGCCAGTGGTGGTCGAGGAACTCCGCCTCGCTGACCTCTCGCCAGCCGGGGATCCGCTGCCAGAACGGGCCGCGCAGGAGCTGCTTGTGGACGAGGGTGCTCGGGTCGACCTGCGGCTTGAGGTGATGGAGCTCGGGCACGCCCTCGGGGGCGCCGCCGATCACGGGGAGGTTCGCGGTCATGGAATATCCTGGGACGGGTGGGTCGCGCGGTCTAGCAGAAGACCACGGCCAGGATAACCCCTGCGAGGCGACGCCTTGCGTCAGAGCCGACGCGCTCAGCCCTCCTGGGTGAGGGCCTGCGCGGCGCAGAGCAGCTGCGTCGACGGCGCGCCGCTGCTCACGAGGCCCAGCTTGCGCACGCCGATCGCGCGGAGGACGCGCTCGGTGTGCTCCGCGTCGTGGCAGTCGCAGACGACCAGCGCCGAGGTGGGGTGGATGAGCAGGAAGCGACGGAGCGCGAACGGCAGGTCGAGGGCGATGGACTCGCTCACGATGACGGCGGTGGGGATCGGATCGAGGCGCTCCTCGAGCGAGGGGCCCACGTTGACCTTGAAGCCGGCGCGCAGGAGGCCGCGGGCGAGCATGGTCGAGCGAACCCGATCGTCGTGCACCAGCGCGACGATCGCGGTGACCGAGGCCGGCGTCAGCGCGCCGACCACCGCCTGCAGACGGCGTGAGGACGGTGTGGCGGGCTGCGTGTCGCGACGCTCCTGCGCCGAAGGGGTGCCGAGCTCACGATCCACGGTCTGCTCCATCTCGGCGGAGATTCGCCCCGCCAGTCGATCGCCCAGCTCGTCCGCCAGCGTCTCGCGGACCGGGCCGCGCACGAACGAGAGCATCTCGTCGCGTCGACTCGGCAACGCCGACTCCTTTGTGGAGGAGAGCGCCTTCTGGAGGACGCGGTGCCCGCGGCGCGGCGCGGGAACGAGGGCGGCGAGGGCGCTGAACACGCGCATCGCGCGAGGGCTGTCGAACTGGTTCGGCCGCTCGCGGACCGCCCCTTCCTCCACTCCGAACTGCACCATGGGCTGCACGCATCGCAACAGCGATGCCAGCACCGCTTTGTCGACATTCGCCGATCTTCGCCGCTCGCGCCGACTTTCACCCCTGCACTGCAGGGCGCAACGGGCAGCGCAAGGACGCAATGCGCGCGGGCGGACGCGCGTCAACGCGTTGACACGCGTCAGCCAGAGTTGACGAGCTTGAGGTCGGGGCGCGCGTCGAACACGCCGCGGTCCTTGGCCGCGGCGAGCTCGCGCAGAGCCTCGCGGTAGCCGCGCATCACGAGCGAGCGCGCGTTGAAGCGATTGAGGTAGCCGAAGCTCCCGATGTCCGGGGACACGTTGACGAAGGTGACCTTCGGGTACGTGCGGGCATAGAGATCGAGGCCGCGGCGCTCCTTCTCGGAGAGCACGATGTTCAAGGTCTGGTTGATGACCGCGAACGGGCCGCGACGCGCGATGGAGGGCCCGCCCTCGCGCACGGTCTCCTGGCGGTAGATGTTGGAGACGATGACGACGTCGACGCCGGCCTCGACCGCGAGGTCGGCCGACAGCGTACGTACGAGCTCGCCGTCGAGCAGGTAGCGATCGCCGACCTGGTACGGCCGGAACAGGCCCGGCACGCAGCAGCTCGCCGCGACCGCCTGGGAGATCGGCGTGGTCTCGTCGTAGCCCTTGCCGAACACCACGCGACCGCGGCCGTCGAGGTCGGCGGCGGTGACGAGGATGGTCTTGTCGATGCGGCGGAAGTCGTTGACCGCGAGGTGCTCGCGCAGCGAGCGCTCGAGCTTGCCGATGTCGAAGAGGCCGCTGGTCAGGTAGCCGGGGTGGAGGAAATCCTTGGCCCGGGGCGCGCCGAGGAAGTTCCCGAGGTGCAGCCGGAGCGCACCCTCGTGGCGCCGACGCCACGGCAGCCGGTAGCTGTCGAGGAGCGCGTCGAGCGACATGCCCTGGCCGTAGGTGGCCGCGACGAGCGCGCCAGCCGACGCGCCGACGAACACGTCGAAGCCGATGCCGAGCTCCTCGCAGGCCTTGAGCACGCCGAGGTGCGCGATGCCGCGCGCCGCGCCGCCCGAGCCGACGAAGGCGATGCGCGGAGGCCGACCGGGCTTCTGGGCGGACGAGCTGGAAGGACGGGACTTGGGGTCGTAGGGAGCCAGGCGAAGGAGTATGACACGCCGAGGTCGACGATGTCTTCGGTGTTCCCGGAAGAAGTGGAAGACGCGCTGCGCCGCGAGGCCAAGCGGGAGCTGCGCAAGTCGATGCAGCGGATGCGGGCCTTCATGCCGGCCGGCGTGCGCGCGGCCGCCAGCGAGCGGATCCGCACGCGCCTGCGGGAGGCGCGGGTGTACGAAGGGGTGCGAGCGATGGCGTCGTTCGCCCCCATCGAGCACAAGGGCGAGCCTTCGACCCAGGGTCTGCACGACGACGCGCGCGCCCTCGGCATCACCGTCGCCTATCCGGCGATCGGTGAAGACGGCGTGATGGTGTTCCGCGCGGCGGAGACGATGCCGGTCGAGGAGCACGGGCGTGGTTTTCCGGAGCCCGCGCTCGACGCGGAGGTCGTGCCGTTCGCGGCGCTCGACCTCGTGATCGTGCCCGGCCTGGCCTTCGATCCCGAGGGCTTTCGCATCGGGTACGGCGCGGGGTTCTACGACCGCGCCCTGCCCGCGTGCACCGGTGCCCGCAAGGTGGGCATCGCGTTCGACGTGCAGATCGTCATCGAGGTGCCGGCGCGTCCGCTCGACGTGCCCGTGGACCTCGTGGTCACTGACAAGCGCTCGTTCGAGCGAGCGAAGAAGGAGCCGTGATGCGACCGGACATCGTCGTCGTGGGCGGAGGGATCGTGGGCTGCTGCGTGGCGCTGGAGCTCGGCAGCCGCCACCGCGCGAAGGTGGTCGTGCTCGAGCGCGCCATCCCCGGCGCCGAGGCGTCGAGCGCCGCGGCGGGCATCCTCGGCGCGCAGGTCGAGGCTCACGAGCTCGAGGGCGCGCCGTTCGACCGCGACCTGTTCTCGTTCATGATCGCGGCCCGCGCGCGGCACGCGTCGCTCGACGTGGAGCTGACCGAGCGGGTCGGCTTCGGCACAGGGTACCGCGCGGCCGGTGCGCTCAAGACCACCATGGGCGACGTGGCGGCGCTGCACGCCAAGTACGCGTTCCAGAAGGCGCTCGCGCGGGTGGCGTTCCTCGACGGCGCCGAGGCGCGGCAGCTCGAGCCGGCCCTCGCCCCCGAGGTGCAGGGCGCGGTGCACTTCCCGGACGACGGGCAGGTCGACCCGCCGCTCCTGCTGCGAGCGCTGCACCAGGCCTGCGTGGCGAGCGGCGTCGAGCTGCGCAGCGGCGCGATGGTGCGGGGCGTGCGGGTCGAGGGGCAGCGGGCGCGTGGCGTCGACCTCGTCGACGGCACGCTCGAGGCCGACCGCGTGGTGGTGGCGGCCGGCAGCTGGTCGTCGCTGGTCGGCAACCTGCCGACGGGGTTGCGCCGCGTCCACCCGGTGCGCGGGCAGATCGTGCAGGTGGAGACGCGCCCGCCGATCGTGCGCGGCGTGGTGATGGGCGATCGCGGCTACGTGCTCGCCCGCGCCGACGGACGCACGCTGCTCGGCTCGACGATGGAGGAGGTCGGGCACGTCAAGGAGGTGACCGCCGGGGGCGTGCACCAGGTGCTGACGCAGGCGCTTTCGCTCTTTCCCTCGCTCGCCACCGCGCCGATCTCGGGGACCTGGTCCGGGTTCCGACCGGCCGCCCCGCGTCCGATCCTCGGAGCGACGTTCGTGGAGGGCCTCTATGTGGCGACCGGGCACCACCGCAACGGTGTGCTGCTCGCGCCGGAGTCGGGCCGCCTGCTCGCCGATCTCGTGGTGACGGGCCGCTGCGACCGCGACCTGTCGGCGTTCTCCCCAGTGGAGTGACCCAGTGGAGTGACCCAGTGGAGTGACGCCAGCCTCAGGGCGCGTTCTTCTTGGCCATCCAGGCGAGCAGGGTCGGCACGTCGACGAAGCGGATGTTCTCGCCCTCCTCGATGCGCCGGCCCACCTCGGACAGGAACTTGTCGATGGTCGCGCGCGCGCAGCCTGCCTTGCCGTACGCGCCGGTGCGCAGGCCGAGGTGGAAGGGGGCGCGGTTGCCCTTGTAGTGGGCGACCAGGTTCTGCGAGAGCTGCGCGACGGCCTCGGGCTCGGCCTGGGCCGCGTTCTCGCCACAGGGGTGGAAGCGGAACAGGTTCGCGTCGGTCGACGGCTGCCACTCGGGCGGCTGGCCCTTGGCACGCAGCGCCCAGGGGGTGAGCGGGAGCTCGTAGAGCGGGTGCGGGGTGAGCGCGACCGCCTTGCCCCCGACCCACGGCGCCTTGGCCTCCTTGGGGAGCCCCTCGTGCAGCGTGAAGGGCCAGTAGGCGTCGCGGGGCGTGTCGATGGTCGCGGTGGGCTCGGCGGGCTGCATCACCAGCGAGGAGTCGTAGACCACCGTGCCGTCGAGCTTGGTGAGCGCGGTGAACCAGGCGTCGTTCGCGGCGAGGAACGGCGCGCGCGCGCCGAGCGGCACGGTCTTCCAATCCCAGCCGCTCGGCAGCTCGAGCTCCTTGCGGAGCAGGCGCTGGAGCGAGCCGAGCTCGTCGACCCACTTGTCGAGGACCAGATCACCGAGCTCCGCATCGCGCGTGGTGCTCGAGAGGCCGAGCATGCCCTCGTAGCTGGCGCGCTGCCACGCGGTGCCGACGACCCCGCCCTTGCGGTCGAAGCCCTGCCCCGTGAGGAACCAGGTGACCTTGTTGCTCACGTGGTGGCTCTCGAGGAGCTCCTGCACCCAGGCGAGCCCCTCGGTGTGACCGGCGTCCTCGATTGTGACCACCACGAACAGCGGGGTCTCCGCGTGAATCATGGCGCGCTCCTCGTTCTGCACCTTGCCGTCGCCGTTGAGATCGGCGGCGGGGGTGACGAAGAACGACGGACGGCGGGGGGTGATCGCGATCGGCGCGGGAGCGATGCGACCGATCTTCTTGGGCGCCGGCAGCGCGGCGCCGGACGAGGATGCCGACGCCGAGGCCGGCGCCGCCGGGGGGCCTTCGATCGGGCCCTGTGGCCGCGCGCGGTAGAGCACGCCGCCCGCGAGCAGCAGGCTCGCGCCGAGGACGACCGCGAACACCGGGGTGCGGAGCTCGGCGCCGGTACGGACGGCGGGCTGCACCGAGGTCTCGTCGGCGAAGTACTCGACGAAGTAGCGCAGGTGCTCGCTCCCGGCCGTGCTGCGCGGCGCGACGCGACGGCTGGCGCGCGCGACGAGCACCGCGAGGGCGACCAGGGTGACGAGACCACCGGCGCCGATCGCCACCGGGCCGGCCAGCAGATCGAGGCGCGCGCTCATCGACGGTTCACCCGGGTGGGCTCTTCGGAGGGATCGAGCGGGGTCTCGGTGGCAGCCGCGTGCTCTCCCGGGAGCTCGGGGCGCTTGAAGCCCGGCAGCGTGGGCTTCTGGGGGACGGGCACGTTGGGCGGCAGCGCGTGCGGGTAGAGCGCTCCCGCCGTGCGCGCGTCTCCCCGCGGGGGCTCGGAGGGCTCGGACCGCAGCGTCTCGAAGGCGTGGGCGCGGGGACCGATCGGCCCGGGCGCGCCGAGGATCGGGGCCTGCACCGCGCGATGCTGGTCGCCGCTGCTGATGCTGCTGGCGACGAGGCTGCGCACGCTGACACGCTCGAGGTCGTCGCTGTCGAGGCTGCTCGTGATCCCATTGGGCGGCGGGCGGCTGTCGAGCCCGGGGCGCACGGCGGGGAGGCTGTCGTAGGTGAGGAGGCCCTCGAAGCGGTGCTCGCCGCTCTTGCTCTTGGGGAGGACCACGGTCTCCTCGCGGACCACGATGCCCTGGCGCTGGACGAAGTCGACCCGCATCTCGACGTCTTGCAGGCTGCACCAGGTGGCGTGGGCGATGCGGAGCTTGCGGCCCTTGCGGTCGACCTCGAGCTCGAGCGAGGCCGCGGCGCGCGCGACGAGCTCCTGGAGCGCGGGCGAGCGCCCCTTGGCGTCGGCGCGGGCGGTCAGCAGCGTGGGGATCGCGAGCGGCTGCAGGGCGGCCACCACGCCGCGGACGAACGCGCGGGCGCTGGCGGCGTCGGGCGCGAGCACGACCGGATCGAAGGTGTCGAACGCGAGGGCGCCGATGCCGCGCTTGCGCACGAGGGAGGCGATCTCGGCGAGGGGTGCGCCGGCGCCGCCGCTCCCCTGCACCTCGTCGGCGAACGAGTGACCGTAGGACAATATCGTGAGCCGCTTGCTGCGCAGGAAAGGGCGCAGGTCGCGCTCGAGGAAGCTCGAGCCGAGGTCGATGACGGCCTCCGGCGCGTCGTCGGTGACCAGCATCGCCGGGGCGTCCTCGAGCGAGCGCAGGAGGAAGCCGAGGGTGAGGCAGGTCTTGCCCGACTTGGGCGGACCGAGCACGACGGTCGGCTCCTGCACGGGGACGCCGCCCAGGTTCTTGTCGAACCAGGCTACGCCGAGCGGGGCGAGATCGAGGCGCATCGGGAAGGCCGAAGGTCTAGCACACTGCCACGGTCACGACCTGCGGCGCGGTGCATGGGGTGGTTCATCGCATGAACGTCTCGTACTCGAGGCGCTCGAGCTTGCGGGACAGAGCGCCCATGGCCAGCAGGCTGGTCAGCGCCCCGGCGACGACGAACCCGAGCCCGTAGAAGCGCGGCCCGAGCGCGAGCGTGAGGAGAGAGAGGCTCGTGTTGGCGAAGAAGAAGAGCACGCACAGGTAGAGAACGAGCTTTCGGTAGTCCAGGTAGAACAGGATCGTGAACATCGACAGCAGGACCACCTGGAACCCGGCCGCCACGACGTCGATCTGGAAGAGGTGGGAGTAATAGGAGGGGATGCGGAACAGGCGCAGCACCCGGGGCGTGAGCACGAGCAAGGTGGCGACCGCGAGGCCCTGGATGCGGAACACGTCGTAGATGCCCTCGCGCGCGGCATCGACCAGGTCGGAGCGCATCACGGTGAGGCGCTGGAACGAGGTGCCCTTGCGGACGGCGTCGAAGAAGACGGCGAACTTCTCGGCGAAGTCGGTCTCGATGCGCACGAGGAACGCGGCCATGCCGGGGATGACCGTGAGGTAGGCGACGAAGATGGGGACGTCGTAGATCACCGAGTAGCGGATGGGCCCGACCAGGGTCTCGCTGGTGAGCGGGTAGGCCCAGAACACGAACTTGTCGGCCCAGATGCCCAGGTTGAAGAACACGCCGGCCAGCGCGAGCTCGGGGAACACGCGCTTCTTGTCGAGGAACTGGAAGGCGATGAGCTTGCTCGCCGGGTAGGCGCGGGTGATCAGCACCAGCATGGCGAACAGCATGGCGCCGTGGCCCATGCAGAACCCGGCGAGGTAGCCGGGGGCGCCGTAGGGCGCGAGCGCGAGGGCGGCGCCGAGCGTGATCGCGTAGCCGAGGAGGAACACGAGCACGATGGACCAGTAGCCCTTCATGCCCGAGAGGATCACGGTGACGACCCACATGTTGCAGAGGGTCACGAACGCGCAGACCAGCAGCACGCGGTAGGCGTGGTGACCGCCGTCGAACCCGAAGGCCGCCACCGGCGTGGCGACGAGCGCCGAGCCGAGCGTGGTCACGAGGAGCGCACCGAACAGGTTCGGGACGACCGCCTCGTCGTCCTCCTCGAACGTGCGGTCGGCGATGAACCGCGTGAACATGAGCTGCAGGAAGCCGGAGAGCACCAGCGAAGCCGCCATCAGCTGGGTGACGGTGGCGAGGAAGTGCGCCATGCCCTCGCCCTTGGCGCCGAAGGCCGGGCTGAGGGTGCCGATGAGGAGCATCGAGCAGATGGAGACCACCCACGGGCCCGAGCCGATGACGCCGGCGAGCAGGTACGCGGTGAAGAACCCGAAGTAGGTCTCCTTGCGCAGGTGCTTGCGGAGCGAGAAGCCGATGCCCGCCACTTCACACCCTCCGCGCGCGCTCGCGCGCCTCGGCCGCCGCGAGGGCCTGCGAGTAGAGGTGGCGGTAACGGTCGATCATCTGCGTCTGTGTGTAGTGGGTCTCGACGCGCTCGACCGCGGCGCGCTGGGCCTGGAACCACGCCTTCTCGTCGCGGAGCAACGCCACGCACGCCCGCGCGGTGGCCTCCGGGTCGGCGATGGGGACGATCGCGCCCGCGGAGCCGAGCGCCTCGTCCTCGGGACCCACGCCGTGGATCAGCTCGGCGCAGCACCCGACGTCGGAGGCGACCGAGGGGATGCCGGCGGCGAAGCCCTCGAGGATGGAGAGCGGCTGGGCCTCGCTGATCGAGGTGAGGACGTTGATGCCGAGCTTGGGCAGGATGTCCTCGACCTTCTGGAAGCCGAGGAACTTCACGATGCCGTCGAGGCCGAGGCTGGTCGCGAGGTCCTTGCACTCCCGGGCGTAGGTCGGGTCCTCGCCCTCGGGGCCGACGATCCAGCCCTCCACGTCGGGGATGGCCTGGGAGACGATCTTCATCGCGCGGACGAAGGTCTTGATGTCCTTGATCGGCACCACGCGGCCGACGAGGCCGAGGACCTTGGGCACCTTGGCCTCGCGCTTGCTGCGCAGCGGGGCGAAGCGCTCGAGGTCGATGCCGTTCGGCACGACCATGGTGCGCGAGGGGTCGGCGCCGTCGACGATCTGGCGGGTGCGGTTGCCCTCGTAGAGCGCCACGATGGGGTTGGCGGCCGCGTAGGTCATCTTGGCGAGCAGCTCGAAGTAGCGGATCCACGACTGACGGAAGAACCCGATGCCGGCGGGGTTGTTCTCGTCGTCCTTCACCCAGTTGGCCTGGAGCAGCTCGATGCGTCGCTCCTTGGTGTAGATGCCGTGCTCGGTGAGGATGAGCGGCTTCTTGCGTGCCTTGGCGAGCAGCATGGCGAGGAAGCCCGCGAAGCCGGTGGACACCACGTGGAACACCCGCGAGGGCGGCACGCGCGCCGCGGCCTTGGCGGCGATGAACATCGGCCCGTGCATCGAGCGGATCGACCAGAAATAGTCGAGGAAAGAGCGATCGGGCGCGCGGTCGTGGTACTTGGCGAGGATCGACTCCCACGAGAGCTCGGAGAACAGGAAGTCGTGCTCGTGGCGCGCGGGCTCGGTGAGCAGCATCGAGGCCACGTTCTCGAGGGCGATGCCGATGTCGTAGGGGTCGCCGCCGCGGAACGCCGCGTGGAGCACGTCGGAGCGGCGGTAGAACTCCTCGTCGCCGCGCTCCTTCACGATGCGCTCGAACTTGGGCGTGTCGGAGAGGTAGTGCTCCTCGAGGTGCACCACGTTGGGGGGCAGGACGTAGCGGATCTTCTCGTACTTGTCGGGCGAGCTGCCGATGAACACGAGGCTGAACTTGAGCTCGGGGAGACCCTTGATGATCTGGTGGACCCAGCTCGAGACGCCGCCACTCACGTAGGGGTACGTGCCCTCGAGGACGAGGGTCACGTCGGCCACCTGCCCGGGCGCGAGCTTGCGCAGATCGCTCACGCGCTGGCTCCGCGGCTCGAGGGGGGCCCGCTGGGCGCGCTCAGGGCGGGCATGCTCATGAGCGACGGCCGGGTGGGCCGCGGCGGGGGCACGGTGGCGAGGGCGCCGACCGGCAGCGTCTGGCGGTCGACGCCGAGCTCGCGGAGCAGGTACCCGACGCGCTCGAAGTCGCGCATGCGGAACGCGCACTCGGCCTGCATGGGCACCACGGTCTCGGCCTCGTAGCCGAGCCGCAGGGCCTCGCCGAGCACGGGGTCGGCCTCGGCGAAGCGTCGCTGGGTGAGCAGGATGCGTCCGAGGACGAAGCGGGCCGCGGCCGCCTCCGGCATGAGCTCGACCGCCGCTGCCGCGTGGCCGCGGGCCTTCTCGAGCGCGAGGTCGTACACCGCGCCGTCGGCCAGGCCGTACTCGCAGATCTGCAGGTGCGACTCGGCGAGGCGCTGGGCGAAGCGACCCCGCTGGTGCGGCTCGGCGATGTCGAGGCGGTGCTCGAGATCGCGGATGCTGGTCTCGATCTCGTCGCGTACGTGCTCGATGCGGGAGAAGGCGAAGAGGCGCACCTCGTCGGAGGGGTCGCGCAGCGCCGTCTTGAGCAGGTCGAGCGCGATCTTGGGCGGCAGCGCGCGGGTGAGCAGGACGTTGCGGAAGCGCCGCTCGGCGGTCTCGGGGGTGTGGTTGCCGAGGATGCTGGCGATCTTCACGGCCGAGGGCATGCGCCCGACGCCGACCGGACGCTTGAGCGGCGCGAGCGGGAAGTCCTCGAGCACGAACGGGGCGTCCACGCGGCGGCGCTTGCGCGCGAGGCCGAAGAAGACGAAGGCCGCGGCGCCGAGCGCGCCGGCCACCGGCACGAACATGCAGAGGAGCCCCACCGCGAGCGCGAAGCGGAGCCGGTCCCGCGCCACGACCGGTGGCGCGCCGAGCTGCAGCAGCACCGCCGAGAGCGCGCCGACGCCGAGGTGGGCGATCAGGAGCAGGCCGGCGGTCGCGGCGTCGGGGCCCTGGACGAGGCCGACGACGAGCACGAGGTCGACCAGCGAGAGCGCCGCGCCGAGCGCGAGCGCGAGCATCAGGCCTCCCCTCGGGCCTTGGCGAGCAAGAGCTCGCGCAGCGTGTCGGGGGTGTCGGTCTTGGCGAGGACGTGGGTGAAGATGCGCGCGTCGGCTTCGCCCACCGAGCGGTGCAGCTCGCGCTCCACCATGGCCTCGATGCGGCGCTCCACGGCCTGCGCCTCGGAGGTGATCGGCATGAGCACGAGCAGCAGGTGCGCGCCCTGGGCCGTGCGCAGGACGAGCGGGAAATCCGCCTGCCGCAGCGTGTGGATGATGTCCTCGATGATGTCGGAGACGGCCGACGCGCGACCCATGGCGAGGCCGAACACGATGGAGGGGATGTCCGACTCCACGAGGTCGCGCAGGGCGCGGCCGACGCGCTTCTGGAACTCGGCGCGCCGTCCGCGCTCGAGCTCGGTGGCCTCGCCGCGCGCCGCGAGCAGGTCGGCGAAGTGACCGCCGAGGAGGAACAGGGTCTGGAGGTTCTTGCGCTCGAAGGCGGCGAGCGGCATGGCCTCGATGCAGAGGACGCCGCGCACGTCGTCGCTGGTGTCGACGAACGGCACCGCGGCGAGCAGGCGCGTGTCGTGGGCGAGCTGCCCGCCGTGCAGCGGCACGACCGCGAGCTTCTTGCTGGTGAGCGCGGCCCGCACGAGGGGGTCGGTCGCGGGCACGGCCTGCGCGCCGCCGAGCTGCGCGACCGCCTTCGGCGAGACCTGGGCCTGGAACACGCTGTGGATGGTGGCGGCTTCGACGTGGCAGTACTCGGCGAACACGTCGAGGCTCGCCGAGGCCAGCATGGCGAGCGTGGGCTCCTTGACGTCGGCGGCGATCTTGCGCACGCCGATCATCGCCTCGCGGAGGTTGACCGCGCCCTCGCCGAGCTGGGCGTGCAGGCGCTCGTTGGCGATCTCGAGCAAGAAGCCGTTGCGGAGGGCCTCGTCGAGCTGCAGCTCGAGGGAGCGCGAGGTGACCTCCCACTCGGCGCGATCGCGGCGCCACACCTGGGCGACCTGCCCGCACAGCATGCCGATGGCGATGATGCCGAGGACGACCTGCGTGGGGGGTGACTTGGCGACGAGACCCAGGCGATAGGAGCCGATCATCAGCGCGTCGATCAGCATGGCGCTGCTGAACCCGGCGGCGAACCCGTGGCGGAGGCCGACCAGGATGGGGCCCACCACCACCCAGGTGAACGGGCTCGCCGTCATGAACGGGTCGCGCCGGTCGAAGAAGAACCCGATCGTCGGCACGAGCAGCGTGACGACGAGCGTCTCGACCACCGCACCGAGGACGCGGCGCAGATCCCGCCCGCGCCGCTCCGCGACTGCCTCCCCCGAGGAGCTCATCTCAGCCGAGGTCGAGGTTGCCGAGCAGCACGTCGAGCAGGGTGAGCGCCGTGCCGCTCGCGTTCTCGCTCGCGCGGCCGGTCTTGGTGCCCGAGGCCGACCACAGCACCTTGCCGGTCGAGAGCTCGACGATGCGGATGGTGACGCCGACCGCGGGCTCGGCGTCGATGCCGGCCTTGTAGCGCCACTCCTCGACGCTGCCGGTCACCGCGAAATCGTACTTCTGCTGACGGGCCCAGGCCGTGGCCTCCTCGATGCGGGCGTGGTCGTTGGTGACGAGCGAGGCGTCGTCGTTCTTGGGGGCCGGGTAGAGATCGATCGTGGCGACCCCGCGCGCCCGCAGCACCGTGCCGGCCAGAGCTTCGACCCGCTCGCCGGCCTGGGGCGTGTCGGAGTGGTTGGCGAAGGGCAGGATGGTCCAGCGCGCCGACGCCCGCGGCGCGGTGGCGCTCTTCTGGATCTTGGTGACGAGCGAGCCTCCGCAACCCGCCCAGCAGAGGAGCGCGATCAGGGCGACGACGAAGCGGGCGAGGAAGGTGGTGCGCGTCACGGCGCCGCTACCCTAGTGCTAAGGTCCGCGGTGTGTCGAGGCTGCGCGGAGTCTGGTGCGGGGTGGTGTCGTTCGCGGTCGGCCTCCTGCTCGACGGGGCGATCGGGTGTCAGCCACGCGGCCGGCGCAGCGTGATCGCCGACGGCCACGCGCCGGATCCCGTCGTCACGACGGCCTCGACGAGCGCCCCCCCCGCCGTGGTCGCGTCGAGCTCGGCCGCAAAGCCGGCCCTCGTGACGAGCGGCCCCGGCTTCCCGAGCGCCGGGCCCTGGATCTCGTTCTACGGCAACGCCGCGGAGATGGGCAGCCTCGACAAGGTGGCTCAGAGCTTCCGCATCGTGAACCTCGACGCCGACCCGACCGACGACGGGGTCGGGAACTTCACCGACGCGCAGCTGCAGAAGCTGAAGAACGGCGGCAAGAACCGGGTGCTCAGCTACCTGAACGTGGGCGCGTGCGAGCGCTACCGCACCTACTGGAAGAAGGTCCCGGCGGGCTTCGTCTCCTGCGGGGCCAACGTGATCGCCCAGCTCGGGAGCTACGACGGCTACCCCGACGAGGTGTGGATGGACCCGAGCAACGCCGACTACCAGAAGCTCGTGGTCGAGCACATGGCCGCGCGCCTGCTCGCCCGTGGGGTCGACGGCCTCTACCTCGACAACCTCGAGCTGCTCTCCCACGACCCCACGGAGAAGAACGGCCCCTGCACCAAGTCGTGCCGCCAGGGCGGGCTCGATCTCGTGCGCAAGCTGCGCGAGCGGTTCCCCGACACACTGCTCGTGATGCAGAACGGCACCTCGGAGGTCACGCGCCTCGGCGTGACGGGCGGGGTCCGGTTCGCGACCCTCCTCGACGGCATCGCCCACGAGGAGGTCTGGGAGCCCAAGCACGACGCCACGGCCGAAGCGGAGCTCCTCGCCTGGAAGGCCCTCGGGCTCGGGACCAAGGACGGACGGCCCCTGTGGATCGCCGTCGAGGACTACGTCGGCGCCTGCAACGAGCACGCACGCGCCCAGGCGGTGTTCGACAAGGCCCGGGTCCATGGGTTCGCGCCCTGCGTCACCGACGACAGCGGAAAACAGAAGGTCGTCTGTTACTGGGGTCTGTGAGGGGCCGTGATACGCTCCTGGCCCGATGGCTCTGAAGGTCCAGTGCAGCAGCTGCGGCGCCCCTTACAACATCGACGAGCGCCGGATCCCCGCGGCGGGGCTCAAGGTGCGGTGCCCGAAGTGCACGACCACCTTCGTGGTCAAGAAGCCGGAGGCCGAGGGCGCGCCCGCGCCCGCGACGGCGCCC
>CAZUZY010000128.1:0-19303 GCA_964624885.1 uncultured Polyangiales bacterium | reverse complement strand
GCCCGGCGTAGCGCGACGCGACCACCCGGCAGATCTCGGCGTGGCGGTGCTCGTCGTCGATGGCGCGCGTGGCGAGGTCGATCAGCGGCGCGGGCTCGCGGCGGGCGCGCAGCGCGTCGCGGATGACGAGGAACGAATCGCCGGCGCGACGCTCGGCGGCCGAGCGCCCGAGCCAGGCCTGCACCACGAGCGCGCGGTCCTCGTCGGAGAGGGCGACGTCGAGGGGACCGTCCGGCAACGGCCGGGCCGTGAGACGACCAGCCCAGCGCCCCTGGCTCATGCGTCGGGGGGCGGGGGCGGAGAGATGCCGGGGAACGTGTCCGCGCCGATGTCGGCGGGAGAGATGCCGGGGAAGGTGTCCGCCGCGCTCGTGTCCTTCGGGCCGATGTCGAAGCCGGAGGTGTCGATGGCGATGGTGGGGAAGGTGTCCGTGCCCACCTCGCCGGGCGAGATCCCGGGGAAGGTGTCGGCGGTGGTGCTGTCGACCTTGCCGTCGCCAGTGCCGTCCAGCGCCCCGTCCAGGGCGGCATCGCCGGAGGGCTCGGTCGTGGAGGCGCCGCAGGAGATCGCGAGCGCGCCGCCCACGACGACGATCGCGTGAAAAAGTCGGGTGGAAGCCAAGGTGGAGCAAGCGTACCCCTTAGAATCCGACCGCGCGAGGCCGTAGGATCTCCGTCCAGGGAGGTCGTCTTGATCGCTTCGCCCCGCCTCGGCTCGTTGGTCTGTGGGCTCGCCGTGCTCGTCGGGTGCAGCGGGAGTCCTGCCCCCGGTGACCTCGCAGGCCCCGACGCCGAGGAAGACGGCGCGCTCGACACGGGCGACCCGGGCGACGGCTTCGGCGCGGAGTTCCTCGACGACACCGGTGTCCCCGACACCGGCGCCGAGACGCCGGACACCGGCCCCGCGTGTGGCAACGGCGTGCTCGAGAGCGGCGAGGTCTGCGACGACGGCAACACCAAGCCCGGCGACGGCTGCGGCGGCACCTGCGAGCTCGAGCCCAACTACGAGTGCAAGGACCCGGGCAAGCCGTGCACGAGCACCGTCGTGTGCGGCGACGGCAAGGTCACGGGCGCGGAGATCTGCGACGACGGCAACACCAAGGACGGCGACGGCTGCAAGGGCGACTGCACCGGCCTCGAGCCCGACTACACCTGCCCCGACCCGGGCAAGGCGTGCGTGTCGTCGGTGGTGTGCGGCGACGGCCGCATCGGCGCGGGCGAGGTCTGCGACGACGGCAACGCCAAGGACGGCGACGGCTGCAGCAGCGACTGCAAGACCATCGAGAAGGACTACCTGTGCCCCACGCCCGGGGAGCTGTGCGTGAAGGCCATCGTGTGCGGCGACGGCAAGCTCGGCGTCGGCGAGGCCTGCGACGACGGCAACACCAAGGGCGGCGACGGCTGCAGCGCGGACTGCAAGGCCATCGAGACCGACTGGGCGTGTCCCACCGCCGGCGCGCCGTGCGTCACCACCATCAAGTGTGGCGACGGCAAGATCTCGGGGACCGAGACCTGCGACGACGGCAACACCAAGGCCGGCGACGGCTGCTCCGATCTCTGCAAGCTCGAGGCGGGGTGGACCTGCCCCGCGGCGGGCGTGCTCTGCGCGCCAGCCAAGTGCGGCGACGGGCTCAAGGTCGGCAAGGAAGCGTGCGACGACGGCAACGGCAAGGACGGGGACGGCTGCTCGGCGGCGTGCACCCTCGAGCCCGGGTGGAAGTGTCCGACGCCGGGCGCGGCGTGCAGCAAGACGACCTGCGGCGACGGCAAGCCCGAGGGCACCGAGCAGTGCGACGACGGCAACCTGTGGCCGGGCGACGGCTGCAGCCCCACCTGCACCAAGGAGCCCACCTGCCCCGCGCCGGGCGGCTGCACCTCGGCGTGCGGCGACGGCATGCGGTTCGGTGCCGAGGAGTGCGACGACGGCAACACCACCGACGGCGACGGCTGCTCGTCCGGGTGCAAGGTCGAGGCGGGCTACAAGTGCGTCGACACCGTCGGCACGCCGCCCGCGACCCTCGTGCTGCCGGTCATCTTCCGCGACGTGAACGCCTCGCACGTCGACTTCGAGGAGAGCGGGTACACCACCTCCGAGCGTGACCTGACGCTGCCGGTGCTCGCGAGCGACGGCAAGCCCGCCTACAACACGGCGCGCTCGCCGGTCTCGAACAGCGTCAAGTCCAAGACCTCGTTCGACACCTGGTACCACGACACGCCGGGCACCAATTTCCCGGTGGGCGACACCATCACGCTCACCAAGCAGCCGGACGGCTCCTACCTGTTCGACAAGACCGCGGACTTCTTCCCGCTCGACGGCAAGGCGTTCAACGAGGTCTCGCTGGGGCACAACTTCCACTTCACGACCGAGGCCCGCTACTGGTTCGACTTCAACGGCGGCGAGGTGCTCGACTTCTGCGGCGACGACGACGTGTGGGTGTTCGTCGACCGCCAGCTCACCCTCGATCTCGGCGGCCTCCACCCGCGCGAGTGCGGGAGCTTCACGCTCGGCACCGACGGCAAGGCCACCGTCACCCAGGCGCTCGCCACCACCTACGTGCGCGACCTCAAGCTCGTGAAGGGCAAGATCTACGAGATCGCCATCTTCCACGCCGAGCGCCACACCACCGAGTCCAACTTCAAGCTCACGCTGCGCGGGTTCAACCCGCCGAAGTCGGTGTGCACCAGCATCTGCGGCGACGCGATCGTCACCCCCGACGAGCAGTGCGACGACGGGGTCAACGACGGCAGCTACGGCAAGTGCGCCCCGGGATGCAAGCTCGGGCCGCGCTGCGGCGACAAGCTCGTGCAGAGCCCGCCCGAGACCTGCGACGACGGCGTGAACATGTCGACCTACGGACCGACCGGCTGCGCGCCGAGCTGCAAGAAGCCGCCGTTCTGCGGCGACGGCAAGGTCGACGCCACCTTCGGCGAGCTCTGCGACGACGGCACGCTCTCCGGCGACTACGGCAAGTGCGCGCCGGGCTGCAAGCCGGGCCCCCGCTGCGGCGACGGCGTCGTGCAGAAGGACAAGGGCGAGGTCTGCGACGACGGCAAGAACGACGGCACCTACGGCACCTGCGGGCCGGGTTGCCTGCCCGGGCCCCGCTGCGGCGACGGCGTCGTGCAGAAGGACAAGGGCGAGGTGTGCGACGACGGCGTCAACGACGGCGCGTACGGCAAGTGCGCCCCCGGCTGCAAGCTCGGCCCCCGCTGCGGCGACGGCGTCGTGCAGGCCGACAAGGGCGAGCTCTGCGACGACGGCGTCAACGACGGCAGCTACGGGAAGTGCGCCCCGGGCTGCAAGCCGGGCCCCCGCTGCGGCGACGGCGTCGTCCAGGCCGACAAGGGCGAGGCCTGCGACGACGGCGTGAACGACGGCAGCTACGGCAAGTGCGCGCCCGGCTGCAAGCTCGGGCCGCGCTGCGGCGACGGCGTCGTCCAGAGCGACAAGGGCGAGGCCTGCGACGACGGCAACTCCGTCGACGGCGACGGCTGCTCTGCGACCTGCAAGAAAGAGGGCCCGAAGTAGGCCCTGACCCTATCGTGGGGCTTTGGATCCAGTGTCCCTCGGAGGTCCCATGCGCCGTGTTCTACCGTTCCTCCTGTTCTCGTCCCTCTGCTTCGCCGCCTGCGACAAGAAGGACGACAAGAAAGACGACAAGAAGGAGGAGTCCAAGAAGGACGACGACAAGAAGAGCGACAAGAAGGACGACAAGGAGGAGAAGAAGGACGAGGGCATCACCTTCAAGGGCAAGGCGCCCGCCGTCGGCGACAAGTTCGACGAGAAGAAGGCGAGCGAGATGAAGCTGACCATGACCATCGAGGTCGGCGCCAAGAAGACCTCGGAGTTCACCGAGGTGGAGACTTCGACCAAGACGGTCGAGGCGCTCGCGGTGGACGGCAAGGCCATCACCAAGGCCAAGATCACCTACGGCGACTACAAGAAGACCGAGACCGAGGACGGCAAGGAGAAGAAGAAGCCGCCGAGCCCGCTCGCGGGCAAGACGTTCCTCTTCGAGCTCAAGGACGGCAAGGTGCTCGTCACCGACGAGAAGGGCGGCAAGCTCCCGAAGGACGAGGAGACCAAGGTGCTCCTCAAGAACCGGCACTTCGGGAAACCCGATCCGTTCCTCGAGGGCATGCCCGACAAGCCGCTCAAGCCGGGCGACAAGGTCGACAGCATGGTCAAGGCCCTGGAGCAGTATTTCAGGGACGACGACGACGCCAAGGACCCGCCCGAGATCAAGGACGTCACGGTGAAGCTCGACTCCATCGAGAAGGACGGCAAGGATCAGGTCGGCGTGTTCAGCGTCGAGCTCACCATGGCGAGCCCGAAGGACAACAAGTCGCCCATCGACCTGAAGATCCCGCTCAAGGGCAAGGTCAAGGTGCGCGCCAAGGACGGCTTCACCACCTCGATCGACCTCAAGGGCCCGGTCACGATGGAGGGCAACGACCCGAAGTTCAAGATGTCGGGCAAGGGCGACGCGCACATGACCATCACCCAGACCAAGTAGGGCTCACTCGGCGGCGATCGCGGTCTCCTCCGGCGAGGCCGCGACCTGGTTCCGCCCGCCAGACTTGGCCGTGTACATCGCACGGTCCGCGCGATCGACCAGCGCCTCCAACGCTTCGCCGGGCCGGAGCTCGGCCACACCGATGGAGGCGGTGACGTGGAGCGTGAGGGAGGGGACGTCCACGCAGAGCGCGGCGATCGCCGCGCGGAGACGCTCGGCCGCCACCATCGCGCCGTTCGCGTCGCAGTCGTGGAGGGCGACCACGAACTCCTCGCCGCCCCACCGCGCGGCGAAGTCGCCCTCGCGGGTCACGCTGGTGAACAGGCGCCCCATCGCCGCCAGCACCGCGTCGCCGGCACCATGACCGTGGGTGTCGTTGATCCGCTTGAAGTGGTCGACGTCGAGCAGCGCGACCGAGAGCGCGCGCTGGTGCCGGTGTGCGCGCGCCACCTCCTGGGCGAGCGCCTGCACGAAGGCGCGACGGTTGGAGAGGCCAGTGAGCGGATCGACGGTCGCGAGGCGAAGCGACTCCTCCAGCAGCGAGACGACCCGCAGTGGACCCGCGAGCTCGCGTGCGACCACGCCGAGGATCCGTGATTCGTCCGACCCCGCGCTCCGCGGCGCGAGCGCGATGGAGCCGAGGCGCGTGCCGCCCAGTTCTACCGGGACCGAGAGCGGTGCTGGTCCGTCCTCTTCGGGGTGGGCGTCGTCGTCCTCCACGAGCACCGTGAGGGGACGGTCTCCGAGTCCGAGCGCGGTGCGCGCCTCGCCCTCCGATCGAGATCGGGTGGAGCTCTGCGTGTGCAGGGCGAAGCGATGCGGCCCGTCGGTCACCAGCGCGAGCCAGCGGTAGTCGGCGACTTGCACGAGGAACTGCGAGAGCAGGTCGAACAGACGCTCGAAGTTGCCGCATGCGCCGAGCGCGCGGATGTCGGACGCCACCACCGACTCGAACAGCGCCTGGTCCAGGTACGCCGCCACGCGATCCCGCAGGTCGATGGAATGACCGAGGTCGGTGAAGAACCCGTCCGTCTGCGGGGTCGCGGCGATGGCTTCCCCGAGCTCCCGCACGAGGTCGCCCACCCGCCCCTTCGGGACGTAGGCCGCCGCGCCGGCGCGCCGCGCCCAGAATCGCTCGCGGTGTCCCGTCGGCCCACGCAAGAGCACGGGGACATGGGCCGTCGCCGGCTCCGCGCGCAGCAGGCGACAGAGCTGCACACCCGAGATGCCTCGGCTCCAGAGGTCCGCCACGATCGCCGACGGAGGGTTCTGGAGGGCCTGCCGAGCGCCATCCTCCCCGTCGACAGCCTCGTGGACGGCGTAGCCCTGCATGCGAAGTCGCTTTGCGAGGACGGTGCCCTCGGGGTCGACGAGGAGGACGTGCGCGTGGGCCATGGGATCACGGCTCAGAAGCTGACGGGCACGTCGATCTGCAGCATCTGGACGTGCTTGTCGGCGAGGGTGCCCCGCACGCCGAGGCCGTAGGCCACGCCGGGCCGGACCTTGGCGCCGCCGACGTCGAAGTGGCCGCGCACCCCGAAGACGAGGGACATCGCGTCGCGGAGGGACCCGTCCTTCTCGACCGCCGCCGGCGTCGAGAGCCAGCGCTGGTACCAGAGCTCGGTCCCCACCGACAGCTGCGGGACGAGGTAGTAGCCGACGGAGAGGCCGTTGACGGAGTTGACCTTGGTGCTGTCGGGCGTCGCGACCTCGCCGCGGACCCGCGCCCCGGGCGCGACGGTGACCTCGAGCTGGGCGGTGAAGCCGGCCGCGACGAACGCGAGATCGGCGCCGAAGAGCCCGTACACCTCGTTGGGCGTGAACATGACGCCGTTCATCAGGCCACGAGCGAGGCTGCCCGCCTTGTGGGCCGCGGCGACGTCGGGATCGGGGCTGTTGCCGCCACCGCTGGCCGTCGGCAGCGCGACCCCGAGGAGGGCCGAGAACCGAAAGGCGGAGGCGAGCTTCAGCGCGTACTGGCCGGCGAGCACGGTGTTGAGGAAGCCGGACGTCGTCGGCTTGTCCGGCTGGCCGTAGCGATCGAACCCCGTGCGCACCGAGAGCGCGAACGAGTCACCGAGCTTCACTGCCCCCGACAGGTAGTGGACGCTCTCCTGGTACGCCTTGTCGGCGGTCGTGTAGCCGGCGAACGTCTGATCGAGACGGAGGGCGTTGGCGACGCCGACACCGCGCAGACCGAACGGCACGACGATCTTCGGAGGTGCGGCCGGAACGCTCGCCGGGGCCGGGGTCTCTCCCTCCGCGGGTCGATCCACCGGGCCGGCGAAGGCGGGCGTCGCGAGCAGCACGAGGGCGAGCGTGAACAACGGGCGATGCTCCATGGGAAGGTCCTCCACCATCGAACGTGACTGTGGGCGTGGACGGTCCGGTCCGGCCACACTTGAGCCTGGACGCGAGCGCTAGCTCGCCTTGACGATCGGTCGCGGCGGACTCACCGAGACCATCGACACGTGGACCGGCGCCTCGCCCCGCTCCGCCGGGAAGCGGAAGGTGAAGCTCGTGCCGCGCGCCGGGGCTGTCCGGACGTCGATGGCGACGCCGCGCGCGTGACAGGCGGCGCGGAGCGCCCCGAGGCCCACGCCTCGGCCGGACACCTCGGACACCTCCTCCTTGGTCGAGAACCCGTCGGAGAAGAGGACGTCGACCAGGCGCGACCGATCCGCCTCGGGCCCGAGCCCGGCCTTCTCGCGCACGCGCTCCCAGTCGATGCCGCGCCCGTCGTCGGACACCACGACGACGAGGGTGCCGCGCTCGCTGTAGGTGGCGAGGGACAAGGTCCCCCGCTCGGGCTTGCCGGCGGCCCTGCGCTCCTCGGGCGTCTCGAGGCCGTGGTCCACGGCGTTGCGGACCACGTGGATGAGGTTGGACCAGAAGTCCGCGGTGCGATCGAGATCCACCCGCACGTCGTGGTCGAGGATGCGCACGTCGATCTCGCGACCGAGCCCGGCGCCCAGCCGCGCGGCCTGCTTGCCGAGGTTCTGCAGGAGGCTCGCCGACGGCACGAGCCGCCAGCTCTTGACGATGGCGAGGAGGGCCTCGTGCGCGGAGTGCTGCTCGATCTTGCGCACGATGCGCTCGTAGTCGCCGACCCGCAGCGGCACCTCGTTGGCCACGTCGTCGAACGGCACGACGGCGGCGAGCTCGGCGAGGCTCGCGCGGAAGGCGCGCTCGATGGCGTCGATGGCGTCGGGCGCGGCGAAGTCGCCCGAGTCGGCCATCGCGTCCTCGCACCGATGACACTCGCGGGCCACGCTGGCGAACCCGAAGATCGCGACGTTTCCCTTCAACGTGTGGAGATCGCGCCGCTGGACCACGAGGTCGGTCTCGCTGCGCAGGCGAGCGATGAGCTCTCCGACATCGTGGGTGAACTGCCGGAAACCGGTCCGGTCGCGCAGCATCGTGCCCACCACTGCGTGGACCTCGTCGCTCCGCTCGCGCTCCACCTCGGCCTGCACCCGCGCCGTGACGTCGCGGACGATCAAGAGGAACCGCTCCACTTGTCCGCCCTCGAACACCTGGCGGTACTCGACCTCGAACACGAGGCCGTCGCGGAGGAACCGGCGCAGCGCCTGATCGGTCAGCAGCTCGAACGGGAGCTCGTCCGCCACGAGCTCACCGAAGCCCATCTCGAAGCGAACCCGCCCGGTGGGGTCGTCGGGGAACAGGTACTCGCTCACGGGCATCTGTGGCCGCGGACGCCCGAACCAGCGTCGCGCCTCGGCCGACACCTCGGTCGACACGATCCCGTCCTTGCCGACCGTCATGAGGCCGTCGCCCACGTTGTCCAGCACGAGCTGCATCGCGGTGGTCCGCTCGAGGACGGCCCCCGCCATGTCCGAGAACGCCTTGCCGAGCAGGCCGACCTCGTCGTGCCCGCGGGCCTCCGCCTTCAAGATGCCGAGGTGATCCCAGTGGCCCGCCGAGACCTCTTCGACCTCGTGGGTCAGCTTCTTGAGCGGTCGCACGAGCAGCACCCCGATGGCCGCGGCCACGAGGAACGCCACCAGCACGGCGACGCCCGAGGCCACGAGGCTCGCGCGGAGGATGTCGTGCTTGATGGCGTCGAGGTAGGCCCCGCGCAGGCCGACGTGCACCGCACCGACCTGCTCGATGCCCTCGACCACCGGCACCGCGACGTCCCAGGCATAGACGCCGTCGCGGTCGATCTGCGTGACCTTCTTGCCGCTCGGGTCGAAGTGCTGGTCGAGGGTCCGCAGGGTCGCGGGCATCGGGGACAGGTAGGTGTGGGCCAGCACCGCCCCGTTCTTGTCGAACACGAGGACGTACTCGATCTTCTCGGCCCGCAGGCCCTGCTCGTCGAGCACGATCTCGGTGATGGGCACCTTCTCGTGGGCCCGGACGCTCTTGGCGATGCGGGTGGCCACGCTCTTGGCGAACAGCGCCTCGGCGGTCTCGACCTCGAGGCGCACCCTCCGATCGATGATCCGCGCCGTGGCCAGCAGGTTGACGGCCGAGAGCGCGACCACGAACAGCACGAACGAGAGGACGACCTTGGTGCGAAGGCTCATCGGACGACTCCCTGCAGGTCGAACAGGCGGAAAGTTCCGTCCGAGGTGAGGCGCGAGTAGTAGATGCCCGCGAGGCCGGCGTGCTGCCGCGGGCCGTAGGTGAGCGTCCGGCCGATGCCGAGATCGATCCCCTCGAGGTGCTCGAGGGCGTGGACGAACCGGTCGCGATCGAGCTCCGGCCCTGCCGCCTCGAGCGCGCGCACGAGCACGGCAGCGTTGAGGAACCCCTCGAGGGCGACGTAGTTCGGCGGGTCCTCGGGGAAGTACTTCTTGGCGAGCGTCCGGTACTCCCGCACTCCCACGAGGTCGTCGGCGAAGGGGCTCGGCACGACCTGCGTGACCACGATCTTGCGGTGCTCGGCGGGGTCGACCTTCTGCTTGTCGGCGAGCTCTCTGCCGAACGCCTCCGAGCCCACGAACGACACCGTGTGGAACCAGGGGTGGGCGCCTGCGTCGTGGACGATCTTCACGAACTTGGCGAGCGGCGCGTACGTGCCCACCATGCAGATGCCCTCGGCACCGCTCGCGACGAGCGCGTCTCGCGCCTTCTCCACGTCCATGCTGCCGCGGGCGTAGGTCTCCACGGCCACCGGCTTCGCGCCACGGCGCTGGAGCGCGAGCTGGAGGCCGGCCAGGACCGCCTGTCCGAAGGCGTCCTCCTGGTAGAGGACGCCGATCTTCTGGAGGGCGAGCTTGTCGGAGAGCAGCTGGATCGCGCCCTCGGCCTCCGAGTAGTACGAGTCGCGCACGTGGAACATCCAGCGTCGGTGCGGGGTGCGCAGCGGCTCCGCGCCGGTGAAGAAGCCGAGCGCCGGCACCCGGGCGCGCTCGGTGAGGTCGACGATCTTCACCGAGGTGGGGGTCCCGACGTAGTCGAACAGCGCGAACACCCCCTCGTCGGCCAGCAGCTGCTGGGTGTTGGTGACCGCGCGGGCGGGGTCGTACCCGTCGTCCAGGCTGACCAACCGGATCTTCCGTCCGTGGATCCCGCCCTTGTCGTTCACGTCGCGCAGCTTGGCGAGCGAGCCGTGGACGGTCTGGGTGCCGAGGAAGGCCGCGTGGCCGCTGAGCGCGGCGCTCGACCCGATCACGACCTCGCCGGGAGCGACCCCGAGGGCTCGATTGTCGTGGAGGGCGACACGCGGCGTGCGAGAACAGGCGGCGAGCGCCCACACGAGAAGGGGAACGACGACGCGCATGCGCCTCCTGGCCCGCGCGGTTGTCGCGGTCAGGACGACGAACGGTCCACCACGGCCATGCTTGAGGAGCGCTCGCGTGAAGAGGACTTCAGAAGACGAGCAGGGTCTCGAACCGCAGGGTCGCGCCGAACAGCACGTCGCTGCAGTCGTCGCGAGGGCCGCAAGGCCGGACGTCGGGCAGCCCGATCGCCTGCGCGCCCGCGGTGAGCCCGAGACCGGCGAGGCCGCCCGGGACCTTGGTGAGGTGCAGGAAGCCGCCCTCGAGGGCCATGCGGAAGCCGTAGGCCTGGTAGTCCGGCCCCGCGAGCGCACCGCCTGAGCCGAACAGGAACCCGCCGCTCGAGAAGCGAACCAGCGGCTTGATCGGCGAGGCGCTCGTCAAGGGCAGGTACGAGGCGACGACCTCGGCCGCAAGGCCCGTCGGCAGCACCGGGACCACGCCACCGAGGATCGAGAGGCGCGTGGAGAGCACGAAGCTCTCCCCGATGCGGATCCCCCAGCCGACCTGCAGCTCGGGCGAGAGGCGCGCGAGCAGCGGTGGCCGCGCTGCGGCGTGACCGAAGGCCCCGTTGGCGGCGCCACCGACCGAGACCGTGAGGACGCGCCCGGGGAGCGGCTCGGACCGCGGGAGATCGGGGCCTTCCGGTGGGGCGCCCGCGGAGGTGACCCCCACGAGGAGCACAGCGGTGGCGGCGAGGACCATGGAGCGACGCTAGGACACCAAGCCGAAGCGCGCGAGCAGCGGCAAGCGCGGCAGGTGCGCCTGCACCCAGGCCAGCACGGAGGAGAGCGGATCGCGCGCGGGCTCGGCGACGGCGGGCGCGTCGAGGGCATCGAGGTGCCGTCGCACGAGCTCCTCCATCACCGCGTCGGCGTCGCGCCCGGTCTCCTTGCAGTGCCGGGCCAGCCGCTCGGCGAGCGCGGTCGGCAACGAGAGCGAGAGCACCCGGAAGCCCACGCGGCCCCCGCGCACGAAGGCGTCGGCGTCGGTGCCGGTCGACGGCTCACTCTGCGGCGACGACGACGGCTTGCGGATCGAGACCGTCACTTGCTTCTTGGCCATGGGCGAACCTCAGTACTTCGGTGAGCAGGGCGTTGATTTCCTTGGCCGCCGGATCGCGCGGCGCGAACTCTGCGACGCCCATCCCGGCGGCGAGCGCCTCCTGGTAGGCGATGCGGTAGCCGAGCTCGGTGGCGAGCAGCGGCAGCCCGGAAGACGCGAGGACCGCGCGGGCGCCCTTGCCGAGCGCGGTGCGCCCTTGCTTGCGGGTCACGAGCACGCAGGCAGCGAGCTCTGGGCGGAGCACCCGGGCCTCCTCGATCATCTCGAGGGTCGAGGCGAGCGCCCACGCATCGGCGGCCGAGGGCCCGCACGGCACGATGGCGAGGTCGGCGATCATGAGCGCCGAGCGCTGCACGTCGCCGTGGCGTGGGGGCGCGTCGATGACCACGAGGTCGTAGTCCGCGGCGAGCCCGGGCAGCTGCCCCGGTCGGTGCATGTTGGCGCCCATCGCGACCACGGTCGGCGTGCGGCGTCCGCTCTCGGCGGCCACGTCACCCCAGGTCCGCGCGGTACCCTGCGGGTCGGCGTCCACCAGGAGGACGCGCAGCCCGCGCGCGAACGCCGCCGAGGCGAGCCCGATGGCGGTCGTGGACTTGCCGACCCCGCCTTTCTGTCCGGTGAGCGCGACGATCATGGCCGGCATCGAACACAGCTCGGCGGGTGGGGCCAAGAAATCGGCAGCCCATGGCCCTACGGCGGCCCTTCTCGGCTCGACGGCCGTGCGCCATCGCGCAAAGGTCGGTGGACCATGGCCTCGTCGTTCGTTCCGATGTCCAAGAAGATCCGTCGCGAAGACGCCCTCGAGTACCACTCCACGGGACGCCCCGGGAAGATCGAGGTGGTCCCCACCAAGCCCACGGCGACCTCCCGCGATCTCTCGCTCGCCTACACGCCCGGCGTGGCCGAGCCCTGCCTCGAGATCGAAAAGGACCCGGACCTCTCCTACAAGTACACCGCGCGCGGCAACCTGGTCGCGGTCATCTCCAACGGCACCGCCGTGCTGGGCCTCGGCGACATCGGCGCGCTCGCGGGCAAGCCGGTGATGGAGGGCAAGGGCGTCCTGTTCAAGCGCTTCGCCGACATCGACGTGTTCGACATCGAGGTCGACGCCAAGGAGATCGACACCTTCTGCACCGTGGTCAAGGCGCTCGAGCCCACCTTCGGCGGCATCAACCTCGAGGACATCAAGGCCCCCGAGTGCTTCATCATCGAGGAGCGTCTCAAGAAGGAGATGCAGATCCCGGTGTTCCACGACGACCAGCACGGCACCGCCATCATCAGCGGCGCGGCCCTGCTCAACGCCGTGGAGCTGGCCGGCAAGAAGCTCGCCGACGTGCGGGTCGTGGTCTCGGGCGCCGGCGCCTCCGCGCTCGCCTGCACCAACTTCTGGGTCAGCCTCGGCGTGCGCGTCGAGAACGTGCTCGTCTGCGACACCAAGGGCGTGCTGCACACCGGCCGCACCGACGCCATCAACCAGTGGAAGAAGCCCTACGTGCGCGAGACGTCGCTGCGCACGCTCGCCGAGGCCCTGGTCGACGCCGACGTGTTCCTCGGCGCCTCGGTCAAGGGCGTGGTCGACGGCGAGATGCTCAAGAAGATGGCCCCGCGACCGATCATCTTCGCGCTCGCCAACCCGGACCCGGAGATCAGCTACCACGAGGCCAAGGCCGCCCGCCCCGACGCCATCGTCGCGACCGGCCGCAGCGACTATCCGAACCAGGTCAACAACGTCCTCGGCTTCCCGTTCATCTTCCGCGGCGCGCTCGACGTCCGCGCGCGCAGCATCAACGAGGAGATGAAGCTCGCCGCCGCCAAGGCCCTCGCGGCGCTGGCCCGCGAGGACGTGCCCGACTCGGTCTCCCGCGCCTACGGCGGCGACCGGTTCACGCTCGGCCCGGACTACATCATCCCCAAGCCGTTCGACCCCCGCGTGCTCACCTGGGTGGCCCCCGCCGTCGCGCGCGCCGCCATCGAGAGCGGGGTCGCGCGCCTGCCGCTCGACCTCGACGAGTACCGCGATCGCCTGCAGGACCGCCTCTCGCGGCGGCACCAGGTGATGGGCACCGTGTTCGCCAAGGCGAAGAAGAAGCTCGTGCGCATCGTCCTCGACGACGGGAGCCACCCCCGCGTGCTGCAGGCCGCCCACATCCTCCACGACGAGGGCATCTGCCGGCCGGTGCTGCTCGGGCCGCGCGCCGCGATCGAGAAGGCCATCGCCGACGGGCGCCTCAAGGACGAGCTCGGTGGCGTCGAGATCCTCGACCCGTCCGAGGGTGACCGCCGCGAGCGCTACGCCGAGGCGTACTGGAAGCTCCGCCAGCGCAACGGCGTCGATCGCGAGAACGCGGTCCAGCGCCTGCAACGCCGCGGGTACTTCAGCGCGATGATGCTGGCGCTCGGCGAGGTCGACGGCGTCGTCACCGGCCTCACCCGCGCCTACCCGGAGGCGGTGCGCCCGGCGCTCGAGATCATCCGGGCGCGCAAGGGACGCCGCGTGGGCGGCGTCTACATCGTGGTCACCCGCGACGACTTCAAGTTCTTCGCCGACTGCACCATGAACCCGGAGCCCGAGTCCGAGCAGCTCGCCGAGATCGCCCTCGCCACCGCCGATCTCGCCCGCCACTTCGAGGTGCAGCCCCGCGTCGCGTTCCTCAGCTACTCGAGCTTCGGCGACGCCAACGGCGGCAAGAGCCCGGCCCGGGTGCGGCGCGCGGTGGAGCTCGCCAAGAAGGCCCGCCCCGAGCTGCAGATCGACGGCGAGATGCAGGTCGACGTCGCGCTGGTCGCCGAGGAGCGGCAGGAGCGCTACCCGTTCACCACCCTCGAGGCCGACGCCAACGTGCTCGTGTTCCCGAGCCTCGACGCGGCCAACATCGCCTACAAGCTGCTCTGGCGGTTCGGCGGCGCCGAGGTGATCGGGCCGATCCTCCTCGGCCTCGACAAGCCGATCAACGTGCTGCAGGAGAGCGCCGGCGTGCAGGAGATCGTCAACCTCGCCGCCATCACCGCCCTCCGCGCGCAGGGCGGCGACTTCGTCTACTAGCGACTCCCGTTCTCGCGGGCCTGTGCGCGCTCGAAAGCGGTCCGTTCCTCGCGGCGTAACCCGAGGAGGTCGCTGTGCGCCATTCCACCGCTTTCGCGCTCGCTGGGCTCTCGTTCTGTGTCCTTTCGGCATGCGACGACGCGCGGCCCGCGTCGGCCCCCGCCCCGTACCGGCCGCCGGTCGAGTCACCGGCGACGGCCGAGCCCGTCGCCCACGCTCCCGTCGCCCCCGTCGCCCACACCCCCGAGCCCGCGCACCCGAGCCCGAACCACCCCGCCGTGCACTGGACCTACGAGGGCGCCGAGGGCCCCGAGCACTGGGGCGACCTCGACCCCGCGTTCGCGCTCTGCAAGACCGGCAAGGGCCAGACCCCGGTCGACCTCCGCAAGGGCGCGCACGCCGACGCCAAGCTCTCGCCGCTGGCGTTCGCCTACCAGCCGATCCCGCTCCAGATCCTCAACAACGGGCACACGATCCAGGTCGAGGACACGACCAAGTCGTCGCTGACCGTGCTCGGCAGCACGTGGAAGCTCCTGCAGTTCCACGCCCACGCCTCGAGCGAGCACACCGTCGACCAGAAGAGCTTCGCCTTCGAGATCCACTTCGTGCACAAGAACGACAAGGGCAACCTCGCCGTGCTCGGCGTGCTGTTCGACGTCGGCAAGGAGAACGCTGTGCTCGCGCCGTACTTCGACCACGCGCCGAAGGAGAAGGGACCGGCCACCCGCGTCGAGGGCAAGACCATCGACCTCGGCAAGCTGTTCGGCCCGAAGGCCGCCTACTACCACTACCAGGGCTCCCTCACGACCCCGCCGTGCACCGAGGGCGTGGAGTGGTTCGTGCTGCAGGAGATCCAGCAGATCTCGGCGGCGCAGCTCGCCAAGTTCACCACGATCGAGCACGGACCGACCCATCGCCCCGTGCAGGCCCTCGGCCAGCGCGACCTCGCCGCCTTCAAGCCGTAGCGCGGCCGACGGCGCGCTAGTCTCGGCGCGTGACCCGCGACGATCTGGCCACGGTCCGCACGACCCGCGACGACGACCCCACCCCGTTCGGGCTCCGCCTCGAGGTGGTCAAGGGGCCCGACGCCGGCACGCAGCTCGCCTGCGCGGCGCGCGCTTGCGTGGTCGGGCGCGCCGCCACGGCCGACCTGCGGCTCACCGACAACACGGTCTCGGCGTTCCACGCGGAGGTCTCGGTGGAGGCCGGCGGCATCCGCGTGGTCGATCTGGAGAGCGCCAACGGCACCGTCTACGCCGGCGCGCGCCTCGAACGCGCGCGCATCCCCTCCGGGGCCATGCTCAACCTCGGCCGCACCGTCGTCCGGGTGGACGTCGACGCGCCGTTCGACCCGGCCACCCACGAGCTGCCCACGTTCGGC
Organism: uncultured Polyangiales bacterium; assembly: GCA_964624885.1. Taxonomy (GTDB): domain Bacteria; phylum Myxococcota_A; class Polyangia; order Polyangiales; family JADJMO01; genus JADJMO01. The sequence goes on along the minus strand of CAZUZY010000128.1, from coordinate 3,551 downwards.
GAGCTCCGCGGCGGCGGTCCGCGCATGCGCGAGCTGTTCGCCGCCCTCGCCCGCGTCGCGCGCACCGACCTCTCGGTCCTCATCGAGGGCCCGACCGGCGCCGGCAAGGAGCTCGTCGCGCGCGCGCTGCACTCCGAGGGCCGCGCGCCCCAGGGGCCGTTCGTCGTCCTCGACTGCACGGCGATCCCGGCGAGCCTCGCGGAGTCCACCTTGTTCGGCCACGAGCGCGGCGCGTTCACCGGGGCCACGGAGCGGCGCGAGGGCGTGTTCGAGGCCGCGGAGGGCGGCACGGTGTTCCTCGACGAGATCGGCGAGCTGCCGCTCGATCTGCAACCGAAGCTCCTGCGGGTGCTCGAGCGTCGCGAGGTGGTGCGCGTCGGCGGCACCCGCGCCACGCCGGTGCGCGTGCGCCTCGTGTCGGCCACGCTGCGCGATCTCCGCGCGATGATCAACCAGGGCCGGTTCCGCGAGGACCTCTACTACCGCCTCGCCGGTGCGCGGGTCGCGCTGCCCGCGCTCGCCGCCCGGCGCGAGGACGTACCGCTGCTCGTGCGACACTTCCTCGCCAAGCTCCCCGTCGATCTGCCGGGAGCCCGGGCGATCGAGCCCGAGGCCCTCGAGGAGCTCACGCGACGCGACTACCCCGGCAACGTCCGGGAGCTGCGGGCCACCGTCGAGCGCGCGGCCACCACCGCGGCGGGGGAGGTGATCACGCTGGCCGACCTCGCCTTCGAGCGGGTGCTCGCAGGGCACCACGTCCCGCACGCGCCGGCGAGCCGCGCCTCCCTTTCGCCCGACGCGCCGTTGCCCCCGTTCAAGGACGCCAAGCGCACGCTCGTGGACGAGTTCGAACGCGACTACCTCGTGCGCCTGGTCGCGCGCACCGACGGCAACCTCTCGCGCGCCGCGGCGCTGGCGCGGATCGAGCGCCACCACCTGCGCGACCTCCTCCGCCGCCACGGGCTGCGCGACGACGACTAGAACACGAAGCGCACGCTGGCGAACGCGCCGCCCGCGGTCGGAGCGACCGTCGCGGTCGCGGGGCGATCCAGCAGGTACACGGTCACCGCCGCGCCGAGGGAGACGACGCCGACGCCGAGCAGCACGTCGCCGACCAGGTAGCGACGGGCCACGGCGTCGCGCTCCCCGGGGTCGCAGCGCGGCGCGCAGTTGTCCTCGAGCTCGCGCAGCTTGGCGTTGGTGGTGAGCCCCACCACCACGAACCCTCCGAGGGCGAGGGCCGAGACCCCCGCCAGCACGAGCGGCGCGAAGCTCCGACGCGCGGCCGGCTTCGGGCTCTCGAAGGTGAGCGTGAGCACGCGGTCGTGCTCGCCCTCCACGACCACGATCGAAGCGGTGCGCGTGGCGCCGTCGGCGCGACGCACGACGACGACGTGCTTGCCCGGGTCGACGCGGATCGGCAGGCCGTCGAGCGCGACGGGGTGGGCGTCGAGCTCGCCCTTGGTCGTCGACGGGGGGTCCTTGCCGTTCTCGTCGACCACACGGATCACGACGGTGGGCACCGCCGCCTCCACCTCACCAAGCCACTTGGCGCAGTCGGCGCGCACCGGCCCGGGGCAGGACTCCTCCGCGCACTTGGCGAGCGTGGCCTGCGCCGCGAGCAACCGGCCTTGCTTGCGCTCGGCCTGGGACGACTCGTGCGCGGCGAGGCAGCTCGCCTTGTCGGCGGCGCGGGCCGGTGCTGGCAGCAATGTCAGCATCGGCCACGAGAGGATCGAGAGGACGAGCGGCGCGCGCACGGGGCTCCTCATCCTACAGGCACTCGGGCTTGAACTTCTTGATGCCGTTCTCCCAGCGGTAGGGTGGGTCGCACGGGTTCGGCTTGGGTTTCGGCGGTGGCGGGCTCGAGACCTTGGTCGGCGCGGCGCTGGACGTCGGGCTCGACGACGACGCGACGGAGGGGCTCGGCGCCGGCGTCGCGCTCGCGGCCACGCTCGACGAAGCGGGCCCGGGCACCACCTTCGCCTCCGCCGGGACGACGGGCGGTGGCGCGGACGTCACGAACAAGAGGCCCCAGGCGAGCGTGCCCCCCAGCAGCACCAGCGCGAGCCCGAGCAGCAGCCGCCGTGGACGGGGCGTGACGGCGGGCGTCGCGGTGGGCGTCGCAGTCTCCTGCGGCGGCGTGATCACCACGCTCTCCACCACCGCGGCGATCCGCGCCCGACGCGCGAGGGCGTCGTCGGCGAGGGAGCGCACCCAGGCGGCGACCTCCGACGCGGTGGCCGGGGGCACGGCCGCCTCGAGGGCGTGCGCCATCTCCTCGGCGGTCGCGAAGCGCGCGTCGGGGTCGGCGGAGAGCCCGCGGAGGACGAGCGCCTCGAGGGGCACTGGCGTGTCGCGGCGCAGCGCGCGAGGGGAGGGCACGTCGCCGGCGAGCACGGCCGAGAGGACCTGCCCGTCCTCGCCGTCGAACAGACGCCGGCCCGTGAGGGTCTCCCACAGGACCACCGCGGCCGCGTACACGTCGGTCGCCCGGGTGATGGCCCCGCCTCGTCGCAGCTGCTCGGGCGCCATGTAGGGGAGCTTGCCCTTGAGCTGGCCCTCGCGGGTCACCTGCGAGCGCCCGATGGCCTTGGCGATCCCGAAGTCGACCACCCGCGGCACGCCGTCGACGCCGACGAGGACGTTCTGGGGGGACACGTCGCGGTGCACGACGCCGAGCGGCTCTCCCTGTTCGGACACCGCCTCGTGGGCGGCGTGCAGCCCGTGCAGGAGCGCGACGCCGATCGCCGAGACGACCGCGAGGGGGATGGGCTCGGCGCGCTGGCGGGAGGCGCGCAGCAGGCGCGAGAGGGTCTCGCCCTCCACGTACTCCATGACGAGCAGGAGCTCGGAGCCCTCGGCGACCACGTCGAGCGTCGCCGCCACGTTGGGGTGCCGGATGCGCGCCGCGATGCGCGCCTCGTCGAGGAACATCGCGACGAACTCGGGGTCGCAGGCGAACTGGGGGTGCAGACGCTTGAGCGCCACCGTCCGCGAGAACCCCACCGGCCCGAGCAGCCGACCGAGGTGCACGGTAGCCATGCCACCGGTCGCGATTTCGCCGTGGACGGCGTAGCGACCGACGATCCGGGGTGCGTCCACTTTCTTGATACTATCGGAACGTGCGGTCGGGATCGTCGGTGCTGCTCGTGCCGCTGCTCTCATCGGCGGTCGCCCTCGGGGCGTGCAGCACCCGTTCGCTCGATCACCTGGTCGAGGGCAACGACGCGACGGTCGACGGCGACGCCCTCGAGGGCGACGGCGTGATCTTCCCACCCGAGGGGTGCGGCGCCGAGGGCCAGCCGTGCTGCGAGGGGAGCAGCTGTCCGCTCGGCCTCGTCTGCAAGGCGGCCCGCTGCGAGAAGGCCGAGCCGCCGAAGCCGTGCGGCAACAAGGGCGAGGCCTGCTGCGGCGCCACCAGCACCTGCTTCTCTCCGCTCGTGTGCACGGGGGGCACGTGCGTCGATCCGCCGACGCCGAAGCCCCCCGATCCGTGCGGCGCCGAGGGGCAGGGCCGCTGCGCCGCGCCCTCGCCCGCCTGCGGCGAC
>CAZUZY010000127.1:0-19308 GCA_964624885.1 uncultured Polyangiales bacterium | reverse complement strand
GGGCACCTGGCTCGAGGCGGGCGACATCGCGCGGGGGCGCTACGCCAACGCCAAGGCGGCAGAGTGCTACCAGCGCGGCCTCGAGCTGCTCGGCGAGGACGACGCGCGGGCGCGCCTCTCCGCGCTCCACCACTACGGCGACGTCCTCGAGCTCCTCGGTCGCACCGAGGAGGCCCACGCGCAGTTCACCGCGATGCAGGCGCTCGCCTGGTCGCTGCACCTGCAGGCCAAGGCGGGCGCCGCGCACAACCGCATCGGGCGCCTCTACCGCAACGTCGGCCGCCTGGAGGACTCGCACAAGCACCTCCTCGCCGGCTACGCGCTGTTCCACGCGGCGGGCGACGAGCGGGGCGTGGCCTCCTCGCTCGACGACATCGGCAAGCTCTCCTGGATGCGCGGCGACTACGCGGCGGCGCTCAAGGACATGCGCAAGGCGCTCACCACCCGCAAGCGCCTCGGCGACCGCCGCTCGATCGCGCTCTCGCTGAACAACCTCGGCCTCGTGCTGCAAGACAGCGGCCACTTCAAGGAGGCCCTCGAGGCCTTCGAGCAGTCGCTGCGCATCCGTCGCGAGATCGGCGACCTGCTCGGGGTGGTCACCACGCTCAACAACCTCGGCACCATCGCCCAGGACCAGCGCGACGACCAGCGCGCCATGACCCTGTTCCAGGAGGCGATCGGCATCGCCCGCGAGGTGGGCGACCGCCACAAGATCGTGCTTGTGCTCACCAACATCGGCGAGACCCACTACCGCCTCGGCGCGGTGCCCACCTCGATCGAGACCCTGAAGGAGGCCGAGAAGGTGGCCGAGGAGATCGGCGACGTGCTCTCGCTCGCCGAGGTGGTGCGCGGCCTCGGCAAGGCCTATCTCATCGGCGGCGACCTCACCAAGGCCCGCGAGTACACCTCGCGCGCGGTCGCGCTGTTCGAGCAGGTGCGCAGCAAGGTGCAGATCGGCGTCGCCCTGCGCACGCTCGGCGAGGTGACCGCGGCGGGCGGCTGGGGCCAGGACCACGTGCAGAAGGCCTCCGGGTACTTCCAGCGCGCGCTCGTGCTGTTCGACGAGGTGGGCAACGACGTGGAGCTCGCGAGGACGCAGCGCGCCTACGCGGAGTTCCTGCTCAAGGTGGTGGAGTGGCGCGACGATCCGCGGGTGCAGGCCGAGGCCAAGGAGCTCCAGCGGCGCGCCGACGACGTGTTCGCCAAGCTGAAGATCTCGGCGGTGGGGATCGATCCAGGAGCGTTCTTCTCATGAGCGGTTTCACCTTCGCCGAGACGATGTCCGGCAGCTATTTCCTCGACGAGGCGCCGCAGCGCGACCTCGCGATGTCGTTCACGGTGAAGGTCGAGGTGCACTCGCTCAGCCGGTTCGTGCGCGACCGCATGGCCACCATCGAGGGCGAGGTGGTGCTCGAGGGCAGGGCGGACCACCGCGCGCTCCGCGGCACGCTCGAGATGGACCTCCTGCTCGGCCGCAAGCTGCGGTACGAGTTCGACTTCGTGGACGACGCGGGCCGCAAGTGTCGGTTCGCGGGGCAGAAGGACGTGGAGCTCACCCGCCTCATGCACACGATGACGACGCTGCCGGGCGAGCTGTTCGCGGACGGCAAGCGGTTCGCGACGGCCACGGTGCGCTTCGACGCGCGGTCGGATCTGCTGTCGTTCCTCGCGAGCTTCCGGCCCCTCGGGCTGCCGGGGTTCCGTCGCTGAGGCGCGGTCCGAGTCAGGTCCACTCGTCGGCGTAGAGCGGCGCGCAGCCCAGACAGGCGGCGTCGACGACCGCCAGCAGGCTGAGGCTCGCGTGGCTGTTCACGTTCGACTCGTCGCGTGCGCGCCCGACAAGGACACGAGCTCGAGGCAACGCCGACGCCGCTCCTCGAAGGGGAGGCGGCGGATCGCGTCGCCGAGCCTGCGCAGCTGCGCCAGGCGTCGGTCCACGAGGCCCCCGGCTTCCTCCGTCTCCTCTGGCTCGAGGAACAGCGTCTCGACGGAGACCGGCGCTCTCCCGTCGAGCTCGAACGCGCGGAGGGCGTCGACCGCTTCCTCCGATCGCAATGTGCTGCAGGCGCCGCGGATGCGATCGACCTTGTACTTCGCGAACCTCTCGAGCCGCGCGTGGGCCTCTCTCACCGCGAGGGGTAGCGGGTCGCTGACCTGGCCCGCGGCCAGGCACTGGTCGCAGCGGGCGCCGAACGCGAGGGTGAGGTACCGATGGATCTCGTCCTGTCGCGACAGGCGCTCGAGGCGTTCCATGGCGATGGCCTGCAAGTCCTCTGCGGTCTCGCGATCGTCGGCGCGGGCGAGCGCGGCGGCGAAGATCAGGTCGGCGTAGCGACGCGTCGCCTGGGTCACCGGCGGCGACTCGGTCCGGGCGGGGCGGCGCGCCTCGAGCTTCGAGAGGAAGACTTCGTGCAGTTCACGCAAGAGAGCGGCGGCGAGGACGCGGGGCTCCGACGCGGTCCGGTTCATGCGGCCCAGTCTACGGCGCGCCGACGAGCCTGCAGTCCTCGATGCGCACCCGGAACGTCACGGCCTGGGGCATGGGGATGCCCGGCGGAATCGTCGACAGGAAGCGCTCCACCTCGAGCCGCCCCTCGACTACCACGTCGGCGCCTTCGGCCGGCAGCTTCGGGCCGACCAGCACGCAGGTGACGACCGTCGCGCCGTCGCTCGTCGGGTCACGGAGGCCGAACGCGCCGGCGTCTCCCAGCGCGACGCGCCCGGCGACGCGGGTGACCCCTTCGTTCCACGGACTGTCCGTGTTCTTCGCGCGCGGGTCGTTCGTGTCGGTGTGTTCCGGGAAGCGCCGCAGCACGTCTCCGACCGGAACCACCGGCACCTTCGGCGCGTGAGCGATCGGCGATCCCGCGGGCTGAGGAGGGGCCTTCATCGCCGGCTCGGGTCGGCACCCGAGCGCGAGCGAAAGGCCGAGGATCGCGCAGCGGCGCGGGTCAGTCGGCACGGGGCCTCGACCACGTGAAGATTCGCACCTCAGCCTCCTCACCGCCCGCCGCGCGGTAGAAGTCGAGCGCGTGCGCGTCCTCGACGTCGGCCGGCACGAACACCACCTCGATGGCCGCTCGTGCTGCGCCCTCCCGCAGCGCCGTGAGCAGGGCCGTCCCGACGCCGCGGCGCTGGCGGTCCGCGCGCACGGCGATGTCGTAGAGGAACAGCTCGGACCCCTCCGCGCGGGTCGTCGGCAGCGCGTGCGCCGTGAGGCCGCCGACCACCTCGTCGTCTTCGAGCGCGGCGAGCGCCCAGAAGTCCTCGCGCCCGAGGAGTCGCTCCAGATAGGCGTCGCCGAGCGGCTCGCTCTCCTCTTCGAACACCTGGGCGAGCAGGGCGAACGTGCGTCGCGCGAGGTCGCGGTCCGCGGGGGTCAGGCGCTGGGTCTTCAAGTCCACCTCAGATTCTCGGGGGATCCGCGATCCGTCAACACCGGCGGGTCCCCGGAGCTCACTTTGTCGGTCACGGTTCGGCCGCACACGTCTCCAACTCCCCGAAGGCCCCCGAACCCGGCCTTCGACAGGAGCCGCGATGGAGAAGAAGAAGGTCCGGATCGAAGGCTACGACCTCGCATACGTCGACCAGGGCGAGGGCCCGGTCGTCGTGTTCCTCCACGGCAACCCCACCTCGTCGTTCCTGTGGCGCCACCCGATCGCCGCCCTCGCACCGCGGTTCCGCTGCCTCGCGCCCGACCTCGTGGGCATGGGCGACTCCGACAAGCTGCGCGAGGCTGGCGACACGGCGTACTCGTTCGCCCGCCACCGCGCCTTCGTCGACGCGTGGTTCGACACCATCGTCCCGGACGAGCGCGTGGTGCTCGTCGTCCACGACTGGGGCTCAGCCCTCGGCTTCGACTGGGGCCGACGCCACCCCGAACGCCTGCGGGGTGTCGCGTACACGGAGGCGATCCTGGGCTCGATGCCGTCGTCCGACCTTGCGCCCCCGGCGCAGGCGTTTTTTCGGGCGATCCGCTCCGCCGACGGCGAGCGGCTGGTCCTCGAGGACAACGTGTTCCTCGAGCGGATGCTGGCGCCGGGTGGCTTCCTCGTCACGCCGAGCGAGGCCGTCTGCGTGGAGTACCGCCGACCGTTCCTCGAGCGCGGCGAGGCGCGTCGACCCACGCTGTCGTGGCCCCGGCTCCTCCCGTTCGACGGTGCACCGGCGGAGATCTGCGCGATCACCGACGCCTCTCGCGAATGGCTCGCGCGCACGGAGACCCCGAAGCTCTTCGTGAACGCGGAGCCCGGCCGCCTCCTCGTCGGGGCGTTGCGCGAGGAGTGCCGACGGTTCCCGAACCAGACCGAGGTCGTCGTGCGTGGGCTCCACTACCCGCAGGAGGACTCGCCGCCCGAGTTCGTCGTTGCGCTCGCCGACTGGCTCGGCAAGATCGCGGCATGACGACGCCGGAGCTGGACGCGTTCGCGCTCCGAGCGAAGGGCGGCGATCGCGTGGCGCTCGAGGCGCTGGTCGGGGGACTGCAGGATCGACTGTTCCGGCTCGCGATCCGTTTCTTGCACGACCGGGAGCACGCGCGCGACGCGACCCAGGAGATCCTCGTCCTCGTCGTCACCAAGCTCGGCTCGTTCCGCGGCGACAGCGCCGTCGAGACCTGGGCCTATCGGATCGCCGCGCGGCACCTGCTGCGCGCGCGCTCGCGGCTCCGCAAGATCACGTTCGAGCGGCTGGTCGAGGAGGACCTCGGGCAGCCACCGAACGCGATCGAGCCCGCCACGCTCGCCAGCGCCGACGGTCGCCTGCTCGAGGAGGAGGTGTTCCTCGGGTGCACCCAGGCGATGCTCCAGGCCCTCGACCGCAACGAGCGGATCGCCTTCGTCCTCGGCGCGCTGTGCGAGCTCGGCTCCGCGGATGCGGCGCGTGCCCTCGGCATCACCGAGGTGGCCTTCCGCAAGCGGCTGTCCCGCGCGCGTCGGATCCTCGACGCGTTCCTCCTGAAGAACTGCGGCGTGGCGGATCCGAGGAACGCGTGTCGGTGCGCGTTCCAGGTGAACCATCGCGTGCGCTCCGGCACGCTCGATCCGAAGGCGCTGCGCCACGTGGGACAAGGGCCACGCACGTCGCTCGAGACGCTGCGGGCACACGGCGAGATCGACCGGACGCGGAGGACCCTCGCGATCTACCAGGCGCAGCCGCAGGCGCCGGCGCCCGAGGCGCTCGCCCAGCAGATCCGCGCGGCGATCGGGGCGATGCGCGTCCTCGACGGGTGACGGACTGCCAGAAGGATTGGGCGGTTCAACGAGCGCCGACGCGCGCCCGGAGCTCGGCCAGCTCGCGCTCCGCCGCCTCCAGCGCGGAGAGCGCGGCGTCCTTCGCAACAAGCGCATCGTCGGCGGCTGTCTCTTCGAGCGTGCGCCACGGTCGGGCGCCGCTTCGATCGTCGCACAGCAGCACCGTGCCTCGGCCGGGGACGATCCAGGCGTCGAGCAGCGCGGAGTGAAAAGGCTCGCTGCTCGCGTGGACCCGCGCGAAGGCGCCGGTGTCGTCGCGCTGCCAGACCTGCACCGCGAACGGGCCACCGTGGACCCGCGGCCCGGCGAGCAGGGGGTCGAGCACCCAGAGCTCCCGCGCCCCGCTCGCGGCGTGGCGGGCGGGCGCCTCGACGTAGTCCTTGTTCGGGTGGGTGGTGCTCACGACCTCGATCGAGAGCAGCGGCGCGCCGTGCACATGGGTCTGCAGGCTCGTCAGCGTGCGCCTCTCGTCGGGCGCTGGCTCGACCACGCACACGTCCGGGTCGATGCCGACGCGAGGCCGTTGCGGGTCGAAGCGAACGGCGAGGTTGCGGTACACCTCGGCGTCGCGACCGGTCCTCGCGACCCAGGCCTGGAGCACGTGCTTCCACCGGTCGCAGAGATCGTCATGGGGCGCGGACTCCGGCACGGGACCCTCCGGCAGTTCCCAGCCGTCGGGATCCACACGCACGCCGTAGCGAAGCGAGACGCTGGGCGGAGGCAGTGCCATCGACGACAAGGGTAGCATCGAGGTCGCACAGCTCCGCCGGCGGCCGCCGCACGCGCACGCCTGCGCTGCGTCGCAGGACACGCACCACGTACCCACCCCAAGCGGTGCGTCGAGAAACAGCTGAGGTTTCGCGGCTTTGCACGACAGGGGCTCTCAACGGCCATGCCGGCAGTCCGTTCTGGGCCGCAGGGGCCCTCCGCATCGGCGCTCGGTCCTCGACGCGCCCCTCCGCGCGCCACCACGTCCCTCGCAGGTGGAGCGACACCATGAAGTGGTTCGACGACCTCAAGACGATGAAGAAGATCCAGCTGGCCGTGGCGATCCTGGTGCTCGCCATGATCGGCGTCGGTTGGGTCGGCAACGAGAGCGCGCACACCATCGATCAGCGGCTGAACAAGCTCTACGAGCGCGACTTCGCCGGGACGGTCCAGGCCATGCGCGCCGAGGCCGCCATGCTCGAGGTGCGCATCACCGTCCGCAACGTCATCCTCACCGAGGACCTCGCCGAGCAGGAGCGCTTGATCCGGAAGATCGACGAGATCGACGCCACGCTTACCAAGGCGCTCGACGCGCTCGACAAGCTCATCGTCTCGGAGGACCTCCGCGCGCGCATGGCCGAGATCCACAAGGAGCACGGGGGCTGGTTCGGTGGCATGCGCGAGGCCGCGCGCCTCGCCATGGCCAAGGATCGCCCGGGCGCGGTGGCTGCCCTCGCCAAGGTCGCCGGCACGGGGGAGCGCATCGGCGACGCGATGTCACGCGTCGTCACCTCCAAGGATGCGCTCGCCAAGCAGGCCGCCGAGGAGGCTGGCGCTCTCTACGCGCGCAACCGCAACACCCTCGTCGCGGTCATCGCGGTCGCTGCGCTGCTCGGCATCCTGGTCGGCGTGGTGACGGGTCGAGCGGTGTCGAAGCCGCTCGCGAGGACGGTCACGGTCCTCGATCGGGTCGCCAAGGGCGACTACTCGGTGCAGCTCGACATCGACTCCAAGGACGAGATCGGTGACACCGCCAGGGCTCTCAACGCGACCATCGCGGCGGTCAACGCCGCCATCCGCGAGGTGCGCAACGTGGCCGAGGAGGTCGCCTCCGCCTCTCAGCAGCTGTCCGGCGCGGCCGACCAGATCTCGAGCGGGGCGCAAGAGCAGGCGTCCGGTCTCGAAGAGACCGCGGCGAGCCTGGAGGAGGTCGCCGCGACCGTGCGGCAGAACGCCGACAACGCGCAGCAGGCCGCGCAGCTCGCCGCGAGCTCGCGCGACGTCGCCGAGAAGGGCGGGGCCGTCGTCGGCGCCGCGGTCAGCGCGATGAACGAGATCACCCAGTCTTCGAGGCGCATCGCCGACATCATCACCACCATCGACGAGATCGCCTTCCAGACGAACATCCTCGCGCTCAACGCCGCCGTCGAGGCGGCGCGGGCCGGCGAGCAGGGCCGTGGCTTCGCGGTCGTCGCCGCCGAGGTGCGCGACCTCGCCCAGCGCAGCGCGACCGCCGCCAAGGAGATCAAGGGCCTGATCAGCGACTCCGCCGACAAGGTCGAGGCGGGCTCCAAGCACGTGCTCTCGAGTGGCGAGACGCTGCGTGACATCGTCACCTCGGTGAAGCGGGTGACCGACATGATCAGCGAGATCGCGGCGGCCTCGCGCGAGCAGACGACCGGCATCGACCAGGTCAACAAGGCCGTCACGCAGATGGACCAGGTGACCCAGTCCAACGCTGCGCAGACGGAGGAGCTGTCGTCGACGGCGCAGGGTCTCTCGACCCAGTCGGAGCAGCTGCAGCGCCTAGTGGCGCGGTTCCGCCTCGACCAGGGGGAGGGGGAGCGGGTCAGCGTGCCCCAGGCCCGCGCCCCGAAGATCGTGATCCAGACCCGCCCGGCGCCTGGCCACAAGGAGCGTCACGCCGCCCTCGCGCCGGCGCCCCGGGCCGCGCGCCTGAACGGCGCGAACGGTCACGGGCACGCCGCACACTTCGAGGAGTTCTGAGCGGCGGCACGAACGAGCGTCTCGCGGTGTCGGGGCGACTCCGTACAATGGCCGTGCAGGTGGGCTTCCTCACCCGTACTTGTGCGCGAAGAATCCGTCCATCGCCGCGAGCAGCCCGTCCACGTCCGCGTGCTCCGGCACGGAGATGCGGCAGATCTGCACGTTGTCTCGCTTCTGCGCGTTCTTCACTTCCGCCGACAGCGCACCCTGCGTCGACTCTTCTGGATTGATCACGTAGAAGAAATCCGGTTTGCCGCCGCCCGTCGACTGCCCGTAGCTCACCCGGCTCTTCACGAGGGTGGGCGCGTGGGCCAGCAGGTAGGCCACGAACTCGTCGCAGAGATCGGGGTGCGTCGTCGGCGCCGGCGGCAAGTAGAACGAGAGCATTCCCGTCGACAGCCCCTCGGCCACCTGCGCCTCGTCGATCGCGTACAGCGTGATCTCGTGTCCCCGGGCGCGGAGCGCGCGGCGCAGCCCGTCGGCGAGGCGGATGGTGTGCGCGCTGATCGCGGCCATGCGCGGCGCGAGGTCTGCGAGGCCGGCCCGGAGCTCCGCCAGCTGCGCCGGTCTTGCGAACGAGTCCGCGTCCGCACCGAGCTCTCGGGCGCGCGCCAGGATCGACCGCGCGATTGGGTCGTTCGCGCAGGCGGCGACGCCCAGCGTGGCCTTGCCCTTGGTGAAGTACTTCGAGCCGCTCTTGAGGAGGACGAACGGCCAGTCCTGCGCGAAGTCCTTGGCGAAGATCGGGTACAGCGGCGCGAGGGTCGTGTCGACGACGACGGGCACCTTGCGCCCCCAGCGCTCCGCGTACGCGCGCACGCCCGCCATCAGCGCCGCGAAGTCGTGCACCTGCAGCTCGGGGTTGGTGGGTGTCTCGAGGAACACGCAGGCGGGGGCCCCGCCGAGCTCGGACAGCGCAGCGAGCACGCGGTCGACCAGCGTGAGCCTTCGGCCGGAGCGGTCTTGACCGAGGACCGCGAGCGGTCGCGGCCGGATCGCGCCGCCACGCGCGAGCAGATCGCCGATCAGCTGCCCGGTGCCGCCGTAGCCGTTCTCCGCGTAGAACAGCGCGACCGGCTCCGGTCCGAGCACGTCGGCGACCGCGCTGAACACCGCGGCCTCGGCCGCGAGGCCCGTGCAGAAATAGGCGCTGTCCCGGACTTCCGGGAAGAGCGTGCGCAGTGCGGCCTCGCAGTCGGCCGGGGTCGCCTCGGGGAGCTCGGCGGGCGTCAGGCCCGCCGCCCGCTCGAGCTCGGCGCGCGCGTCCGCCGCGAGCAGCGCCGCCACCGTGCGCTTGCGGATCAGCTGGATTCCCTGGGCGCCGATGCGCGCCACGTCGCGGATCAGGAGCACGCCACCGCGAGGCACGGCGAAGCACACGGCGTCGGCCGCGCTCGCCTGCACGTCGCCCACGAACGGCGCGTCGGTCACGAGCACGGTGAGCACGTCGGGGCTGCGCGGCGGCAGCGCGTCTCGAAACCGCTCGTGCAGCTCGCAGCCCGCGGCCACGAGGGTGCGGCGCTTCTCGTCCGAGACGGGCAGCGTCCCCTCGGCGTACACCCGGACCGGCAGCGTGCGGCTCGGCGACTCGATCACGGCGAGCCAGGGCTTGGTCACCGAGGCGAACGAGAAGCAGCGCGCGGCGTGGGTGCGCGACTGCGTGTAGAGCTCGAAGACCGTCGAGAGCGGCTGGCCGAGGCGTGCGTAGTCGAACGGCAACCCGGTCGCGGCGAGCCGGTCACGGAGCCGAGACCCCTCGAGGTCGGAGGCCACGATCTCGGACAGGGCCTGCTCGAAGCGCGCCGCGAACGCGGCGTCGGAGTCGAACCGGGCCAGGTCGTACGTGGTCGCCCGGTGATCCCAGTCGTCCGGGAGGTTCGCGAGGAGGCGGGGTAGGGCCTCGACGAGCTTGGTGGTAAGGTCGGGTCCGAGGGGCAGGGGGCCGTCGGTCGGGGGCATCGCGCGCGAGCCTAGCGTGAAGCCGGCCGTAACGCGGGCTGGACTGGGGCGACTTGCACCAGGGGTTTCCACGATGCACGAGCGACGACGGGAATGGTGGCTACTGGTAGGGGCGGCTCTCTCGGGTTGCTCGGGGCGCAGCGAGAGCGCTGCGGTCGATGGTGGTGCGCCGTCACCGGTCCCGGCGGTCCGCGCGGTCGACCTGGCCCGCCGTCATTTCGGGGGCGCCGTGGGCCTCGGGTTCGACGTGCGCGACCGCACGTTCGTGCCGAAGCGCACGTTCCGACCGGCCGACGGGCGTCCGCGGGGCCTCGTGTTCGGCGCCCGCGCCACCGTCCGGGTGGAGGACGGCCCTCGAGCCCCGCTCGTCGACATCTCCCCGCTCGGCCTCGCCGACGTCGACGGAAGGGTCGTGGACGGCGCGCTCCTCTACGAGGCCGCCGCGCCCGCCACCGACGTCGTCGTCGAGTCGCTGCCCCTCGGCTTCGAGGAGCTGCGCGTGCTGCACGACACCACGGCGCCGCGCACCCTCCGCTGGTCGCTGCGCCTGCGCCCTGCCGCGATCGCCCGCCTCGTCGAGGGTCGGGTCGAGATCGTCGAAGGAGGTCGGGTGGAGCTCCGCAGCGAGCCGCTCGTCGCCGCAGATGTTCACGGTCGCCGCACGGCGCTGGGTGTCGAGCTCGAGCAGACCACGACCGGGGCCACCCTGGTGGCGCACCTCGACCCGACCGGGCTCACGTATCCGATCGTGGTCGATCCGACCTGGAAATGGGTCCTCTCGAGCACCGGTTCGGCCTTCGGCTACCAGTGGATCCAGCCGGTGCCGGGCACCGTCGTCCAGCTCGGTGGCTCCGACGGCGCCAGCGACCAGTCCGCGGTGTTCGACGTGGCCACCGAGACCTGGACCGTGCACACGCTCTCGGTGTCGCGCACCTACTCGGCCTCGACCTGGATCCCGTCCATCGGCAAGGCGCTGGTCTCGGGTGGGCAGGCCTCCCCGTGGAAGGCCACCGCCGCGCTGGTCACGCCGAGCCCCTGGACGGTGACCGAGCTCACGCCGACGATGACCGTCGGTCGCGGCTACCACACGTCGACGCTGATCGACGTCGCCGGTGCCGAGCGGGTGCTGCTCGTCGGCGGCGGCAACGCCACGACGTCGGTGGACTGGTTCGACCCGTCCACTTCGACCTTCGTGGCGCGCTCCCCCATGGTCGTCGCCCGGACCCGGCACGCCGCCACGCGCCTGCCTTCCGGCCGTGTCCTCGTCACGGGGGGCAAGCCGTCGACCTCCACGGCGTACTCGTCGGCCGAGATCTACGATCCCGCGACCAACGCCTGGACCAACTCGGCGTCGAGCCTGCCCGTCGGCCGCTTCGATCACTGCCAGCTCCTGCTGCCCGACGGGACCGTCTTCGTGGTCGGGGGGATAGATCCCTCCGCGGCCGCCACCGAGACCTCCGCCATCTACGACCCCGCGACCGACACGTTCACCTCCGGTCCCAAGATGGCGTACGCGCGCACGCAGGCGGCGGCCGCCCTCCTCCCCGGTGGGAAGGTGCTGGTCACCGGCGGCCAGGCGCGCCTCGCCGGGACCACTGGTTCGATCGCCGCCACCAACACGACCGAGATCTACGATCCCGTCGCCAAGACCTGGTCTCCAGGACCGCCGATGCTCGGGGCTCGCTACGGGCACGGGATGGCCGCTCTGTCGGGCGGGCGCGTGCTGGTCGGCGTCGGGGGGAGCGCGACCTCGACCGAGATCCTGTGGCCCGACGAGACCTCGTGCAGCGGCACCTCGGGGTCGTGCCCGTTCTGCGTCGACGGGGTCTGCTGCGACACGGCCTGCACCGGCCAGTGCGAGGCCTGTGACCTCGCGGGCAAGAAGGGCGTCTGCTCGCCGGTCTCGGGCGAGGCCCCGCACGGCGGGCGCGCCGTGTGCTCCCCCTTCGCGGTCTGTGTCTACGACACGACGAAGGCGAGCTCCGCCTGCGCCACCTCGTGCGCGAGCGACGGCGCCTGCGCCAAGGACAACTACTGCGTCTCGCCGGGCTCGCCCACCGCGAGCTGCGCGCCGAAGAAGATCGCCGGCGCCGGGTGCGGGGCGGCCAACGAGTGCCTCTCGGGGTTCTGCGTCGACGGGGTGTGCTGCGGTTCGGCGTGCGGCGGGCAGTGCCAGGCCTGCGCGGAGCCGGGCTCGCTCGGCGTGTGCACCAGCGTCGACGGGCTACCCCGCGGCGCGCGTCCGGCGTGCACGGCTCCGTTCGCCTGCAGCGCGGGTGCCTGCGCGACCACGTGCACCAAGGACGTGGAGTGTGCGTTCGGCCGCACGTGCGCCTCTGGCACGTGCGTCCCCAAGGCCTCGAACGGGTCGACGTGCACCGCGGCCAAGGATTGCCTGTCGGGCTTCTGCGTCGACGGGGTGTGCTGCAACACCGCGTGCGCGAGCGCCTGCACGGCGTGCGACGTCGCCGGCAAGGGCGGCACCTGCAGCGCGGTCGACGGCACGCCGCACGGGGCCCGCTCGTGCGCTCCGTTCGCCGCGTGCAAGGTCGGCCTCTGCCTCGTGGCCTGCACCAAGGGGAGCGACTGCCTGTCGGGGACCTGTGACTCGCTGACCTCGACCTGCACGGGCGCGTTCGACGCAGGGCCGAGCGACGGTTCCGTCGGCGACACGGGCACGGACCCCGACGCCGCGGGAGACGCGGCCCCAGACACGGGGACCGTGCCCGACACCGGCGCCGACCTCGGGGTGGCCGAGAGCGGCGCACCCAACCCCGGGCCCAAGCCGAGCGTCGGCGAGTTCCTCAAGTGCACCAGGAACGCCGAGTGCTCGACGGGCCACTGCGTCGAGGGGGTTTGCTGCGACACGGCCTGCAAGGACCGCTGCCACTCGTGCGCGCTCCTCACGAGCCCCGGGGTCTGCACGCTCGAGCCTGTCGGCGTGGACCTCAAGAACGAGTGCGGCCCCGCCTACTCGTGCCTCGGGACGTGCGACGGCACCGGTCAGTGCATCGGTGCGGGCAAGGGCACCATGTGCGGGCGCAACCGCTGCACCGGTCCCACGACCGGCGTGGGGCCCGCGTACTGCGCCGCGCCGGGGGCATCGTGTGGGACCGACGAAGCGGTGGCCTTCGACTGCGCGCCCTACGTGTGCGAGCCGGCCTTCGGCGCGTGCGCGAGCGTCTGCAAGACGACGGCGGACTGCGCGCAGGGGTTCGCGTGCGACGTCCCCAGCCGGACCTGCGTGGCGGTCGTGCCCGCCGAGACCGACGGCGGGTGCAGCACGACGGGCGGTCCGGGGCGCGGCCTCGCCCCCGTGGCGGCCCTCCTCGCGGTCGTCGGCATCGCCCGAAGGCGCCGAGTCCGCTAGACCGCGGCCGTCACGTTCCGACGCCGTCCAGCGACGAGGGGGACATGCGTGTCCTCCGCGTCGCCGTGCTCGGCCTCCTCGTGGGTGCTTGCCAGCCGCTCGCCCCGGGCCCTGTGCCGCACGTGGTGCCGAAGGCGGCCCCGCAGGAGAGCCCCGAGGAGGCGGCCCTGTGCCTGCCGCCCATGCCCACCCACCCTCGGTTGCCCAAGCCGGGGCCCCTCCTGACCGAGGCGATCGATCCCAAGAACCAGTGCGAGGTGGTGGAGGTCAACCTGGAGCGTGCCGTCGAGCGCATCACGAACGCAACGACACCGGCTGGCGAGCTCGTGAAGCGCACGCCCTGGGACAGGAAGTCCAAGCCGCGCCACCTCGACCTCGTGGCGCGTCGCTTCGCGCTCGACCCTGCGGAGGTCACCCGGCTCGGCAAGGATGGCTTCGTGGTGCTGTCGCGGCTCCACTACACGCGGTACGACGACGCTTACCTCGACATCCACCGCTCACAGCTCCCGATCTACGTCACCGTCGACTCGGTCCTGCACTCGGTGTTCGCGAGCCACGACGCCATCGTGGGCGACCTCGAGTCGACGATGGTGCTGCCGCTGCTGTCGCGCTTCCTCTTCCGGATGCACTGCGACCTCCCCACCTGGTCGAAGCGCTGGCCCGCGGAGATCCGCCGCGACGTGGACGTCCACCTCGCCGTCGCCCGCCGCCTCCTCGGGGAGAAGGTGAGCTCGACCCCCGAGGTGGACACGCTCGTCGCGGCCGTCGAGCAGGCCACCGGGGTGCGCCAGATCGACCTCTACGGGCGGCCCCGCATGATCGACTTCACCGCGTTCCGGCCGCGGGGGCACTACACGACCTCGCCAGAGCTGCAGCGGTACTTTCGCGCGTTCGCCTGGCTGTCGCGGGTGGAGCTGAACCTCGTGTCGCGCGGCGGACGGAGCTCGGCGCCCACGCCCGACCTCCACGAGACGCCGCGGGAGGCGGTCGTGGGGCTCGCGCTGGCGGAGCTCGCCACCCGGGCCCGAGCCCTCGACGACGTGCGCTCGATCGACGCCTTCGTCCGGGCGCTCGTCGGCGGTGGCGAGGCGGCCTCGCTCCTCGACCTCGTCGCGCTGCGCGACGGGCTCGGCTTCGACGTGGGCGAGAAGTCGGTGGAGGAGACGGCGACCGCGCTGCGGGGCGCGATCGGGGCCCGTTTCGCCCGCACGGTCGTCACCGACTGGCAGCCGAACGGTGCCCCGCTCCCGCTCGCCGCCATCGGCACGGTGCTGCCGCTCGGGGTCACCGCGGATCTCCGGGCGCTCGCCCGCACCGGTGCTCCCTACGTGCCCGCTCGGAAGACCGCCAAGGCCGCGGAGGTGGCCTACATCCTCGGCCACGACCACGCGAAGAAGTACCTCGGCACCGAGCTCGTCGCGTTCCCCACGCTGGGCACGGCCCTCGGCGAAGCGCGCACGCGCCTCACCGAAGACGCCACCGTCTCCCTCCACCGGAAGTGGCTGGAGGCGATCCGGGGCGTCGGCGAAGAACCGAAGGGCGTCGTGCCCTCGTTCTTCGCGACCGACGCCCACCGCGATCTCCGGATGTCGTCCGCGATCGCCGGCTACGGGCAGCTCCGGCACGCCCACGTGCTCCTGACGCCCGAGACCTTGCGCATGTCCGGCTGCGAGATCCCGGACGGCTGGGTGGAGCCGGCACCCGCGACCTACGACGCCCTGGTCGCCTACGCGACCCAGGGTCGGGCGATGGTCGACGCGCTGGATCCCGGCGACACCCGCGGGCTCGGCGCGCACTTCGACCGCCTGGCGACGACGCTCACGGTCCTCCGCACGATCCAGCGACACGAGCTCGAGGGCCGAGCGCTCACCCACTGGGAGAAGCAGTTCCTCGCCATGGTCGCCGAGATCCGCCCCATGGGGTACAGCGCGGTCCCGGCGACGTCCGGCTGGTACTACCGCCTCTACGACCACACCTCGACCGCCATGCGACCGGCCCACTTCGTGGCCGACTACGTCACCGGCGCGGACGTCTACTACCTCGGCGTCTCGCAGGTCCGTATGGGGCTCTTCGTGGTGGATGCGGGGGGCACGCCACGCCTGATGGTGGGGCCGGTCGCGGCCGCCTTCGAGACCACCACGGGGACCGGCGTGCTGCGGCTGGACGACGATGCTGCCGCGAAGTTGCCGACGACGGCGCAGAAGGCCGAGTGGCAGGCGAGCCACGTCGTCCCCGCGCCGCCGCCGCTCCCCGTGACCCTGGAGGTGGTGACGGTGGCCGGACAGCACGACAAGGACGGCCACATGGTGCTGTTCGCGCTGCTCGGCGCGGACACGAACGTGGGCACGGTCCTGGTCCAGGCGCTCGATCACCACGGTCAGCCCACGAAGCAGTTCCCGCGGAAGGTCGGTCCGGGGCGGCTGCTGGTCCCGCTCCCGGCGTGCGAGCAGCTACGGGTCGTGCTCGGCACCCAGCAGAAGACCATCGACTGTGGCGGACAGGAGCTCCGGCAGCTCGAGGCCGACGAGGCGGGTCTCTAGCCCGGAGGAACGAGGGTCTGGCCATCGACGGGGCCTGGGTGGATCATCGGTCCATGGCGGTCGCGAAGGCGAAGAAGGCTCCGAAGGCGACGAGGTCTGCCGGCAAGAAGCCGGCCGCGAAGAAGCCGGCCGCGAAGAAGCCGGCCGCGAAGAAGCCCGCAGCGAAGAAGCCGGCCGCGAAGAAGCCCGCCGCCGGGCCGACGCCGTTCGAGGTCAAGGTGGACGCGTGGTTCGCCGTGGTGATGGAGGCGGTCGGGGCGCCGACGGCCGCCGGGGTGAAGCGCGCCTACGCGAAGGCCGAAGCGCTGGGGGTGCCGGCCGATCTCTTCCAGGAAGACGGCGCCGATGAGATCGTGGTCATGGCCCTGCACGACCGCTTGAACGCGCGCGTGAACGAGCGCCTCGCGGCGCTCCCCGGAAGAGACGCGAGGGTGCACGAACTGTGTTGCCTGCGAGACCTGATCAACACCACCTGAGCGCTCAGAAACAGGCGCACTGCAGGCGGCCGTCGATCATGCCGCCGCAGCTCGCGCCGCCAGTGCACGCCGAGGCCATGCACCCGCAACCCGGCGTCCCGCCGCACGTGCTGGGGACGTCGGCGCAGAAGGGCCGCGCCGGCTTGCACGGAGGCGCACAGCAGGGGACCACGCAGACCTGACCACCGCCGCACGTCTTGTCGTCGCACAGCGCGGCCTCGCTCGCCGCATCGAGGGTGTCGAGCGTGGCGTCGACGGCGCTGTCCCCGGTCGCGTCGCCCGTGTCGGTCGCGGTGTCCGTGCGGGTGTCGAGGGCGCTGTCCAGGCACGCGATGCCGGTGCACTCGAGGCCCGCCCGACCCTCGAAGAGCGTGCAGGTGCACCAGTTGCAACCGTCGTAGTAGCGGGCCCCGACGGCCAACACGACGCCGCCGTCCACGCACGTCTGGGGCTCGCTGGCCCCATGCGTCTCGGACCCACAGCCCGCGATGCACGCGACGAAGACGACGATCCACCGCTGGCCCATGGGCGGAGGATGACACGTCGCCGCTCGGCGCGCCCTCAGAACGCGACGCCGAGGGTGGTGTGCGCCGCGGGGAGGACCTGCACCGGGCCGAGGCCGGCGACGCGGTAGTGCAGGTACTGGACGCCGAGGCCGGCTGCGAGCACCCAGCGCTCGGAGAAGATCCACGTGTATCCACCGAGCACGCTCGCGTAGCCGCCGATCGCCGAGGCGCCGCCGCCCGCGTCGGTGTGGAGCGAGGCCAGCACGCCGCGCGCCTCGGCCCAGCCACCTGCGGGCGCGCCGCCCCAGGGGAACACGCGCACGCCGAGCTCGCCGCCGTAGCCACGGTACTTGCCGTCGCTCTTCTCGAGCGGGTCGAAGAGACGGACGCTGGGGCCGAGGTACACCGACGCGTGCTCGCCGAGGGCGCGTTCGACCTGCACGTGCACGAACCCGAGCGCGGTGGTGAGCGGGTCGACCTGGACCGTCCAGCGCGGGGCATCGGCCTGACTCGCCGTGGTCGTCAGCGTCGCGGCGAGGGCGACGAGGGTGCATGCGGCCTTCATCGGCTGGAGGTAGGGCGTCGTCAGGGTCGGGGCAACCGTCCTGGTACGGTCCGGCGCTACCCTGACGCGGCCGCGCACGCGCGGAGGGGTTTCATCACCCGCGGTGACTCGGTCACCCCCATCGCCGCCGCGATTCGCCGCACGTCGTCGAGCCCGATCTCGAAGTGCCCGCGCCGCGCGAGCATCCCCCACGCGCCGCGCGTGAACACCAGCGTCTCGCGCAGGCTCGCGAGGGTCACGAGCTCGGCGTCGAAGTAGGCGACGTCCCTCCGGTGGGGCACGAAGCCGGCCCCCATGTCGAACAGGTACGGCGCGTCGCCGACCACGCGCCCGCGGTGAACGCACGCAGCGGCTCGCCCCCGCCGAGCTCGGTGCTGGGCGAGTAGTAGACCAGGTAGTCGCCGCGCTCCATGCGGGCGAGCGGCCCGTGCTTGCCGTGACAGAGCTGCGCAAAGCCACCCGCGACGCCCCGACGGACGTGCGCGTGCGAGACCACGCCTACCCAACCGCGTGCCTTCGGATCGATGTGCATGGCGACACCCTAGAGACCCCCTGCTGCCAGCGCCCTGGCAGGAGCGTTGCGGCGCCGTGCCCGCGCGTGGGGCGCGGTGCCCCACGGGTGACCGCGGTTTTCGCGGTGAAACGCGCGGAACGCGCCTTGCTGAGTCGGCGGCGTGCGCAGCGCGATCGTCGGCTTCTGCCTGCTGACCGGGTGTGGTTACCGGACCTACCGACCGGAGGTTCGCCCGTTCCCGGGCGCTCCCCACGCGCAGCGCACGCTCGGCTGCCTCGACGTCGGCGTGTTGCCCGAGCGCCGCGGCGACCAGCTGTTCCTGGACGTCCGCGTCGGCAATGCGTGCACCCGGCCGCAGGCCTTCTCGATCCAGGCGTTGCGGGTGGTCGACGGCGAGGGGCACCCGGTGTCGCTCCTCGATCCGCGCGGGGAGCTCCAGATCGTGCACGTCGACCCCGAGACCGAGGGGCGCGCCGTGGTCGCGCTCGACCGTCCCTCGCCGATCCGCCTCTGCGTCGACCTGAGAGGCGTGGCGCCGGACGCTCCCGCCGCCGTCGTGACCCCGATCTGCTTCGAGGATCACGGCCTCGGGTTCGTGGTGACGCCGTGAGAGGCCTCGCCGTCGTCGCCGTGTCGACCCTGGTCGTCTTCGCCTCACCCGCGCGCGCGAGCAAGTCGTGCGTCGAGACCAGCGACGTGGTGGGCGAGCAGCGCTGCAGCCGCTACGGCAGCGGGTGGACGGCCGAGCGCAGCCTCCCGCTCACGCTGGAGCTCGGGTTCGTGCGCGCCGACCTCGGCCTCGCGGGTCGCGACTTCTCCGCCAAGTTCGGCAAGAGCGGCCCCGAGGCGTACCGCTTCGACGGCGGGACCTACGCGAGCGGCGCCCGCGCCTGGGGCTTCTCGCTGCGCGCCGCGGGCTTCGTGAGCCCGTTCGCCTACTTCGGCTTCGAACAGTCGTTCACGTTCGGGCACGCCGAAGGCGCGCCGTTCCGGGCGGGCGACTACGCCGTCGGGAACGCGTCGGGCCTCAACACCGTCGCGGCGACCTTCGGCGTTCCTGCCGGCGTTCGCGTGCCACTCGGCAAGCTGGCGTTGCGCGGCGAGGTGTTCGGCGGACTCACCATCCTGAGCCTGAGCCAGGAGGCGAACGGCGCGCGCGCCAGCGCCAGCTGGGTGGGCGGCGCCGTCGAGACGCGGGGCTACCTCGACCTCTGGCTCGCGAACGACACGACGCTCTCCGTCATGGTCGGGCAGGATCTGCTCGGTCACCACGATCGACGCCTCGGACTCGTGCTCGGCTACCACGGGCGGGCGTACGACGGCCGCTACGGGTTCTGAACAGGCGGACCCGCGCGCGGGACGCGGGCGCACGCCGCGGGCAGCGCCGCCACCAGCGCGTCCACGAGGGCGC
>CAZUZY010000126.1:0-19375 GCA_964624885.1 uncultured Polyangiales bacterium | reverse complement strand
ACGTGCGCGAGCCGGCCACCCTCGCCCGCGTGCGCGCCGTCGCTCAGCGCGTGCGCGCCGCGCGCTCGCAGTGGGGCACGTTCTTCGAGAACGGCGTGGTGCTGCGCTGCGACGAGCAGGTGCTCGAGCTCGCCTACGCGCGCCGCACCTTCTTCGCGGGGCAGCTCGCCGACCGGGCGATCGCCGACTGCTTCGCCGAGGCGGCCCGCAAGGAGCTCGGCGCCGAGCTGCGGCTGCTGGTCGTCGACGGCGCGCTCGAGGGGCTCACCCTCGCCAAGGTGCTGGGCGACGAGAAGGCGGCGGCGCTCGGCGCGGCCCGCAAGGCGGTCGTCGAGCACCCGCTCGTGCAAGAGGCCATCGCGATCTTCTCGGCGGAGGTCCGCACCGTGAAGCTCGCGGGAGAAGAGAGCTAGGAGGTCCCATGTCCATGAACGAGCTGATGCGGCAGGCCGCGCGCATGCAGCGCCGCATCCAACAGATCCACGACGAGATGAAGACCAAGGAGTGGTCGGCCAGCGTCGCGGGTGGCAAGGTCGAGGCCACCGTGAACGGCGAGAAGAAGATCGCCAAGATCACCGTGGACGAGGAGTTCTGGAAGGGCGAGGAGCGTGACGTCGTGCTCGACTCGGTCGCCGCCGCCATCAACGCCGCCCAGGAGATCGCCGAGAAGGAGGTCGAGGCGGCCGTCAACAAGGCCACCGGCGGCCTCAAGATCCCCGGCGTCACATGAGGCTCGTCCCATGAGGTGGGGTGCGCTCGGAGCAGGGAGCGGGGGCCGCTGATGCTCCCGCGATCGGCCCGCGCGATCGCCCGCCTGCTGGAGCGGCTGCCGGGCGTCGGTGAGCGCACCGCGTCGCGGTACGTCGTGCACCTGCTCGGCGCCGATCCCGAGGTGGCGCACGCCCTCGGGCGGGCCCTCGTCGAGCTCCACCAGCACGTCCGGCCGTGCGAGCGGTGCGGCAACCTCGCCGAGGTGGAGCTCGCCGACGCCCCCGTCGTGTGCGAGGTGTGCGCCGATCCGCGGCGCGATCCCACCCTGCTCTGCGTGGTCGCCAAGGTCAGCGACCTGAGCGCCATCGAGCGCAGCGGCGCCATGCGCGGGCGCTATTTCGTGCTCGGTCGGCTGGTCTCGCCGCTCGACGGCGTCGGCCCGGACGACCTGCCGCTCGCACGCCTCTCTGCGCGCATCCGCGAGGACGGGGTGCGAGAGGTGATCGTGGCCACGCCACCCTCGGTGGACGGCGAGGCCACGGCGCTGCTGCTCGCCCGCGAGCTCGAGGCGCTCGGCGTGACCCTTTCGCGGATCGCGAGCGGGGTCCCGCACGGCAGCGAGCTCGAGTTCGCCGATCAGGTCACGCTGGGGCGCGCCATCGCGGGGCGGCGCGGGGTCTAGGCGAGGCCGACGATCTCGAAGTCCGGCGGCACCTGCGGGCCGGCCACCGCGACCGGGCAGTTGCAGGTGCTCTCTTTCGCGCTGCTGCAGGTGCAGGTGACGTCGCAGAGGACGACGCCACAGGGCCTGCCCGCGGGTCGCCCCGCGCCGTCGGTGCAGGCGAGCGAGCCGGAGGCCGACGAGCAGGTGAGCCCGGGCCCGCACGAGATGCTCGTGCCACCGCCGGTGCAGGTGCCCGGAGACCGGGGCGGGACGACCACCTCGGCGCCCGTGTCCACCCCGGTGTCGAGCTTGCCCGTGTCGATCGCCGCATCGGTGCCGCCATCGGCCTCCGTCGCGACCTGCCCGCCACAGGCGGCCAGCGCGAGGGCGGCGGCGAACCGCGCGCCCCTGGGGACGATCCGGGACCGCGCCGTCACTTGAGGCCCTCGATCGTACCGTCGTCGCCGAGCGACATGCCGAGCACCGCCGGCTCGCGACCGAGGCCGGGCATGGTCATGATGTCGCCGCACAGCGGCACGACGAAGCCCGCGCCGCTCGACAGGCGGATCGACTGGATGGGCAACACGTGCGGCGTGGGCCGCCCGCCGAGCTTCGGGTCGTGCGAGAGCGAGAGGTGCGTCTTGGCCATGCAGATCGGCGCCTGGGCGAGCCCGGCGGCCTCGATCTTCTGGGCGTCCTTCTGGGCCTGGGGCGAGAGCTCGACCGAGCTGCTCGCGTAGACGGTCTTGGCGACCTTCTCGATCTTGGTGACGAGCGGATCCGCGAGATCGTAGAGGAACCGCGGCTCGGGGTTCGCGGGCGCGCTGGCGAGCGCCTGCGAGACCACGTCGGCGAGGGCGAGCCCGCCGTCGGCGCCGTCGACGTAGCCCGAGGCGCGGGCGCAGGGCACGTCGAGCTCCTTGGCGATCGACTCGAGGAGCTCGAGCTCCTCGCGCGGGTCGCCGGGGAACAGGTTGATGGCGACGACCGGGGCGAGGCCGAACGTGCGCGCCGTGCGGATGTGCTGGCGCAGGTTCTCGGCGCCGCGCTCGAGCGCCTTGGCGTCGGGCTTGTTGGCGTCCTTGGCCGCGACGCCGCCGTGGTACTTGAGGGCCTTGAGCGTGGCGACGAACACCGCCGCGTGGGGCCACACACCGGCCGCGCGACACTTGATGTCGAGGAACTTCTCGCCGCCGAGATCGAAGCCGAAGCCGGCCTCGCTGATGACCACGTCGGCCTTGGAGAGCGCCCAGCGGGTCTGCACGATCGACGAGCAGCCGTGCGCGATGTTGCCGAACGGCCCGCCGTGCACGAGGGCCGGGGTGCCCTCGGCGGTCTGCAGGAGGTTCGGCAGCAGCGCCTCGCGCAGCACGACGGCCATGCCGCCGACCGCGCCCACGTCGGCGGCGAACACCGGCTGGTTCTCGCGCGTCCAGCCGACCCGGATCCGACCGAGCCGCCGCTTGAGGTCGGCGTAGTCGCGCGACAGACAGAGGATGGCCATCACCTCGCTGGCCGCGGTGATGTCGAAGCGGGTCTCGCGCGGCACGCCCTGCAGGGCCCCGCCGAGGCCGACGACCACGTCGCGCAGCGTGCGGTCGTCGAGGTCGATCACCCGCGGAAAATCGGTGCGCCGCGCGTCGAGCGCGTGCCCGCCGAAGTGCAGGACGTTGTCCACGAGCGAGGCGAGGAGGTTGTGCGCGGAGGTGACCGCGTGGATGTCCCCCGTGAGCCCGAGGTTCACCCGCTCGAACGGCTCGAGGCGAGACCGCCCACCACCAGCCCCACCGCCCTTGCTGCCCAGCGTGGGGCCGAGCGACGGCTGGCGCAGCGCCGCGACCACGTTGACCCCGCGCTTCTTCATGCCGTCGGAGAGGCCGATCGAGATGGTGGTCTTGCCCTCGCCGGCGGGGGTCGGGGTGATGGCCGAGACCAGCACGAGCTTGCCGCGGGGCTTCTGCCCCTCGGGCACGAACGCCGAGGTGGCGCGCAGCTTGCCGACGCCGTCGCCGTAAGGGACATAGTCCGACGACGAGATCCCGAGTTTGTCCGCGACGGCTTCGATGGGGAGAAGAGCCACGACGACCTCCTATGCTGACGCTTGTGCCTTTTCGATGGTGCCGCTCGAGATCTTCACTTCGTGCAGGGCGACCTGCAAGGAGCGAGCGTCCGGGAAGCGGTCTTTGGGGTCCTTGGCCATGGCGCGCTCGATCAGCGCGCGCAGGGGCGCATCGAGGCCAGCGAGGGCGTCGCGCCCCGCGGTGTCGGTGCGCGCGTGCAGCGGGGGCGGGCGGCCGGTCAGGCACTCGAAGGCCAGCGCCCCCACCGCGAACAGGTCGGCGCGCAGGTCGACACCGTCGCCGGATTCCTGCTCGGGGGCCATGTAGCCGGGGGTGCCGAGCGGCACGCCGATGTTGGTGATGCGGGTCTCGGCCCACTCCACCTTGGCGATGCCGAAATCGAAGATCTTCACCCGCGGCGCGGCCGGATCCTTGGGGATGAAGTTGTTCGAAGAGCGCAGGTTCTGCTGCGGATCACAGAGATAGATGTTGCTGGGCTTCAGATCGCGATGGACCACCCCCGCGGCGTGCATGGCGGAGAGCGCGTCACAGACCTGGTCGAGCAGCGGGGCGAGCTCCTGGAAGCCGAGCGTCTTCTGCCGCGAGAGGCGGGTCGCCAGGGTCTCGCCGCGCAGCAGCTCCATGACCAGGTAGGCGGTCCCGTCGGGCAGCTGGCCGTGGTCGAGGAGCTCGACCACGTTGGGGTGCCAGGTGAGGCGGAGCGCCTCGGCCTCGCGCACGAGCCGGTCGGCCGCGACGGCGTCGGCCGCGACCGCGGTGCGCAGCAGCTTGACCGCCACCGGGGTGCGGTCGGAGAGCCGCAGCGCCTCGTAGATCACGCCGGTCGCGCCCGATCCGAGGCGCGCGTGCAGGCGATACAGGCCCGCGATGATCTGGCCGTCGAGATCGCCGAGCTGGGTGAGCTCGGGCACCTCTTGCAGCTCGAGGCTGCGCTCGAGCGCCCGGATGCGGATCGACTGGGCGCGGTCGCGGATCGCGCGTGTGGCCCCGTCGAGCCCGCGGAACACCAGTGCCGCCGCCGAGGTGAGGCCGAAGAAGCCGCCGAGCAGCGCGCCGAGCCGGTCGTGCACGGCGAACCCGACCCCCGTCGACGCGCCGACGAACAGGGCGCCGAGGGTGGCGTAGGAGGGCAGCGGCGAGGGCACGGTCCAGGTGGCCGAGTACTCGTAGAAGCCGTCGCCGCGGTCGAGGGAGGCGAGCTCCTCCACGTGGGCGGGCGGGAGGCCGAACAGGGTGGGCACCGCGCTGATCTCGACCCGCCGCGCGCGAGAGAGGATGCCGCCGCGCTCGAGCGCCGGATCGTGGAGGACGTGCACGCGCCCCCGCCAGGTGCGCCCCTCGACCGAGAGCGTCTCGATGCGGGTGGTGGAGTTCATCTGCGTGGTCGCGCCCTCGAGCAGCCGGAACGCATCCGCGACGGTCTCGGCGTTGCGCACGACGTGGATCCAGGGGCCCAGGTTGGTGGGGTGGGTGACGTCGGCGCCGATCTCGTCGAGGGTGGGCTCGCCGTAGCGGCGCACGAACTGGTCGAGCGCCTTGCGCCACATGGCCACGCTCACGCGCCGGGTCTCGTCCACGAGCAGATCGCGACCGACGCCCACTTCCTGGAGGAAGTCGTCCGCTTCGGCGCGACCGCGCGACCGCTCGACGTACAAGACGAGCGACTTGATCCGCGACGAGGTCGTGTCCCCGGACGGAGCTTTGAACGACGGCATCGCGGTGCCGGAAGCGTATCAGATGTCGAGGTTCTTCACCGTGAGCGCGTTCTGCTCGATGAACTGGCGCCGCGGCTCCACCTGGTCGCCCATGAGGACGCTGAAGATCCGATCCGTCTCGACCGCGTCTCCGATCGAGACGCGGCGCAGGACGCGCGCGTCGGGGCTCATCGTGGTCTCCCACAGCTGGGTCGGGTTCATCTCGCCGAGGCCCTTGAAGCGCTGGATGCCGAGGCCCTTGCGCCCGCGGGCATCGACGTGATCCCAGAGGGCGTCGGGGCCGGCGAGGACCACCGGCGGACGGCTGTCGTCCTCCTTCACGGTGAACGGAGCCGGGCCGAGCGCGCGCACGTCTTCCTCGACGGCGAGGATCTCGTGGTACTCCGGCGAGTCGACCAGGGAGTAGTCGATCGTGCTCGTGCGGGTGGCCGCGCCGGCGCGCGACCGCACGACGAGCGTGCCCGTGGCGTGCTCGGCGTCGCGTCCGACCTCGATCGAGAGCGGGAGCATCTCCGGGTAGTTCTGCTCGACGTAGGCCCGGAGAGCCGCGGCCGCGGCCTCGAGGCGCGCCGGATCGCGGAGCACCGCGGCGTCGAGCTGCGAGGAGCGCACGGCGGACGCGAGGACGCGGGGCTCACCCCGGCGCTCGAGCTTGCCGAGCGCGTGGCGGAAGCGCCGCAGACGCATCAGGAGGTTGAGCAGCGGCTCACCAGAGATCTGCGGGCCACGGCTCGACTGCAGCGTGAGCCCCTCGACGCCGTTCTGCAGGAGGAAGAGGTCGAGGTCGTCCTGGTCCTTCTTGTAGATCTCCTTCTTCTTGGCCTTGACCAGGTAGAGCGGAGGCTGGGCGATGTAGAGGTGCCCGCGCTCGACGACCTCGCGCATCTGGCGGAAGAAGAAGGTGAGCAGCAGCGTGCGGATGTGCGAACCGTCGACGTCGGCGTCGGTCATCAGGATGATCGAGTGGTAGCGGAGCTTGGTGATGTCGAAGCCACTCTCGCCGATGCCGCAGCCGAGCGCGGTGATGATGGTGCCGATCTCCTGCGAGGAGAGCATCTTGTCGAGGCGGGCGCGCTCGACGTTCAGGATCTTGCCGCGCAGCGGGAGAATCGCCTGGAACTTGCGGTCGCGGCCCTGCTTGGCGGAGCCGCCGGCGGAGTCACCCTCGACCAGGTAGAGCTCGCAGCGGCTCGGATCCTTGTCCTGGCAGTCGGCCAGCTTGCCGCTGATGGAGAGAGGATCCATGGCGCTCTTGCGGACGACCTCGCGGGCCTTGCGCGCCGCCTCGCGGGCCTTGGCGGCCATGATGGCCTTCTCCAGGATCTTGCGGGCGGTCGCCGGGTTCTCCTCGAGGAACCGGCCGAGCCGCTCCACCACGATCTGCTCGACGATGGTCTTGACCTCGCTCGACACGAGCTTGTGCTTGGTCTGGGAGTCGAACGAGGGGTCGGGGTGCTTGACCGAGATGACCGCGGTGAGACCCTCGCGGATGTCCTCGCCCGAGAGGCCAGCCTTGAGCTCCTTCACGAGGTTGTGCTCGGCGCCGTAGGCGGTGATGGTCCGCGTGAGACCGCCGCGCAGGCCC
Source organism: uncultured Polyangiales bacterium (assembly GCA_964624885.1). Lineage (GTDB taxonomy): Bacteria > Myxococcota_A > Polyangia > Polyangiales > JADJMO01 > JADJMO01. Next base: position 12,619 of record CAZUZY010000126.1, on the reverse strand, counting down.
GTGAGGTGGGTGCCGCCGTCGCGGTTGTGGACGTTGTTGGTGTAGGGGAAGACCTGCTCGGTGTACGAGTTGTTCCACTGCAGGGCGATCTCGACGTCGACCTTGTCTTGCTCGACGCGGAACGACACGACCTGTTCGTGGATGGGCTCCTTGGCCTTGTTCAGGAGCTCGACGAACTCGCAGATGCCGCCCTTGTAGACGTACTCGTGGTCGCGACCCGGCGCGCGCTCGTCGCGGAAGTCGATGACCAACCCGGCGTTCAGGTAGGCGATCTCGCGCAGGCGGTGCCCGATGGTCTCGTGGTTGAACTCGAACACGTCGCCCGGGACGGTGGCGAAGATGGCCGGGTCGGGGCGGAAGGTGACCTTGGTGCCGGTGCGGGTGGTCTCGCCGAGCTGGGAGAGCGGCCCCTGGGGAACGCCGAGCCGGTACTCCTGCACGTACACGTGCCCGTCGCGGTGGATCTCCAGCTTGAGCCACTCGCTCACCGCGTTCACCGCGGACACGCCGACGCCGTGCAGACCGGCCGAGACCTTGTACGAGTCGTGATCGAACTTGCCGCCGGCGTGCAGCACGGTCATCACGACCTCGGCGGCCGAGACGCCCTTCTGGTGCATGTCGACCGGGATCCCGCGCCCGTCGTCCTCGATGGTGACCGAGTGGTCGTAGTGCAGGACGATCCGGATGGTCTTGCAGTGCCCGGCCAGGTGCTCGTCGACCGAGTTGTCGATGACCTCCCACACGAGGTGGTGCAGGCCGGACCCGTCGTGCACGTCGCCGATGTACATGCCCGGGCGCTTGCGGACGGCGTCGAGCCCCTCGAGGATCTGGATGTTGCTCGCGCCGTAGTCGGCCGCATTGCCAGCAGGGGGTACGCTGCTGGCCGCGGGCGGAGCGGAGGCTCCAGCGGCGGGGACGTCGGACCCAACAGGAGGATTGGAGCTCGGCTTCTTTTCGGACATTGTTCGAGGACGGCTGGCGTAGCACGGTCCGGCAGGGACGCCCAGCCATCCGTTCAGGGTTCGATCTTCCCCTGCTCGACGCGGAAATCCCGCCGTTCCGTGTGGATGGAGAGGGCCTCGGGGCGGGTGGTGGTGACCAGCACCTGGCCCTTGGTTCCATCGAGGAAATCAAACAGTGCAGCGTTCCTCGTCGGGTCGAGCTCACTCGAGACATCGTCGAGGAGAAGAATGGGAGCAACGTCCCGCGCCGCGGCGATGCCCTGCAGCTCGGCCGAGACGAGCGAGAGCACCAGCATCCGGTGCTGCCCCTGGGACGCCGAGTGCCGGACGGCGTGCCCGTCCAGCACGAGCTCGAGGTCGTCGAGGTGCGGCCCGACGGTCGTGGTGCCCCGGCGTGCGTCGTCGCCCCGCCGCGCCCGCAGCGCTTCGGCCAGCCCGGCCTGATCCCGTGGCCCCCGGGAAGAGAGCTCGACCGAGAGGAGCGCGGCGCCCCGGGAAATCCGCGAGAATGCGTCGACGACCGGCCCCTTCAACGCAAGGAGCGTCCGCGCCCTGCGCGCGGCGATGGCCGCCCCGTGCCGCGAGAGGATCTCCTCGAGCGCATCGAGGACCCTCGGATCGGCGCCGGTCACGAGCGCCCGCCTTCGCCGGGCGAGCGCCTGGCGGTAGCGAGAGATGTCCTCCACCGCCGTGGCCGCCCCCCCCTCCACGACCGCGAGGTGGAAGCCCACCCGGTCGAGGAGCCGCCTCCGCTCCGCCGAGGCGCCCTGGGTGAGCGAGAGGCTCCGCGGCTCGAACACGACCACCGGGGAGAGCGCAGCGTACGTGGCGAGGCTCCGTACCCGCTTGCCGTCGACCGTCGTGACCCGGCCGCCTTCGCCGAACGTGACCGCCTGGACCCGCTTGGGCTCCCCGGCCACGTCGAACGTCGCGGTGACCCGCGCGGTGCGCTCACCGTGCTGGAGGACCTCGTCGAGCGAGGGGACCCGGAAGCTCCGCGAGGTGCAAGCGAGGTAGACGGCCTCGAGCAGGTTGGTCTTCCCCTGCGCGTTGTTGCCCGCGAAGACGTTGAACCGAGGCCCGAGCCGGAGCTGCGTCGGTACGAGGTTTCGCAGCCCGTGGACCTCGAGCGAGGCTAGGCGCAGCGAGCGGGGCTCCACGATGACGGCGGCGACGCGGGGAGATCAGATGCGCATGGGCATGACGATGCCCAGGAAGCGCGCGTCCGAGGCCGGCGAGACCACCACCGGGTCGAGCTCGCCCGAGAGGCCCAGCTTGACGTCCTCGGCGTCGATCACCGTGAGCACGTCGAGCAGATAGCGGACGTTGAAACCAATGGTCATGTCGGGCCCCGCGTACTCCACGGCGAGTTCGTCGAGCGCGTCGCCGCTGTCGGGGTTCTCGCTGGAGACGCGCATGGTGCCACCGGCGAGCGAGATCTTGACGCTGCCGGTCCGCTCACTCGCGGCGATGGACATGGCGCGGAGGGCGTCGATGAACGAGGCGCGCGACACCCGGGCCGAGTGGTCCGAACGCTGCGGGATGACCTGCTGGTAGGGCGGGAACTGCGCGTCGACCAGCTTGATCGCGAGGAGCGAATCCTCCCCCGGACGCGCATAGGAGAAGAACACGTTCGGTCCGCCGCGCAGCAGCTTGATCGGGGCCTCGTTGCTCTTGTCGGCGCGGAGCTCGTCACAGAGCCGGCGCAGCTCGCCGATGCCCTTGAGCGGGATGAGCAGCGAGAACTTGGCTTCCACGCCGGGGACGTCGATCTCGTACTTGCTGAGGCGATGCCCGTCGGTCGTGACCATGCGCGCCACCGCGCCGTCCCACTCGAGGAGCGCGCTGTTCAGGTGGGGGCGGGTCTCGTCGGGCGAGATCGAGAACGAGGTCTTGGCGATCAGATCGGCGAGGATGGCCGGCGAGATGGCGAGCTCCGTCGTGGACTCGTCCGGCTGGGGCAGGGTCGGAAAATCTTCACCGGGCATGCCGCGCAGGCGGAACTCGCGCTTGGCGCCGACGGCCTTGAGCAGCACCGTCGAGCCCTCGGAGACCGAGAACTGCACGAGGCCCTCGGGCATGGCCTTGAGGCGCTCGACGAGCTCCTTGGCGGGCAACGCGATGAGCCCTTCGCGCTGGATGGTGGCGGGCTGCGACGAGGTCACCGCCATGAAGAGATCGGTCGCAGCTGCGCGGATGGACCCGCCGCGCGCCACCACGAGCGCGTTCGACAGGATGGGCATCGTGCTCTTCTTGTCGGCCACCCCTTGGGTGCGTCCGAACAGGCGAATCAGGTCCTTCTTCGGCAGCGTGACGTCCATACCTGGCTCCTCGGTGACGTGAGTGTCTACGCCAAGCTTCGCGAGAGCGGAAGCCCCCTCGCACGGTTCCGGTTCACGCGGAGCCTTCTGATCCTCTTGGTAAATAGATCCTCGTAGATACGAGTAGGCCCTGTGGGTTCTGGGGATATCTCGGTAAGCGTCCGGAATCGCAGGCGGAGCGAGCCGGTGCGGCTGGGGAGGACGGCGGGGACAAGCTCCGGCCTCGGTGGGGGTGGAGTGACGCCTCGCCGCTTTGCTCGGGTTGCACGGAGGCTGTGCACGGTCCTTGTGGGCAGGCTTTCCACACCTGCCAAGCCGTCCCTGTTCCGGCTGCCAGGGGGAGCCTCAGCTCCCGTATCGCTCCACGATCTGGCGCGCGTGCTCGACGTACGAGGCCTGGTGATGACGCTCGTATTCGCGGTAGGTCGAGAGGGTGGTGGGATCGACGATCCGGTCCAGGAACACCTTTCCGTCGAGGTGGTCGACCTCGTGCTGGTAGGTGCCGGCGGCGAGCCCGCGCGCGACGAAATCGAGCGGTGCGCCGTGGCGATCGAGAGCCTCCACGCGAACGATGGCGTGACGGGGGACCACGCCGCGGAGCTCGGGGACGCTGAGGCAACCCTCGTAGTGATCGAACACCTCGTCCCCGAGCGGGGTGAGGCGGGGATTCACGAGGATGGTGAGGGGGATGTTCGGTCGGTACGGGTATCGAGGATTGTTCTTCACCTCGACCGCGCAGATCCGTACCGGCTCGTAGATCTGGGGAGCGGCCAGACCAGCGCCGTTCGCGTCGCGCATCGTCTCGACGAGGTCGTCGATGAAACGCTGCATCTCGGGGGAGCTCAGTTGCTCGAGGGTGAGCTCTCTCGAGCGCTCCCTGAGCACGGGGTGCCCCACCTGGGCGATGCGCCGGATGGGCATGTTGGCTCCTTCTGGTTCGGTTCAGACTTCGAGGGTGCTGCCGATGTCGTCCACGAGCCGGGCGCGTTCGCGGGCGTGGGCCTTGGGCCCGATGCGCCCGTCGGCGAGGGCCCGATCGAGCTCACGCACCTCGTCGAGCAGGCGTAGGCGGATTCGTTCGCGGAGCGAGCCGGAGGCCTCGAGCTCCTTGCGGGCGTGGGCGCGCGTGCCCAGCCAGAGGCCCACGAGGAGCAACGCGAGGGCACCGACGAACGCCGCGTTGCGCGCAGGCCCGGCCGTCGGAATCCCGGCGATGTGGATCTTGAGCCGCACGATGGGCTGGTCGGGCGTCCCCTGCTTGAGGGTGGAGGCCACCTTCACGCCGATCTCGGTCATCTCGGGGCGCGTGGCCGGGAAGCCCTCGACGGCGACGGTCATGCCCTTGCGGGTCGGGACCCGGAGGCGAGCCACCATGACGCGCGGAGGCAGCGGGATCTCGAGGTCGATCTCGCCGGAGCCGTCGAAGGGGATCTTGTAGTCGTAGCCGAGGCGGGATCGCCCGGGTCGGAACGCGCCGATCCACTTGACGCCCTTGCCCTCGACCCCGACCGCCCCGTGCGTCTCGACGGTCTCGCCCGTGCGCAGGCCCTTGGAGCCCGGGGGGAGTCCGAGCTCGAGGCCGTTCGGTCCGAGCGACCAGGTCGTGGTGCCGACATTGATGATGTCGAAGATCTGCTGGACCTCGAGCTGGTCGTCGCGGATCTCGATGATGGTGTCGGCGCCCTCGACGGCGACCATCAGCTTGTCGATCGAGGACGCCACCGGGAAGCGGTGGAGCTGGATGCGGAAGCCGCGATCGAGCGGGAGGTTGAAGGCGCTCGAGCTGTAGACGGCGGTGAACGCCGGGGCCTCGGGCGCCGAGTTCGCGACGGAGACGGCGTAGGTGACGTCCGTGCCGCGCGGGAGATCCTTCCAGACGGCGAGACCCTTCGCGTCGGAGGTCTTGCTCGTCTTGCTCGAAGACTCTCCCTCGGAGACCTTGGTGCGCGTGATGGTGAGGATCACCTCGACGTCGGTGACCGCCTTGCCGGTCTCGTCGACGATGCTCGTGTAGATCGAGCCGGGCGGGATGGAGGGGTCGTCCATCACGATGTCGCGCGGGATGCGCGGCTCGTCGTCCTCCATGCCAGGCGAAGGTGCGCCCGGCGCCGGGTGCCCGGGGGGCAGCGCCGCGGGAGGCGCGACGACGCTTCCGGACGCCGTGACGCTCGCCTGTGAGCCCGGCGCAGACGCAGAGCCACTCGGCTTCGGTGCCGCCGCGCTGGCGCTGGCGGAGGCGCTGGCAGGGGCGCTGGCGGCCGCGCTGGCCTTCGCTGCGCTCGGCAGCGCCGAGGGTTGCTGGGCCACCGAGAGCTGGGCGACGAAGACGCTGCCGACCACCAGCGCCGCACCGATGCGCAGCGGGCGGTTCACGACGCACCTCGGGGCATCGCGGTCGCGCACTCCTTGCAGAACTTGGCGTCGGGCTCGTTGCTTGTGTCGCACTTCGGGCAGCGGTGCTGATTGCCGAAGACGGAGGCGTCCGTGGGCTTCGGGTGGACGGGCGTGCTGGAGCGGTCGTTGCGCTTCGACACCGGCGCCTCGGCGGGCGTGGGCGTGGGGTCGGCGCCCCGATCCTCGTCGTCCGCCGGACCACCCATCAGTTGTTCGGCGATCCAGGTCGCCGCGGCTTCGCGCCGGGTCTGGCGTTCGTCGTCCACCGCACGCAGCGCCAGCTTGGCCTCCTCGCGGTAGGCCTCGAGGAGCTTCTTGTAGTCGGCGTCGGCGACGTTGCCGAGCGCGCGCTCGTACTCGAGATCCTTGATGGCCTTGAGGGCGGTCTTCTTCCACGCCTCGGCCGAGGTGGTCTTGGCGGCCAGCGAGACCAGCTCCTCGGCGGGCTCGAACGCTGCTTGCACCGAGCGGAAGGCGAACAGGATGACCAGCAGCAGCGCCGTGCCGGCGAGCACGATCAGCGCCGTGCCTGTGCCGGCGCGCATGCCCACCAGGGCCACGCCCAGCACCGCGAGCACGCCGCCCGCCACCTTGGCCGTGGTTCCCTGGAGGAACGGCGTGCCCTGCTCCACCTCGCCCGCGGGCTTGGTCGCCCTCGGCGCGGGGCGCGCTACCTGCTCCGCATCGTTCATGGATCGTTCCGCAGCTCCTCGTCGAGCTTGGAGTCGTAGTCGTCTTTCTCCTCCGCCGCAGCGTCATTCGTGGGCTTGGGGGCGGGGGCGCGCTTCTTCCAGGACCGGATCAGGAACACCGCGCCCGTGCCGCCGGCCAGGACGAACAAGGTCGGGACGACCCAGAGGGTCCGCAGGAAGCCGCGCGACGGAGGGACGTTGAGAGCCGACGTTCCGTACTCTTTCGAGTACCAGGCGGTGATGCTCTCCTCGGACTCGCCGATGGCCATGCGCGCCGCGAGTCGCTGCCGCATGTCGTCGGCCCACCCGCACGCGCAGTTGGTCAACGGCAGGCGCTCGCACGTCCCGCACATGCAGAGGAGGTTGCTGAACAGCCGCTTTTCTTGCGGTGTCTTGAGCTGGACGTCTCCCGCGTGGATCGACGATCCGCCCCCCGTCTGCTGCGCCGCGCGCGCGTAGGTCGGGGTCATCGCGAGCAGCAGCGAGAGGAACAGCGAGGTCGCCACCGCGCCGGCCGTGCGCAGGTAGGCGGTGACCGGTTGGTCCTCGAGATCGGAGTCCGGCCACGTGGCTATCGCAGCGCCGATCAGCACGATCATCGCGCCGAGCCAGATCCACGAGGTGAACGGGTTCACGTACACGTGCAGGGTCGCGAGCTTGGTCTCGGGGTTGACCGAGCCGGGCGCGAGGTAGACGTCTTCGCGGGCACCGACCTTGATGGCGACCTCGCTGGTCGGCATCTGCTGGCGCCGGTAGACGAACTTGGCGGGGGAGAGGATGCCGAGATCCTTGCCGCCCTTGCGCATGTGGATGTCGGTGTAGATCTCCATCTTGGCCGGGTCGGTGTCGACGCGGCGCGACTTCACGTAGGTGAACTGGTAGCCCTGGAACTCGAACGACTCGCCGGGGCGCAGCGCCACCTCGCGGTCCGTCTTGTACCCGGAGCCCGCGAAGCCGAGGAACATCACGACGATGCCGAGGTGCACGACGTAGCCGCCGTACCGGCGACGCGCCTTGCCCACGAGCTTGCCGAGCGCCGTGAGGAAGCCCTCGTCGTGGGCCTTCGTGCGCGAGGCGATCCCGCGCCAGAACTCCTGCACGATGACCGCCACGTTGAACGCGCCGATCGCCGTCGCGAGCACCGGCGTGACCATCGCGATGTACTTGAGGATCTGTCCGAAGGCGTTGGGCCAGATCGGGTCGACGTCGATGATGGCCGGGAGCCCGAAGCGCTTGCCCACCGCGAAGTGCAGGGCGCCCACCACGAGCCCGGCGGTGACCGGGACGCGGAAGGCCTTCTTGAGCGCGCTCTCGCTCGTCTTGCGCCACCCGAGCAGCGGCGCCACGCCCATCAGGGCGTACATGGCGAGCCCCAGCGGCAGCATCACGGCGGTGAACACCTTGGGCCCGACGGTGACCTTCTCCTTGATGACCGCCTCGCTGATCAGCGGGAACACGGTCAGCAAGCCGATGACGGCCTGCATGGAGAGCAGGATCCAGTTGTTGGCGACGAACGCCGCCTCGCGCGAGGCGACGGCGTCGATCTCGGTCGCCACCGCGGCGCTCTTCTTGGAGTCCTCGGTGGCCTTGGCCGGCGGGATGACCCGACAGGCGATCCAGTAGGTCACGAACCCGCCGATGGTGAACACCCCCGGCGCGACGAGGGCGACGGCGAGGGCGGACACCCACGTCGAAGTGGAGAAGTCGCCCCACGGGTAGCCGACGAAGCTCCGGCGCATGCGGGCCATGCCGTAGCCGCCGAGGAACTGCACGGTGCCGAGGGCGACCGCCGCAACGGGCAGCATCTTCGGGGTGGCGAAGCGGACGACCCCGGCCACGACGAGCGCGAGGCCGAGCGTGGCGACCACCACCGGCCCGACCTTCTCGCGGTAGAGGCGGGTCGCCGGCTCGTCGCCGTCGAGGTTCTTGAGCTCGGGGAGGCGGTAGACGACCAGGCCCGCGGTGACGCAGACGATGGTCACCATGAAGTAGCTGAAATAGATGCCGATGCTGGACTGCGCGAAGGCGTGGACGCTCGCGATCATCCCGCTGCGGGTGAGGAACGTGCCGAAGATGGTCATGAAGAACGTCTGCGCGATGAGCACGACGTTCCAGATCTTCAGCATGCGGCGGCGCTCCTGGATCATCGTCGAGTGCACGAACGCGCTCGCCGTGAGCCACGGCATGAACGCCGCGTTCTCGACCGGATCCCAGGCCCAGTAGCCGCCCCACCCGAGCTCCTCGTACGCCCAGAGCATGCCGAGGACGTTGCCGATGGTGAGGAACGTCCAGGCGAACAGCATCCACTTGCGGACAGCGACGAGCCACTCCTCGTCGAGGCGCCCGCTGGCCAGGGCCGCGATGGCGAAGGCGAACGGCACCGCGCACCCGACGAAGCCCGTGTAGAGGCTCGGCGGGTGGATGATCATGTAGAAGTTCTGCAGGAGCGGGTTGAGGCCCTCACCGTCGGCGCGCGCGCCGGCGATCGACTCCGCGAACGGGTTGGCCGAGAAGGCCATGATCACCACGAAGAAGCCCATGATGGCGACCAGCGTGGCGATCACGTAGGGCTGCAGGGGCCGCCATTTCTTGCCCATCCAGGCGACGCACGCGCTCGTGTTCACGCTGAGCAGGAACAGCCACCAGAGCAGCGAGCCGTCCTGGCCGCCCCACAGCGCGGTGAACAGGTAGCCCGTCGACATCGTGCGGTCGCTGTACCGGGCGACGTAGCGGATGCGGAAGTCGTGGGTGATGAACGCGTAGGCCAGCAGCAGCAGGTCGAACCAGACCAACGCGCAGGTCGCGTACGCGGCGCTCCGGGCGGCGGCGAGCAGGCGCGGTCGCTTGGCCGAGGCCAGGGCGAGCGCGAACGTGGCCGCGGCGAGGACGACGATCACGTAGAGCGCATGACTCCCGAACGCGGGGAGCGGGAACTCCGCGGCCAGATTCGACTCGAGGATGTCACTCGGCTCGGGTGCAGCCATGGGGCAACCTCTAGCACGGACCCTTTCGGCAGGGGTTTTCTGCGGCTACAGACCAGCCGTGCCCCTCGTGCTCGGAATCGAGTCGTCCTGCGACGAGACCGCGGCCGCCATCGTGTCGGAGTCGGGCGAGGTGCGGTCGGACGTCGTCCACTCGCAGGTCGCCTTGCACGCCCCCTATGGAGGCGTGGTCCCGGAGCTCGCGTCGCGCGACCACCTGCGCGCGGTGGTCCCCGTCGTCCGCGCGGCCATGGCCCGCGCGGCCCTGCCGTTCTCGGCGCTCGACGCCATCGCCGTCACCGCTCGCCCCGGGCTCATCGGTGCGCTCCTGGTGGGCGTGCAAGTGGCCAAGGGGCTCGCCTTCGCGACAGGGCGCCCGCTGGTCGCCGTGGATCACCTGGTGGGCCACCTGCTCGCCCCGTTCGTGCGCCGTGCACCCGACCAACCGGTGCCCACCTTTCCCTATGTGGCACTGCTCGCCTCCGGTGGGCACACGGCGATCTACCGGGTCGACGGACCCGACGCGGCGCACATCCGCGAGCTCGGCGCGACCCGTGACGATGCGGCCGGGGAGGCCTTCGACAAGGTCGCCAAGCTACTGGGGCTCGGCTACCCCGGGGGCCCCGTCGTCGATCGCCTCGCCCAGCGCGGCGACGCGAGCAAGGTGCGGCTCGTCCGCCCGATGGCGCACCGCAAGGACTGGGAGATGAGCTTCTCGGGGCTCAAGACCCAGGTGGCCACCCTCGTCGCGAAGAGCCCACCATCCACCGAGGCCGAGATCGCCGATCTCTGCGCCTCGTTCCAGGAGGCCGCCACCACGGTCCTGGTCGACAAGCTGATCTCGGCGGCGCGGGCGGAGGCCGTGTCCTGCGTCGTGATCTCCGGCGGGGTGGCCGCCAACGCTGAGCTCCGGGCGCGCGCCACCACCGCGGCGCGCGCGGCGGGCCTCACCATCGTGGTGCCGCCCTTCGCGAGCTGCACCGACAACGCCGCGATGATCGCCTACGCCGGCGCGCAGCGCTTCGTCGCCGGCGCGCGCGACGGCCTCGACCTCGCCGCGTCGAGCCGGACGGTGCTCCCGCGGCGCACACGCAAGGGCACGGGGCCCCGCGGGTGAGCCGCTTCCTCCTGTTCTTCCTCGTGTTCACGGCGGCCTCGGCCGTCTTGCACGGGCTGCTCGCGTGGCGCCTGCATGCGCGCGGGTTCCGTCGCGCGCGCCTCTTCGGGGTCGTCGGTGCGTGCCTCCTGCCGCTCGGCCGCGCCTCCCGTCTGCTCGACCTCCCCGATGGCTTCGCGGTGATCGAGGGCGTGGCCCTGCTCGAGCTCGTCGTGGTGGTGGTCGCCGCGCCGCTGCTGGTCGTGCTCGATTTCGTGCTCGATCGCGTCGCGCCGCCGCGCCCCCCGGACGAAGGCCGTCGCGCTGTGCTGCAGAAGGTGTCGCTCGGCGTCGCCACCGCCACGGGCGTGATCCCCCCGCTCTGGGGCATCCGGGCTCGTCGCGATCTCGACGTCGTCGAGCTGCCGGTGCGTCTTTCGCGGCTCCCGAGAGCGCTCGACGGCTACACGATCCTGCAGGTCTCCGACGTGCACGTGGGCGAGTTCCTCGACGAGACCGACCTCTCGCGGATCCTCGAGCGGATCCGTGCACACCGCGTGGATCTGGTCGTGATGACCGGCGACCTGGTGCACGATCGGGCGCGTCACATCGCGCCGGCCGTGGCCTGGCTCGCCCGCCTCGCGGCGCTCTCCCGTCACGGCGCCGTCGCCATCCCCGGCAACCACGAGCACTACGTCGGTCGCGACCAGGTGCTGTCGGCCATCGCAGCCACGGGTGTGCGCGTGCTGATCAACCAGCACACCCGCGTCGCCGAGGCCGACGGCGGGGGCTTCGTGATCGGTGGTGTCGAGGACGCCTTCCACGGCTCCGACCCTGCACAGGCGTTCCGGGACGCGCCCCCCGACCGCGCGCGGATCCTCCTGGCTCACCAGCCCCAGATCGTCCGCGCCACCGCCGGAATCGGCGTCGATCTGCAGCTCTCGGGGCACACCCACGGCGGGCAGATCCGTCCACTTGGCCCGCTGGCGGTGGGTGTGCTGTACCCCTGGGTGTCCGGGCGCTATCAAGTCGGTCCCACCACGCTCTACGTGAACCGGGGCCTCGGAACATCCGGACCCCCTTCGCGCGTTGCAGTCCCCCCCGAGGTCACCAAGGTCGTGCTGGTCGCTGGTTGAGTCGCCGATGTCCCCCGTCTCCTCCCTCCTCCGCCGCTCGATTCCGCTGCTCGGGCGTGGGCGCCCGCTGCTCGGGCGGGGGCTCGGCGTCGCGCTGGCGGTGGCCGGGCTCCTGGCCTCTCCGCGTGGCTTCGTCGGCGCCCAGGCCGCGCCGAACAACCCGGCGGGAGGCCCGGCGGCCTCCGCGGCAGCCTCCGTGGTCGACAAGCTCGGTGGCCTCTCGCCCATCGCCCCGAACACGATCGAGAACCCGGGCTTCCCTCCCGCGTTCTTCTACAAGCCCAAGGCCGGAAAGGGGATGAAGCCGGTCTTCGTCTACCTGCACGGTCGCAGCGGCGTGCCCGAGGAGGGCTGTCGCCAGTGGGCCAAGGTGGTCACCGAGTTCGGCTGGCTCCTCTGTCCCGCCGGGCAGCTGCCGTTCAACGGCAACCCCGCCGAGCGCACCTGGAACAACGACTGGTTCACCTCCGAGAAGAACGTGATGGGCGCCCTCAACGCGCTCCGCGGCAAGTTCGGCAAGCGCGTGCAGCTGCGCGGCAACGTGCTGATGGGCTTCTCCGAGGGCGCGTATGTGGCCCAGAACATCGCCATCCGCGACACGGTCACCTTCAACCGCTGGCTCATCGTCGCCTCGTGCGATCGCTACTTCGGCGGCGACGTGAACGTGCTCACCGAGGCCAAGAAGAAGGCCAAGCGGGTCTACCTGTGGACCGGCGAGACCGACGGCGTGGTCAAGGAGTCCGAGGCCGCGTTCCAGCACCTCAAGAACCTGGGCTACTCGGTCAAGCTCAACGTCGCCAAGGGCTACGGGCACCAGATCCCGGTCGACACGATGGGCCAGCAGTACCGCAAGGCGCTGCGCTGGCTGGTCGCGGCCAAGTAGCTACGCGCCGCCGCGGCAGGGGCCGGGCAGGTCGCGGTCGAGCAGGAGGCACGCGGCGCCCCGCGCGCGCGCGTGCTCGATGAGCAGGTCGCGCCCCCCGACGGCCCCCGCGTCGCCCCGCGCGGCGACCGGGAACCCCGCCGGCCCCGTGGAG